>JAEULB010000109.1 GCA_016792585.1 Rhodospirillaceae bacterium
GTGGTCGATCGCTGCCGACTATCGGGGCAAGTTCGGCGACACCACCTTCGGCGTCGATGCCGGATACACCGGCTCGAACACCGAGACCGCGGGTCGCACCAACGTCTACGCCTATCGCGTTGACGCCTTCCTGCAGGTTGCGGGCTGGGAAGCCAGCATCCAGTACGGCAAGGTCAACGACGGCCGTGCGAACGGTCTCGATGACTCGGCCGTCGGCGGCGCTCTGATGTACACCATGGGTCCGTGGACCCTCGGTGGCTTCTTCCAGCAGGGCCGTTCGGACATCGCTGGCGGTGGCCGCAACAAGCTGAACCACTTCATGGTGGCTGCCAGCTACGTGCTCGGTGGCGGCGTCGGCCTCGCGGCCGCCCTGTCGCACCAGAAGCGCGACAACGTGACTGGCACCGATCCGTCGGCGACCACGCTCACCTTCGGCCTCGGCGCGAGCTTCTAAGCTCTCGTCTTCGTCGGTTAGGGGGAGCGGCTTCGGCCGCTCCCCTTTTCTTTTCAGGCTGTCTGATCCCCGGATCTCGTCATGGGCGGAATTCTCTGGCTCGCCTCGTATCCGAAGTCCGGGAACACCTGGCTGCGCGCGTTCCTGCACAACTTCATGCGGAACCCCGACCAGCCCTACGACATCAACAAGCTGATGGAGTTCACGGCTGGCGAAAGCCAGACGATCCTCTATCGCCAGTTCGATCCCAGGCCCTGGAACGAATACAGCTTCGACGACGTCGCCCGGATCCGCCCGCAGGTCCATCGCGAGCTGACCAAGTCGTTCCCCGATACCGTCTTCGCCAAGACGCACAACGCACTCCTGGAAGACCGCGGCCATCCGACGGTCAACATGGAGGTCACGGTCGGCGCGATCTACGTCGTCCGCAACCCGCTCGACGTGGCGGTCTCCTATTCCCATCACCTATCGATCTCGATCGACGAGGTGATCGACGTGATGGCGCAGAAGGGCGCCCGGACCACGCCGTCGGAGAAGCACGTCTACGAGTTCATGAGCTCGTGGTCGCAGCATGTCGAAAGCTGGACCGGCAAGCCCAACCCCCGGCTCCTGGTGCTGCGCTACGAGGACATGCTGGAGAGCCCGTTCAAGAGCTTCGGCGCCGTCGCCAAGTTCCTCGGCATCAACGCGCCGCGCGACCGGCTCGACAAGGCGATCAAGCAGTCGTCGTTCAAGGTCCTGAAGAACCAGGAAAAGGCGAAGGGGTTCATCGAGCGGCCGGCAAAGGCCGAGGCCTTCTTCCGCAAGGGCGAGGCCGGCCAGTGGCGCCACGATCTCACCCCCGAACAGGTGCAGCGCATCGTTTCGGACCATCGCGAGCAGATGGAGCGCTTCGGCTACGTGCCGCCGGAGTATAAGTAAGGCCTCCCTCCGTCGAGTCTTCCTCGCGCACATGACCGACATTGCCGCCAATCTCGCCGATATTCGCCGCCGCATCGCCGATGCCGCTGCGGCCGCCGATCGTAAGCCCGCGGACGTCACGCTGGTCGCGGTCTCCAAGACCGTCGAGGTGCCCGGCCTCGAGGCGGCGCTGGCCGCGGGCCAGCGCATCTTCGGCGAGAACCGCGTCCAGGAAGCCGAGGCCAAGTGGCCCGGCCTCAGGGCCCGTCACACCGGCCTGCAGCTCCGCCTGATCGGCCCGCTGCAGACCAACAAGGCCAAGGACGCGGTCAGGCTCTTCGACGTGATCGAGACGATCGACCGCCCGAAGCTGATCGAGGCGCTGGCGAAGGCCTCCGACCAGGCCGGACGCCGGCCGCGCGTGCTGGTGCAGGTGAACATCGGGCGCGAGCCGCAGAAGGCCGGCGTCGATCCCGACCAGGCCGACGCCCTGATCGATGCGGCGAGGCTCGCGGGCTTCGTCGTCGACGGCGTCATGTGCATCCCGCCGGCCGAGGGCGACCCGTCGCCGCATTTCGATCGCCTAAGCGAGATCGGCCGGCGCAACGGCCTGGCGCAGCTCAGCATGGGCATGAGCGGCGACTTCGAGCTCGCGATCCGCCACGGATCGACGCATGTGCGCGTCGGCTCGGCGATCTTCGGGGCGCGCGGGTGACCGGACCGCGGGGTCCGGCGTTCGGCGAGCTCGACCGGAACCGGCTCCTCGCGCAAGCGGCGGATGCGCTTCGCCGCGGCGCGCTGCTCGAGGTCGAGGAGATGAGCCGGCGCGTGCTCGAGCGCGAGCGCGACAATCCGGACGCGCTCAACTTCCTCGGGCTCGCCGCGCTCGGCGGCAATCGCCGTCGCGAGGCGATCGACGCGCTGAAGAAGGCCGTCGGCCGGGCGCCCAAGGTGGCGATGATCCGCTGCAATCTCGCCTTTGCCTATCGTGCCGACGGGCAGCACGAGGAGGCGGTGCGCGAGGCGCGCAAGGCCTCGCGTCTCGATCCGGACCTGGTTGCCGCCTACACGGTGCTCGGCACGTCGCTCGCCGATCTCGGACGGCCCGCCGACGCGCTCGAGCCGCTGACGCAGGCGATCCGGCGGCAGCCGACGCTGCTGCGCGTTCTCGTGGCTCTCGCCGGCGTGCTGCGCGCGCTGGGCCGCGAGGACGAGGCGGCGCAACGCTTCCGGGAGGCGACCGACCTGAACCCGCAGGCAAGCGAAGCGTGGACCGGGCTCGGCTGGCTCCATGTCGGGCAGCGCCGCTACGACGAGGCCGTGCGCTGCTTCCGCTCGGGCCTCATCGCCAGGCGCGGCAGCCGCTGGTGGCCGGCCGACGGCTCGCCGCTGCCGCCGCCGGGGCCGCCGCTCGCGATCAATGCGCCGAAGCTCAGCCACGACATCGAGCAGCTCTCCTATCTCGTCGAGCGCGGCGACCTGCCGGCCGATTTCGCCACGATCGTCGCCGACTACCGCGCGATGAAGGGCGAGATCGAACGTGTCCACGGCGAGGCCACGACGGTGATGCTGTCGCAGAGCGAACTCGGGCCGATCGCCGAGAGCTACGCCCGCATCGTCCATTGGCGCGATACGCCGGCGCAGCCGGCAGGCGTGCTCGGGAGCGGCTGGGACCGACGCGAGATCGAGCGGCGCTATGCGGTGCCGCCGGGCGTTTGCTTCCTCGACGGGCTGCTGACGGCCGAGGCGCTGGAGGCGCTCCGCCGCTTCTGCCTGGACTCGACGATCTGGAACGAGGTCGGCCACAACTTCCATGAGGAAGGCACGCGCCGCGCCTATCTCGGGACATACGCCGGCGACGGTTTCTGCTGCCCGCTGCTGTTCCAGATCGCCGAGGATCTCACGCGCGCGCTCCCGGCGATCTTTGCCGATCACCGGCTGACCCAGATGTGGGCCTACAAGTACGAGCCCAGGATGGAAGGCATCGGCATCCACGGCGACAACGCGGCTGTCAACGTGAACTTCTGGATCACCCCGGACGAGGCCAACCTGAATCCGGAGACCGGCGGTCTCATGGTCTGGCCGGTCGAGGCGCCTGCCGAATGGAACTTCGACGACTACAACAAGGACCGGAAGAAGATCCGGCGCTTCCTGGAATCGGCCGGGGTCGCGCCGATCAACGTGCCTCATCGCGAGAACCGCGCGGTGATCTTCAACTCCGATCTCTTCCACGCGACCGCGCCGCTCAGGTTCAAAGAGGGGTACGAGAACCGGCGGGTGAACGTGACGATGTTGTTCGGGAGGCGATGACGGTCTCGTTTCGCTCGGAGCTCACGACGCGTTTACGCCACTAGGCGAGCGACCGTTGTCTTAAACTTGGCGCCGAAGCCAGATCACCAGCATCACCGTCACCGCGAGCCCCACCGCGAACGCCACGTATCCCACCGGCTTGTCCTGGTGATGCACGACCTCCTCGATCCCAAATCCCACCATCGCGCCCGGCGCCATGATGCCGATGATCCACAGGATCGCGGAGGCGCCGTTGGCGAGCTGGAAGGGAAGCGCCCGCATGCCCATCATGCCTGCGATCAGCGGCACCATCGCGCGCAGCGGTCCGAAGAAGCGGCCGATGAACACGCTCTTGCCGCCGTGGCGAAGGAAGAAGGCGCGGCCCTGCTCGGCGAGATCCGGCCTGCGGCTCATCGGCCAGAGGCCGAGGATCAGCGGCCCGCAGCGCCGGCCGAGCCAGAACGACACCGCGTCGCCGAGGAAGGCGCCCGGAGCGCCCCAGATCACCAAGGTCCAGAAGTCGAGCACGCCCCAGCCCGCGAGCACGCCGGCGCCGGCCAGCACCACCGTCGCCGGCAGAAGCAGGCCGAGCAGCACCATCGATTCCCCGAAGGCGAGCGCGAAGGTGATCGGTCCGGCCCAGCCCGCATTGGCCTCGATCAGATCGAGGACGGACTGACCCCAGGCGGCGATGTCCATCAAGTCCCCCGGCGACTGCGGCGGTTCATCCGCCGTCAGACTGCATCCCTGGCCTTAAGCTCGCGGCAACGCGCGCCGGGGTCAAGCGACGTGCGTCAACGAGGGCGGAACTCGACCGCGCCGTCGGGGCCGATCTCGGCGAGCACGGCCAGCAGATCCTCCCGCGGAAGGGCGAGGCAGCCGGCGGTCGGACCGAGATCGGGGCGGATCACATGCAGGAAGATCGCGCTGCCGCGGCCGGCGACCGGCGGATCGTCGTTGTATCCAAGGTCGACGACCAGGTCGTAGAGCCCGCTCTCCAGCCACATGTCCTCGTGGCTGGCAGCGAAGGGCTTTGTCACCAGCCGGTTGTAGTCGGGGTGGGAAGGTGCGTCGCACCAGCCGTCCTCGGGGCGGATCTCGCGGACCGCGAGCGCGGTCTTCGGCGTCACCCGGTCGGGGCGGAAGAAGAGCCGTCGCATCGGCCAGATGCCGATCGGGCTCATGCCGTCGCCCTCGCGCTTGGCTTCGGCGGCGACGACGCCGTTCCTGCCGATCGAGGCGCGAAAGCGTCGGCCACGGAACTCGGCGGTGGCGGACCAGGGATCGGGACCGGTCGGTGTCGCGACCAGGGTGCTGCTCGTCATCGCCCGGCTTCTACCCCAGACCCTGGCCCTGCCCAAGTCGAGCGCGCGCTGCAGCAGGCTCAGCTGCGGACGCTCACCTGCGGCGCGTTGCCCTGCGCGTTCCGGCTGCGCATCATCGCCGCGTATTTCTCGAGAGCGGTCGACATCGCGCCGGGCACCGCGTCGCGCGTGATCGGGGTTCCGACCGGCGAGGCGACGAGGTCGCCGCCGCGCGAAGGTCCGCTGCCTTCGGCCTCAGGCGACGGGATGTCGGTCGAGCGGAAGCGGTCCTGTGCGGTCTGGCTCTTCTTCGTTGCCTTGGCCGGCGATGGCGCATCGGGAAGCGCCGGGGCCTGCGGCTGCACGGTCGGGACCGCCGACGCGCTCTGGAAGGAGAGCGGCATGCCGGCCTTGACTGGAACCGTCGGCACCGCCGGCGGCGCCGGTTCGGCCGCCGCCTGCTGAGGGGCGGGCTTCTGGCTTGGCGGCTGGCCGGGCATCTGGCGCGCGCCGCCGGCATCCTGTGCCCATTTGGGCTGCGGCAGCTCGATGATCACCGGCGGCTTGCCGTCGGCGAAGGGCTGCGGGGTCGTCTCGCCCGGACGCGGCGCCGGGATGTCGATGGTCAGCTTCGGCCGGGCCGGCTGCTCGGGTGCCTTGGCCACCATCGGCTCGGCCGGGGCGTCGGCGGGCTTGGAGGATCCGAACAGGCTCGCGACCACGGTCTCGCCGACGTTCTTGCCGGTCTCGCCCTTGAGCGCGTTGTCGGCGAGGCTGAGCGCCAGGCCGACCGGGCCGCCGAAGATCGTGCCGCCGATGATGCTGGGCATCGCCGCGATCTGGTCGCCGGTGATCGCCCGGTAGATCGTGCCGACGACGGGGATGTGCTGCAGCGGGTTGATGATCGCGAGCAGGTCCTTGAAGCTCGCGGTGTCGCCGTCCTGCCAGGGCTTCTGGGGGTTGTTGTAGACAGAAGTCCCCGACACCGCGGAAGCGTGCGATGCCGGGGAAAGGCTCTGGAAGGAACGAAGGTCGACGTCAGTCATGGGGCCGCTGTGAAACTGGTGCCTCCCTGGAAGCAAGGAGGGTGCCAGCGGAGCGCCATTGGAAAGACAGGCTTATTTCCGTAAGGCCCGCTTCTGCCTGGGCAATTCGTGCCGGGAACTCCTACAGCAGATGCCCCTTAGAGCAGATGACCGCCGCGGTCGCGCTTGGCCTGGAGGTAGGCGGCGCTGTGGCCGTTGGAGGGGAAGGCATGGCCGACCCGGTCGGCGACCTGGACCCCGGCCTCGACCAGCGCCTCGACCTTCTTCGGGTTGTTGGTCAGCAGCCTGACCCGGCCGATGCCGAGCTGGCGCAGCATCTCGGCCGCCGGCAGGAACACCCGCTCGTCGGCATCGAAGCCCAGCGCTTCGTTGGCATCGAAGGTGTCGAAGCCGCGGTCCTGGAGTTCGTAGGCGCGGAGCTTGTTGACCAGGCCGATGTCGCGGCCCTCCTGCGCCAGGTAGAGCACGATGCCGGATCCGTCCTTGGCGATCTGGCGGATCGCGCCGCGAAGCTGGTCGCCGCAGTCGCAGCGGAGGCTGCCGATCAGGTCGCCGGTGAAGCACTGCGAATGCAGCCGCACCAGCACCGGCGACGCGGGATCCGGCGATCCCACGACGATCGCCAGGTGCTCGCCGCCGCCGTCGAGCGGGCGGAAGGCGACGACGCGCGCGTCTTCCGCATCGGCCAGCGGCACGCGCGCCTCGCTGACCCTGGTCAGCCGCCTGGCGGTCATTCCGGGATATGCCGCGACGTCGTCGCGCTCGACCAGCAGCAGCGACTGGCTGCGCGCCCAGCGCCGCATCTCGTCGAGCTCGGCCGGCGGCGCCCAGGCGATCAGCGCCGCGGGCAGGAGGCGCGCGAGCTTGGCGAGCTGGATCGCCGATGTCGCAAGGCTCTTCGGCGGCTCGGCCAGCACCGCGATCGACGCGTCGATGCCTCCGGTTCCGAGCGTCGGGTCCACCAGTCGCCTGATCGCGAGCTCGTCGCTGTCATCCGGCAGCGCCAGCGTATGCACGGCCTCGGACGTGCCGTCGCGCCCGGTGAGCGCCGCGACCCTACGTCCCGTGACCGCCAGCACCGGCGAGGACCCGGAGAGACGCGCCAGCTCGGCGAGGCCGTCGGCCGTTGCCATCTCGGCGGCGAGGATCAGCGCGACCCGGCCCTCGGGCCCGCGCACTCCGACGACGCCGCCGCGGCGAAGTTCTGCCAGCGCGCGATCGACGGCGATCAGCGCGCGGGGCCGGCGTTCCTGGGTCGTCTTCGTGTCCCCCATCAGGCGAAGATATAGGCGAGCGCGGCCTCAGCGTCAGTAGGGCGTGCCGTCCTTGCGGGTGAAACCGTACTTGCCGTCGGGGTCCGGGCCGTAACGGAGGTCGACGTCCGGATAGTGGCACTCTTCCTCGCGGACGCGGTCGCCGACGACCAGCAGCAGCACGTCCTTCGACGTGCGGTTCCGGAAATGATGGCCATTGGCGGCGCCGGCTGGAAAGCCCGCGCACATGCCGGGCTTCAGGATCTCCTCGCCGGCGTCGGTGACCAGCGTCGCCTCGCCTTCGAGCACATAGACGAACTCGTCCTCCTTCGTGTGCCAGTGGCGTTGCGAGGACATGCCGCCCGGCACGATCCGCGTCAGGTTGACGCCGAAATTCTTCAGGCCCGCATGGTCGCCGACGCGGCGATACCAGCGATTGCTGCCGCCGTCGCGGTAGGGCTCGGGGTAGCTGGTCGAATTGCTTTCCGGCAGGGACTTCGGATCGAAGCCCGATGGCCTGGTCATGGTTCTGCTCCTGCTCGAGGCCGAGGCCCGGGAGCTTACTGTGCGAAGGCCCGCCGGAGATACACCGAGAAGCAGGCGCCTTTCCCGGGTTCGCTCGCGACGTCGAGATAGCCGCCGAGCTCGCTTACGACGCGGCGCGCGGTGTAGAGGCCGAGGCCGATGCCGCTGCCGGCTTCCTTGGTGGTGAAGAACGGCTCGAACAGGCGTTGGCGAATAAGAGGGGGGATGCCGGGACCGTCGTCGGTCACGTCGATCCTGACGAAGCCGTCCTCGCCCGATGTCGCTATCGATCCGTTGGGCTCGAACGCCACGGAGGCGGCGATCTCGATTTTTCCCGGCCCCGCGCCGATGGCCTGGGCCGCGTTCCTCACGAGATCGGTGAAGACCTGCTTCAGCTTGTCTTCGGGCGCGACCACGGTGCCGATGGCGGGGTCGACGCGCCGGGCCAGCGCGATGTTCTTCGGAAGATCCTGGCGCAGCGACTCGTGGAGGCGATTGACGAATCCGCCGAGGTCGAGCTCCAGGCTGGCCTTCTCCTCTTCGCGGCTGATGGAGAGGACGCGCTGGATGAGCTTGTCGATCTGTTCGCTCGATCGGCGCATCCGGCCGACGGCGTCGCGCTCGAAGCTGCCTTCGGCCAGCGCTTCCTCCACCATCTCGCCGAAGGTCATGATCGGCAGGAGGGCGTTGTTCACCTCGTGCGCGATGCCGCCGACGAGCGTGCTCAACGCCTGGTACTTCTCGGCCTGGCGCTGGCGCTCCGTCGCCAGCTCCTGCTCTCGTTGCCGGCGCGCGCGCTGGCGCAGCTGGAGAAGGCCGAGCCACGCGATGCCACCGATCATGCCGAGCAGGGATATGTAGAAGACGACGAGCACGAGAACTTCCTGATGCCACTCGGCGAGCGCGTGCTCCTTGTTGATCGAGACGCTGATCACCAGCGGCAGCTTCGGAATGAGCTTGTAGCTGACGATACGCTCGACCCCGTCGATGGCGCTGGCGGTGGCGAAGGTGCCGGACGGGGCCTTCGGCAGATGCTCGGTGAACAGCGCGCCGGAGGCGATGGAGCTTCCGGCGATGCTGACTGCCGACGGCTCGCGGACGAGGACGGTGCCGTCGGTCAGCGTGAGCTGGATGAACAGCTGCTGCCGGCGCGTCGTCGACTGGTAGAAGGTCGAGAAGTAGAACGGGTCGACCAGCAGCGTGGTGACGCCGCCGAAGCGCCCGTCCGGCAGGTCGAAGCGGCGCGTGACCGGGACGAGATACTTGCCGGTGAGGCCGGATAGATTCGGCTTGTCGACGAACAGGCCGATCGACGGATCGTCGCGATGCTTGATGAAATACTGCCGCGTGGCGACGTTGAGCGGCGGCGGGTGGCGCGACAGCGCGGTGTAGAGGCGGTCGCCGTTCTCGTCGGTCCAGGAGAGGTTCGATGCGGCGCCGGCGCTGGGCCTCAGCTCGAGCAGCGCCTGATAGGGACGATCGCCCGCCCCAGGTCCCCAATGGCCGCCGCGTACCAGAAGATCACGCGCCCGGTTCGCCGCCTTAAGCGTGCGGTCGATGTCGTCGAACACCAGCATCGCGTGCTCGGCGAGGACGTCGGCGAAGTCCTGGGTTCGGCGCTCGGCGTCGGCGAGCACCTCGCGGTAGGTATGCGTCACGATGACGACGACGGCTCCGGTGATCGTCGTCGCCAGCCCGATCGCGGCGATGATGATCAGGCGCTCGGCCGGGATGGTGCGCGTCAGGATGCGTGCGAGCCCCCGGCGGATCTTGCCTGCCGTCCTGCCAAGAGCCGAGAAAATCTCCGATTGATCCAAGCGCGCGCTGGACACGATCCCGGGCTTTCCGTTCAGATCTGGGTTTCTGCACGGCCGAGCTTAGGGGCCAAACTTCAAAGAAGAGTTAATCGGCTCTGCTGGCCGGCGCTTTCACGCGGAGCGCTTGGGCGCCCTCCGTCCGGCGCCTCGGCCGGGGCGCCGGGATCGGCTTGCCAATGTCGCGGAGAGCGAGGTTTGATCGGGGCCCATGACCGCACCCAGCACAGGCTCCGGCCCGCCCGTCTTCGGCCCCTACGACCAGGCCGCCCTCGACCTCCAGTACAACAACGGCGCGCGCTGCCCGGATTTCGCGACGTACATGGCGCGGTATCCGCAATCCTCGGCGCGGGTCCGCGCCGAGCTCGGCGGCACGCTCGACATCGCCTATGGGCCTGGTCCCCGCGACACGCTCGATCTCTTCCGGCCGAAGGCGGCGAAGCCGCCGGTGGTGATTTTCATCCATGGCGGCTACTGGCAGCGGCTCGACAAGTCCCATTTCAGCTACCTCGCCCGGTCCTGGGTCCGGAACGGGGCGGCCTTCGTGGCGCTGGGCTACCCGATCTGCCCGGGGGTGACGATGACCCAGCTGGTCGCCTCGGTCCGCGCAGGGATCGCCTGGGTGGCGTCCCAGGCCGACGCCCTGGGCTTGGACGGCAGGCGGATCCTGGTCACCGGCCATTCCGCCGGCGGCCACCTGACCGCGATGGCGGCGACCGGCCCCGGCCCCGATCTGGTCGGGGCGGTGGCTCTAAGCGGCCTCTACGACCTTGAGCCGATCCGGCTCACCTACCTGAATGCCGCCCTCAGGATGGACGCCGCCGAGGCCAGGGCCTTGAGCCCGATCCACTTGGCCCGGCCGCGCGGCGGGCGGGTCATTCTCGCGGTCGGAAGCGCCGAGAGTGAGGAGTATCACAGACACCAGGACACTCTGGCTGCCACTTGGGACGTGGAAGCGCGGAGCCTGGCCGGTCTCCATCACTTCTCGATCGTCGATTCGCTGGCCGATCAGGCTAACCCGTTGTTTCGGACCGTCGCGGAGCTTCTGCACCTATGAACTCTATCCTTGGTGTGACCGGTAGTGATGCCCCCTAATACTGGTAGTACCTTCCCGTCGCCGCCAGCCTCCGGCCGTGATACGCTCGGAATGCCGCCGCCTGTCCCCACGAAGGCTCCTTCCGGGATGACCAAGCCCAAGACGCTGCTGATCGTCGACGACGATCCCGATCTCCGGGAAGTGCTGGCCGAGCAGCTGCAACTGCAGCAAGAGTTCGAAGTCATACAGGCGAAGTCCGGCGCCGAGGGCCTGGAAGCGGTCAAGCGCGACCATGTCGACCTGGTCCTGCTCGACGTCGGGCTCCCGGACGGCGACGGCCGCCAGGTCTGCCAGCAGATGCGCTCAGGCGGGCTCAAGGCCCCGATCATCATGCTGACCGGCGCGGATTCCGAGACCGACACGATCCAGGGCCTGGGCGCCGGCGCCAGCGACTACGTGACCAAGCCGTTCCGGCTCGGCGTCCTGATCGCCCGCATCAAGGCTCAGCTCCGCCAGCACGAGCAGAGCGACGACGCGCTGTTCGCGATCGGTCCCTACCGCTTCCGTCCGGCCTCCAAGCTGTTGATGGATCCCGAGAAAAACCGCCGGATCCGCCTGACCGAGAAGGAGACGGCGATCCTCAAGTACCTGTTCAGGGCCGGCGCCCGGGCGATCGCCCGCGAGGTGCTGCTGAACGAGGTCTGGGGCTACAACTCGGGCGTCACCACCCACACGCTCGAGACCCATGTCTATCGGCTTCGCCAGAAGATCGAGCGCAATCCGGCCAAGGCCGAGATTTTGGTGACCGAGCAAGGCGGCTATCGCCTGGTGATCTGAGGTTCGTCCGGTGTCCAATTCGGCCCTGAGCGTCACCTTCTGGGGGGTCCGCGGCTCGATCGCGTGCCCGGAGCCCGAAATGCTCCGCTATGGCGGCAATACCTCCTGCCTGGAGGTCCGCTGCGGCGACCACCTGCTGATCTTCGATGCCGGCACCGGCCTGCGCCCGCTTGGGCGGAAGCTCGCCGAGGGCGGGGCGGTGGACGCCGACCTATTCCTCTCCCACACCCATTTCGACCATGTCAGCGGCCTGCCGTTCTTCGGCCCCGCCTTCATGCCGAAGAACCGCTTCCGCTTCTGGGCAGGCCATCTGGAGGTCCAGGGGCTCGAGCTCTGCGACGTGCTCTGCGAGATGATGATGCCGCCGCTCTTCCCGGTGCCGATCGAGATCTTCAAGGCGGACATCGCCTACAAGGACTTCGTCGCCGGCGAGACCCTGACCCCGAGGCCGGGCGTCACGCTCAGGACCGCGCCGCTCAACCATCCGAACGGCGCTACCGGCTATCGGATCGAGTATGGCGGCCGGTCGATCTGCTACGTCACCGACACCGAGCACAACGGCCAGGGGCCCGACCGGAAGATCTGCGAGCTGATCGAGGGATCCGACATCGTGATCTACGACTCGACTTACACCGACGAGGAATACCCGAAGTTCAAAGGCTGGGGCCACTCGACCTGGGAGGAGGGTATCCGGGTATGCGAGGCGGCCGGGGCCAAGCGGCTGGTGATCTTCCACCACGATCCGAGCCACGACGACTCGTTCATGGACGGCATCGCCGAAGCGGCCGACAAACGTCGCCTGGGGACGCTGGTAGCCCGCGAAGGCCTTACACTTACTCTATAATTGCCTGATATATCGCCGCCGAAAGGCTGGCTGGGGCGCACGGATTCGAACCTGGGATCGCGGTACCAAAAACCGCTGCCTTACCGCTTGGCCACGCCCCAATGCCGCCGACAGGCAATCGGCGGGCACCATACCCTCAAAACCCCAAGGCCGGCAACGCGCCATCGGCATGCCGTCGGGCCTCCCGCGCAACAGCCGGGCGACTTACCGGTTACCCTCTGGTCCGACCTCTGGTATCGTGTGCGCCGGGGTTGGGTCATACTGGGTATGACGGGGAGGACCGGATGTCCGAAGCCGGTAATATGCCTTGGAGTATCAAAGGTGTATCGGCGGAAGCCCGGAAGATCGCCAAATCCGCGGCGATGTCCTCGGGCGAGCCGATGGGAGTCTGGCTCTCGCGCCTGATCGACGCCGCTTCGGCCCAGCGCCTGGGCCAGGCCAACCAGGTCGTCGTCCGGCCCGAGCCGCCAGTACCGGCGCCGGCTGAACTCCGGGTCGACATCGAGGCGTTGGCGCAGCGGCTGGCCTCGGTCGAGCGGCGGATGCTCGAGGCGCTGCAGCCCCTCGACCAGGCGCTTTCGCAGATCGGCCGGCGGCTCGAGGTCCTGGAAGCCCCGCCGCTTCCGGCACCCGAGCCGCGACGGCCCGGCGGCCCAAGATATTGAGTCTGAGGCTTCGGTAGTACGCCAGATATGACCGGCAAGAGCAGCCAAGTCGCCCCCTGGAGCGTGAAGGGAGTCGAGCGGACGACCCGCGAGACCGCCCGCCATGCCGCCCAGGCCGCCGGCATGACGGTCGGTGCCTGGATCGAGCAGGCGATCCGCTCGCACGAGTCCGTGCTGGCCGCGGCCCCGCCGACCCCGGAAGCCCAGGAGCTGAACCAGGTGATGGCCGCGGCCCAGCGGGCCGAGGTCCGGTCGCTGGAAGCCGGCGTCGAACGGGCCGAGAACCGCTCGGGCGACATGGTCATCCCGGTGGCGCTCAAGGTCCAGGAACTCGCCCACCGGCTGGTCGAGATCGAGCACGCGCGGGTCAGCGGCCGCGCCCGGCCGCCGGAACCGGCGGCAGCGCCGGTCGAGGAGCCGCCGCCCCCGTCCCTCGACGACGACTTCGAACGCTTCCGCGTTCCCGAGGAACCCGAGCCGGCGCCGCCCGCGGACGATTTCGAGCGCTTTCGGGTTCCCGAGGAGCCCGGGCCCGAACCCCCCGCCCCGACTGCCCAGCCGGCAGCGGACGACTTCCCGACGCCGGTGCCCCCGCCGGACGACGATTTCGAACGCTTCAAGGTCCCGGAGCCCGAGCCGGAGCCGATCGTCTTCGCCGCCGAGACCGCGATCCCGGAGGAGCGCCCGAACCGACGCTCCTGGGCGAAGCCGCGCGAGCGGAAGCCGGCGCGCCGAAGCCGCTTCCGCCAGGCGGTCGGTGCGGTCGCCGGCGCGCTCCTGGCGCTGGCGCTCGGCGCCGGTTCGGCGGTCCTGGTGCTCGACCATGGCGAGCTGATCGGGCTGCCGCCGCGCCTGGTCGATCCGGTCGCCGAGACCGTCGACCGTGCGCTCGTCGAAGGCCGCCGCCTGGTGATCGCCGCCGACGAGACCGCGCGTCACTGGATCGACGACATCAAGAGCCTGTTCGAGGACGCGCCGGCCGAGCCAGAGAAGCCGGCGCAGATTCCGACCGCGCAAGTTCCGACGACACCGGCTGAACCGCCCAAGCCGGAGCCTCCGAAAGCGGAGGCGCCGAAGGTCGATACGCCGGCGCCGCCGCCCGCGTCCGCGGTGCCGCCGCCGACGCCGGTCATGCCGGCTCCCGTCGCCGCGACCCACAGCGCGACGCCGGCTTCCGCGCCACCGTCCACCGCTCTGCCGCCGCCGCCGAGCGCGAGCCCGGCCGCGCCGCCACCGGCCGCGGCCGTTCCGCCACCGCCGCCATCGGCGCCGGCGCCCGCATCGGCGTCGCCCCAGACCGCGGCGCTTCCGCCTCCGACTCCGTCGACAGCACCTCCACCGACGGTGACGCCGCCGCCCTCAGATTCCGCGCAAGGCTTTCCGACGCTGACGCAGCCGACCGAAGCGCCGGCGCCGGCGCGCGAGGCCGACGATCTCGAAAAGTCAGCGCGTGGCGGGGACGTGAAGGCGCAGTACGAGCTCGGCGTGATGGCGGCGCAGCCCGAGACCGGCAATCCGGACTACGGCAAGGCCGCCTACTGGTTCCGCGAGGCCGCGGTCCAGGGCAATGCCAGCGCGCAATACAATCTCGGTGTCCTCTACGAGCACGGATTCGGAGTCGGCGCCGACGATGTGCGGGCGCTGCTCTGGTATCACTCGGCGGCCGAGCAGGGACACGCGCGCGCGCAGTACAATCTCGGGGTCTTCTACGCGCAAGGACGCGGCATCCCGACCGACTACGGCGAGGCGCAGCGCTGGTTCAAGCGCTCGGCCGATCAGGGCATCGCGAAGGCCTTCTACAATCTCGCCGTCCTCGCCGAGTCCGGCCTGGGCGGGCCGGCGAACCCGAGCGGCGCGCGCGCGTTCCTGAGCCGCGCGGCGCTGATGGGCGATCCCGACGCGCGCGCGGCGCTGGCGAAGAAGCCGGCGCCGAAGCCGGATCCGGCCAAGGCCGCCGATGCGAAGCCGTCGACCGAGGTGATCGGCGCCGTCCAGCACATGCTGACCGAGCTGGGATACGACGCCGGTCGCATCGACGGCATGCTGGGCGACAAGACGCGTCAGGCCATCCGCAAATTCCAGAGCGACAGCGGCCTGCCGCAGACCGGTCTCGCCTCGGAAGAACTGCTCGAGCTTCTCACCGTGAAGCTGGGCCCGTCGCTGTCGCCGACCGCCGCCGCGGGACAGCGGCGCTAGCTCCGGATCGCGCCGCTCCAGCACCACCACGCCGGACGCTCGCCAGCGATCGCGGCCGCGGCACGCGCCGCCTCCTCGTCCGACGCATAGAGACCGAACACGGTGGCGCCGCTGCCGGACATGCGCGCAAGCAGGCAGCCTTCGGTGGCGCCGATGCGCTCGCGCGCCTCGCGGATCTCGGGCGCGTGGATCGTCGCCGCGGCGGTGAGGTCGTTCTTGCGATGAAGCAGGAAGCGCGCGAGGCGTTGCGCATCGAGCGGCGCCACGTTGAACGGCGCCGTTTGGCTGAACGGCCCGTTGCGCGCCCGGAACACGTCCTTGGTCGCGACCGCGACGCCGGGATTCACCAGCAGGATCGAGGTCGGCGGCAATGCCGGCGCGGGTGCGAGCTGCTCGCCGATGCCGGACATGAACAGGGGCCGACCGGCGAGGCAGGCGGGCACGTCGGCGCCGAGCTTCGGCAGAAGCGCGATCGGGATCTCGACCGACCACAGCCGCGAGAGCGCGTCCAAGGTCGCGGCCGCGTCGGCGGAACCGCCGCCGATGCCGGCGGCGACCGGGATGCGCTTGGTCAGCTTGAGCTTCGCCTTCGGCTCGATGCGATGAAAGGCGGAGAGCCCGCGCGCGGCGCGCAGCACGAGATTGTCGGACTCGCCCGCCAGCGCCTCGGCGAATGGCCCGTCGATCGCGAGGCTGAGATCGTCGGCGGCCTCGGCGACGATGTCGTCATGCAGGTCGGCGAAGACGACGAGGCTGTCGAGCAGGTGATAGCCGTCGGCGCGCTTGCCGACGACATGCAGGTAGAGATTGACCTTCGCGTGAGCCCTGACGTGGATCACGATGGGCGGATCACCGAAGCCGTCTCACGGGGGAGGCAGGCCCTCGATGATCTTCTTCTGGATCTGCGGCACCGCTTCGGGCTCCGGCTCCAGCCTGAGCGCGCGCTCCCACTGGAAGCGGGCCTCGGCGCGACGGCCGGCGCGCCAGTAGACGTCGCCGAGATGGTCGTTGATGGTCGGATCCTGCGGACGAAGCTCGACCGCCTGCTCCATGTATCCCAGCGCCTTCTCGACGTTCCCCAGGCGGAAGTGCACCCAGCCGAGAGAGTCGATGATGTAGCCGTCGCGCGGGCGAAGCTCGACCGCGCGCTCGATCATCGGCAGCGCCTTGTCGAGATGGAGCCGCTGGTCGGCCCAGGAGTATCCCAGATAGTTGAGTACGCTCGGCTGCTCGGGCTCGAGCTCCAATGCTTTCAGCAGATCCGGCTCGGCCCGCGCCCAGCGGCCGGACCGCTCGAGCACCACCGCGCGCGAGAAGAACAGCGACCAGTGCTGCTGCTGCGGAGTCCCCACGCGGGCGACGGCGCGATCGTAGGCCGCGAGAGCGCGATCGTATTCGGGGAACGGTCCCGGCTGCTTGACCTTCGAACGCCAGAGGTCCCCTAAGCGCACCAGCGCATCGATGCGCTCAGGCTGCTCGTTCGCCATCGCCTCGAGCACCTTGACCGCCTCGTCGCTCTTGCCCATCTGGTCGAGGTTGCTCGCGATGTGCAGCTTCGCCGACCAGCCATAGGTCGCATCGCTGCCGGCGGCGTCGTAGGCGGCGTTCGCCTCGGCGTAGCGCTGCTCGGATTCGAGCAGGCTGCCGAGCAGCAGCTTCGCCGCCGGATAGTTCGGGCGAAGCCATATCGCCGACTGCACGTAGATCTGGGCGAGATCGCCGGTCCGTTCCGACTGCAGCGCGGAGGCCAGGTCGAACAACGCCTCGGCCATGCCGTCGGATGCCTTGCCGATCGGCTGCGGGGGCGTGCCCTTCGCCCGCGCCCGCGCAAGGTCGACCTGCACATAGATCGGATCGGCCGAGCGCTCGGTGAATTTCTGGTAGATCGGCTCGGCTTCGTTCGGCCGTCCGGTGCGCTCGAAGAAGCGGCCGGCGGCGAGCACGGTGCGAAGCGATGTCGATTCGCCGGTGAGCACCGTGCGGTAGTTCTTTTCCGCCGCCTCGGTCCGGCCGCCGAGCTCGTTGATCAGCGCGGCGTGGAGCTGGAACATGTTGGTCAGCTCGGCCTGCGGACTGCCCCCGGTCTCCAGCGACTCGACCGCCTGGTCGAAATTCTTCTGCCCGGCGCGGGCCCAGGCGATCAGCATCGGCACCAGGATCGCGTTGGGCCCTGCCCGCCTTAAGGTCGCCAGGCGCTTCTCGGCCTCGGCGTAGCGCTCGGCCTTGGCGTCGGCGAGCGCGAGCGTCAGCGTCGCGAAGGCATTGCCGGGCTCGAGCTGGATCAGACGGCCGGCGAGATCTGTCGCGGTATCGCCACGGCCGTCCTGGAGCGCCACGGCGAGCCCGCGCAGCAGAAGCTGCGGATCGCCCGGATCGGCCTTGAGCGCGGCGCCGTAGTACTCGGCCGCGGCACCCGGATCGTTGCCGCGCTGGGCGGCGAGGCCGGAGAGGAAATTTCCCGACGCGGTCGACGCGAGCGGCAGCTTGTCCGGCGCGGCACCGCCGGCGGCACAGGCCGACAGCGAGGCTGCGAGAAGAAAGACGAGCGGGGTGCGGGAGGAGGCCGGCATGCGTTCCATCGCCTGAAGGGCTTTAAGGAGTCGGGATCTTACATATTGGGATAGTTCGGCCCGCCGCCACCCTCGGGCACGACCCAGTTGATGTTCTGGGTCGGGTCCTTGATGTCGCAGGTTTTGCAGTGGACGCAGTTCTGCGCGTTGATCTGCAGCCTGGGAGAGCCTTCCTCGCGCCCGACGATCTCGTAGACGCCGGCCGGGCAGTAGCGCTGTTCCGGGGCCTCGTAGAGCGCGAGATTCACCGCCACCGGCACGCTCGGATCGATCAGCTTCAGGTGCGGCGGCTGGTTCTCCTCGTGGTTGGTGTTCGAGATGAACACCGAGGAGAGGCGGTCGAAGGTGACCTTGCCGTCGGCCTTCGGATACTCGATCGGCGTGAAATGCGCCGCCGGCCTCAAGCTTTCGTGATCGGCGTGGTGGTGCAACGTCCACGGCGCCTTGCCGCGGAAAAGGTATGTGTCGATCGCCGCATGCGCGAGGCCGAGCCACATGCCGCCGTTGAAGCCGGGGCGGATGTTGCGCACGCCCTTCAGCTCCTCCCAGACCCAGCTCTTCTCCAGCGCGGCGCGATATCCTGCGATCTCGGTCGCGGACGCGTCGGCCAGCGCGGCGAAGGTCGCCTCGGCCGCGAGCATGCCGGACTTCATCGCGGTGTGGCTGCCCTTGATCTTGGGCACGTTGAGGAAGCCCGCGGCGCAGCCGATGAGCGCGCCGCCCGGGAACGTCAGCTTCGGGATCGACTGGAAGCCGCCCTCGTTGATCGCGCGCGCGCCGTAGGAGACGCGGCGTCCGCCTTCGAAGATCGGACGGATCTCGGGATGGTTCTTGAAGCGCTGGAATTCTTCGAACGGCGCGAGATAGGGATTCTCGTAGTCGAGCCCGATCACGAAGCCGACCGCGACCTGGTTGTTCTCCAGGTGATAGAGGAACGAGCCGCCATAGGTGGCGCTGTCGAGCGGCCAGCCGATCGTGTGCACGACGCGGCCGAGGTGGTGCTGCGACGGATCGACCTCCCACAGCTCCTTGACGCCGATGCCGTAGGTCTGGAGCTCGGCTTCGTCGCGAAGGCCGAAACGCTGCACCAGAGTCTTGGTCAGCGAGCCGCGCGCGCCTTCGGCGAACAGCGTGAAGCGGGCGCGAAGCTCGACGCCTTCGGTGTAGGACGACGTCTTCTCGCCGTTCTTGCCGATGCCTTGGTCGCCGGTGGCGACGCCGACGACGCGGCCGTCCTCGTAGAGAACCTCGGCGGCGGCGAAGCCCGGATAGATCTCGACGCCCAACTCCTCGGCCTGAGTCCCGAGCCAGCGCACGACGTTGCCGAGGCTGACGATGTAGTTGCCGTGGTTGTTCATCTGCGGCGGCGTCGGCAGGCGCCAGGCGCTCTTCTTCGTCAGCAGCAGGAAGCGATCTTCGGCGACCGGCGTGTTGAGCGGCGCGCCCTTCTCCTTCCAGTCCGGGATCAGCTCGTTGAGCGCCCGCGGCTCGACCACCGCGCCGGAGAGAATGTGGGCGCCGACCTCGGAGCCCTTCTCGATGACGCAGACCGAGACCTCGCGGCCGGCCTCGGCCGACAGCTGCTTCAGGCGGATCGCGGCGGCGAGGCCGGAAGGACCGGCGCCGACCACGACCACGTCGTATTCCATGCGCTCGCGCGTCATCGGCTTCTTGATCTTGGGTTATGGAGCTCCGAAAGATGTATCGCAGGGTCGTCAGGCTGTCCAAGGCCAAGGCGGGGCGATAGGCTCCCTCGCAGAATGGTGCAGACTTCCGATCTCAGCGACGCGGACGCGGCATCCCTGCTCGCCTGGCAGGTGGCCGCCGGCGCCGACGAAGCGATCCTCGACGAGCCGGTCGACCGCACCCGGCCCCAACCTTCGATTTCAGGGCCGGCCATCCCGGCACCCCCGCCCGCGACGCCCAGAGGTGTCGCCGAGGCCCCCCCTGCATTCGCCGGGGCCGCCGCCCCTCTGCCGCCGCGCCCGGCGATCCGGCCGGCTGCATCTCCCCCGCGTCCGGTCCCGGCGTCGACACCGCTGGTCGCCCAGGACGCCAAGGCCTTGGCGGCTTCGTGCAAGACGATCGCCGAGCTCGAGCAGGCGGTTCGCGTCTACGACGGCTGCGGGCTCAAGAAGACCGCGACCAACACCGTCTTCGCCGACGGCAATCCGGGCGCCAAGCTGATGTTCGTCGGCGAGGCGCCGGGAGCCGACGAGGACCGCCAGGGAAAGCCCTTCGTCGGCCTCTCCGGCAAGCTGCTGGACCGCATGCTCCAGGCGATCGGGTACGACCGTACCTCGGCCTATATCACCAATATTCTGTTCTGGCGGCCCCCGGGAAATCGCCAGCCGACGCCCCAGGAAATCCAGCAATGCCTGCCGTTCGTCGTCCGCCATATCGAGCTGGTCCGCCCGGACGTCCTGGTTCTTCTGGGCGGGACCTCGGCCAAGACCATCCTCAATCAAACGGAAGGGATCCTCCGTCTTCGCGGCCGCTGGTTCGAGTATAGAACTGACGAGAGCTTGCCGGTTATTCCAGCAATACCGACACTACATCCTGCGTATTTGTTGAGGTCCCCAGGACAAAAGCGAGAGGCCTGGCGAGATTTTCTTTCGTTGAAACTGCGTCTCAGCGACGCGGGATAACGAACTGAACTTACACGTTATTCGAAAAATTTTACCGTAGTCTGGGAACGGCCGTGAGAATTCGGTGTAAATCCTAGGCTTGCTTCGACCAGTTCCATCCGTTAGGTGAGTCTCCCATGAGGGAGAGGGGACCTACCCGCGTCCGTAACAGGACGCGCGCGCTGGCGCTCGCTGCCGGCCTCATGGCTCTGACGACCGGCGCCCGCGTCGAAGCGGCCGACCCGTCGCGTCTGGATGCCGCCAAGATCGAAAGCCTCCGTCAGGCGGCGACCGAGCAGGCGTCGCTGCCGAAGAACCTCTTCGACGGCTTCAAGGTCGATCCGAGCCAGACCCTGCCGCAGGTGCTGAGCGCCGATCAGGCGGAGCGCTACGCCGAGATCTTCCGCCTCCAGTCCGAGGCCTCCTGGGCCCAGGCCGACAAGGAAATCAAGCTCTTAAAGGACAAGCGCCTGCTCGGCGCGGTGCTCGCCCAGCGCTACACCCACGCGAAATACCGTTCGAAGTACGACGAGCTCGCGAGCTGGCTCAAGGCCCACGGCGACCATCCGGAGGCCGGCCGGCTCTATCGCCTCGCGATCGAGCGGAAGCCCGGCGGCGCTGCCGCGCCCGAGCGTCCGGTTCAAGGCTTCCTCGGCGGCTACGGCGAGGAGCTGGCGGGATCGGAATCCGGCTACTCGTCCCAGCGCCAGCGCGATTCCGACGAGATCCGCGACATCATCCACGCCGCCGCCGAGCTCCGGGGTCACCTGAAGAAGGCCGATCCGGACGGCGCCGAGCGCGTGCTCCGCCAGTTCCAGGACAAGAAGCTGCTCGACGGCGTCGAGACCGCGATCCTGATGGCCGAGGTCGCCCAGGGGCACTTCTTCGTCGGCAACGACGTCGCCGCCTTGCGACTCGCTTCGGCTGCGGCGAAGCAGGCCCAGGGCTGGCAGCCGCTCGCGCAATGGATCGCCGGTCTTTCGGCCTTCCGGCTCAACAAGCCGGCCGACGCCGCGAAGTTCTTCGAAGGCATGACGGAGCTGCAGGGGCTCACCCCCAACCAGGTCTCGGCCGCCGCCTTCTGGGCCGCGCGCGCGCACCTGGTCGCGGGCCAGCACGACAAGGTCTCGCGCTACCTGGTCCGGGCGGCGCTGCAGCGGACGTCGTTCTACGGGCTGCTCGCGCGCCGCGCGCTCGGCGTCGACACGCCGTTCAACTGGGCCGAGCCGCGCCTTTCCGACGAGGACATCCGCCAGATCGAGGCGATGCCCGGCGGCTGGCGGGCGCTCGCGCTGATCCAGGTAGGCGAGGTGCAGCGCGCCGAGGCCGAGCTCCGGAAGCTCGCCCCGCAGCTCAATTCCGATCTCGGCCCGGCGATGCTGGCGCTGGCCTCCAAGGCCAACATGCCGGCGCTCTCGATGCGCCTTGCCGGCAAGCTCGCACAGGAGAACCAGCGCTACGACGGCGCGCTCTACCCGATCCCGGGCTGGAAGCCGGAGGGCGGCTTCATCGTCGACCCGGCCCTGCTTTTCGCGATCACGCGCCAGGAATCGGGCTTCCATTCGAAGGCCGCTTCCGGCGCCGGCGCCAAGGGCCTGATGCAGATCATGCCGCGCACCGCCGTGTTCGTCGGCGAGGGCGAGGTGAAGAAGAAGGACGCGAACCAGCAGCTGATGGAGCCGGAGCGCAACCTCACGCTCGGCCAGCGCTACGTCCAGCACCTGCTCGAGCACGACCAGATCCAGGGCAACCTGCTGGTCGCGGTCGCCGCCTACAACGCCGGCCCCACGGTCGCGCTCAAGTGGCAGCGCAAGGGCGACTTCAAGGACGACCCGCTCTTGTTCGTCGAGGGCATCCCCTATGGCGAGACCCGCGCCTACGTGCAGCGGGTGGTCGCCAACTACTGGATCTACCAGCTCCGTATGGGGCAGGCGACGCCGACCCTGGACGCGGTCGCGGCGGGGGACTGGCCGGTGTATACGCCCAGTCAGACAGATAAGAGCTAAGGCGTAAGGACCACAGTCCCTCGCTTGATGCGGTCGCTACGCTAAGGCTGTCGTGCGGAAGACCGCATTTGCGCCTTAGCTAGGCGCCCGCGCTCGGGCGCGGCTCCGCCGCTCCAATTCCAAATCAACTCATCTTCTCCCGAGCGGACCGCCAAGCGAGGGTCCGTAGCTCGGGCTATCCTCCGCCGACCACCGGAGACCCTCTATGGCCCTCGATCCCAACCGCCCTTTCCTCCCCGTCAACATCGCCGTCCTCACCATCTCCGACACCAGGAGCCTGGCTGACGACAAGTCCGGCAACACCCTGGTCGAGAGGATCGAGCAGGCCGGGCATAAGGTGGCGGTGCGGGACATCGTCCGCGACGACAGGGACGCGATCGCGGCCAAGCTCAGGGCCTGGATCGCCGACCCCAACGTCGATGTCGTGCTCTCGACCGGCGGCACCGGGGTGACCGGCCGCGACGTCACGCCCGAGGCTTTCGAGTCGGTCTACGAGAAACCGATCCCTGGCTTCGGGGAGCTGTTCCGCTTCCTCTCGTTCCAGAAGATCGGCTCCTCGACCATCCAGTCGCGGGCGACCGCCGGAGTCGCCGGCGGCACTTATCTCTTCGCGCTGCCCGGATCGCCCGGCGCCTGCCGCGATGCCTGGGACGAGATCCTCGTCCATCAGCTGGACTACCGCTGGAAGCCGTGCAACTTCGTCGAATTGATGCCGCGCTTGCAGGAGCACCTGGCTCCGAGCGCTCGGACGGCGAAGGTCTCGGCCGCTCAGCGCGGCTGAGCAACCCCCAATCGGTTGTTTTCTGCCGGATCATCGGAGCCGTTGATTTCACGATGACTTGGTCGCCGATATAATGGGGTGAGCTACCAGATATTGAGTTACCGCGGTCTGACCCGGTCTTTCGGCCGCTGCTGCCCGGTTTTCGGGTCGTACCTCCCTACCCCACTCAACTGCAACTGCAGCCAGAACGACGTTCGCATTTGCGGAATGTGGGTAAGTTCGTATCGACCTCGGATCGATACGCAATAGATGCTCTTCGCGTCTCCAGCCTCTACTAGATAAGGGCCAGAAACCGCCTCCTTTATTTGTTGCGGGCTCGGGACGATTTACTATTCGGGGCGGCGGGGATCGCGACCGGCGACTCGCCGTCGCCGTTTGGCGTAGGGAGCTTCTTTCAATTGCTTTGCTCCAGAGAAATACGCCTTGAGAGGAAGAGGCTTCGGCCTCATGGCCTCGGGTACGACCGCCCCGGTGGCCGAATACCGTGTCCGGACGGGGGCTTGGCGAGGCCCGTCCATGTACCGGTTCGATATATCGCGGGCCTGAACTCCGGCGCTCAGCGGCTATGTTCTTGATTTGTTCGTATGACCGCGTACACTTCCGCCATGTCCGAGCCCGTCCTCCCCAACCGCGCGATCAAGGGCCGGGGCGCCGTCTCGAACCCGGTCGGGCGCTTCGAGCCGGCCAGCCGCGAGCGCATCGACGACGGCTGGGAGCGGCCCGAGGACGAGGATCTGCCGAAGCCCGAGACCCAGGTCCGGGTCGACGCGACGCGGACGATCATCGCCCGCAACGACTCTCCCGACATCGGATTCGACCGCTCGATCAACGCCTATCGGGGCTGCGAGCATGGCTGCGTCTACTGCTTCGCGCGGCCGACGCATGCCTATTTCGGACT
>JAEULB010000214.1 GCA_016792585.1 Rhodospirillaceae bacterium
ATCCGTCGACCGAGAACCGTATCGCCGCACTCCGCGAGATGGCCGGCATGATGTCCGGCGGCGGCCGCCCGGCCTATGCCGGCAGCGTCCCCTCCAGCGCGCCCCGTCGCGGTCCCTGGGGCTGATCCTTGGCTGACAAGCACCGCCTGAGGACGAGGTGAGCGGCGCCAGGAGCGTCGCTCACGCTCTTCTCGGCGAGGTTCTCAGGCGTCGTCGTCCGCTGGACGAGGCGCTGGCCGGCGGCAGCCTCGATGCGCTCGAGGCCCGCGACCGCGCCTTCGCCCGGCTCCTGGTCGCGACCGTGCTGCGCCGTCTCGGCCAGCTCGACGACCTGATCTCGCAATTCGTCGAAAAGCCGTTGCCCGAAAAGGCAGCACCGGTGCTGGACGCTCTTCGCCTCGGCCTGGCGCAGCTCCTGATCCTCAGGACCGCCGATCACGCCGCGGTCGATTCAAGCGTGCGCCTGCTCGAGGGCCAGTTCGACGGCTTCAAAGGCCTGGTCAACGCCGTGCTCCGCCGCGCGACCCGCGAAGGTGACGAGCGGCTGAAGGCGCAGGATGCCGCGCGACTCTCGACTCCCGATTGGCTGTGGGACTCCTGGGTCGGTGCCTATGGCGAGCGCGTTACCCGCTCGATCGCCGAGGTGCATCTGACCGAGCCGCCGCTCGACCTGTCGGTTCGTGCGGACGCGAAGCTGTGGGCGCCGCGTCTCGAAGCCGAGATCCTGCCGACGGGCACGCTCCGCCGCGATAGCGCCGTGGTCGGCGAGCTCCCGGGATTCGCCGACGGCGCCTGGTGGGTGCAGGACGCAGCGGCCGCCCTGCCCGCCCGTCTTCTCGGCGACGTCACCGGGCGCCGCGTCGCGGATTTCTGCGCTGCCCCGGGCGGCAAGACGCTTCAGCTCGCCACATCGGGCGCCCGCGTCGTCGCGATCGACCGCTCGGCACGCCGGCTGGAGCGGGTTCGCGAGAACCTGCAGCGCGTGAAGGCCGAAGCGGAACTCGTGGTCGCCGATGCCGCTGCCTGGCAACCCGCCGAACCACCCGAGGCGATCCTGCTGGATGCGCCGTGCTCGGCGACCGGCACGCTCCGCCGACACCCGGATGTCGTTCATCTGAAGTCGCCGACGGACGTCGAGCGCCTGAGCGCGGTCCAGGACAGACTTCTCGACCACGCGGTCCGCCTGCTCCCGCCGGGTGGGCTGCTCGTCTACTGCGTCTGCTCGCTCGAGCCCGAGGAAGGGCCGCAGCGAATCGCGCGCCTCATGAAGGAGCGCGCGCCAGTCGAGGCGGTTCCGGTGACGCCGGCCGAGGTTCCGGCAGAGATGATCCGCGACGGGTTCCTCCGGACCTTGCCGTCCCACTGGAAGGACAAGGGCGGCATGGACGGGTTCTTCGCGGCGCGCCTCAGGAAGGTTTGACGCGACTTCCTGCCCGGCGTTGATGCATCCTCCGATGCATCCCCATGGCCGAGGCAGGAAATGGAACTCTGGAAGCTCGCCGCTACCGACCTTGCGCGCCTGATCCGCCTCGGCAAGGTTTCCGCCCGCGAGGCGGTCGCCTCCTGCCTTGCCCGCGTCGATGCGGTGAATCCCAAGCTCAACGCCATCGTCCGCCGCATGGACGACGAGGCGCTGGCGCAGGCCGATGCCGCCGATGCGGCGCGCAGCCGGGGCGAGAGCCTGGGCGCGCTTCACGGCGTTCCGGTCACGACCAAGATCAACACCGATCAGAAAGGCCATCCGACCGACAACGGCGTCGTCGCCTTCAAGGACCTGATCGCCGCCGAGGATGCGCCGGTCATCGCCAACTTCAGGAGCGCGGGCGCCATCTTCATCGGCCGCACCAACGCGCCCGCCTTCTCCATGCGCGCCTTCTCCGACAACGCGCTGCACGGGCGCACCTACAACCCGCTCGATCGAGGCATCAGCCCGGGCGGCTCCTCGGGCGGCGCCGGCGCCGCCGTGGCATCCGGCATGGGCGCGATCGCCCATGGCAACGACATCGGCGGCTCGGTTCGCATTCCGGCCTATTGCAACGGCGTGGTCGGGCTTCGCGTCGGGCTCGGACGGATTCCCGCCTTCAATCCCACGGCGACGGCGCCGCGGCCGATCGGCTCGCTGCTGATGGCGACCCAGGGACCGCATGTCCGCACCGTGCGCGACGCCCGACTCGCTCTCTCGGTCATGGCCAAGGGCGATCCGCGCGACACGCGCTGGGTCGATGCACCGTTGGTCGGGCCGGCGCCGCCGCGCCCGCTCAAGGTCGCGATCGCCCCGGCGATTCCGGGCGGCTTCACGCATCCCGCTCAATCCGAAGCGGTGCGGCGCGCCGGCCGGCATCTTGCCGCCGCAGGCTATGTCGTCGAGGAGATGCTGCCGCCCGACATCGAGGAGGTGGTCGGCATCTGGTACACGATCGGCATGGGCGACGTGTTCCGCACGCTCGGCCCGACCATCGAGAAATATGCCGAGCCCAATGCGATCACCTCGCTCCGCCATTGGTTCGCCATCACGCCGCCGCCGAACGACCCGACCGCGGTGCTGGATGCCTATGCGCGGCGCGACCTCTGCTTGTTCCACTGGCAGGAGTTCTTCCAGCGCTATGTTGCCGTGATCATGCCGACGCTGTGCGACCTGCCGCCACCGGTCGATCAGGATCTGACCCTGGACGGCCAGCGGAAGGTCCTGGACGGCTTGCGCGTCAGCTTCCTCGCACCCGCTCTCGGCCTGCCCGGGCTCGCCGTTCCGGTCGGCTCCCACGGTGCGCTGCGCACGGGCGTGCAGATCGTCACCGGCCGGATGCGCGAGGATCTCGCCCTCGACGCAGGCGAGGTCATCGAAGCCGCCGAGGGCATCGTACAGCCGGTCGACCCGGCCTGGTGACGGCCGCAATCGATTCGCGTTCGCGGCGATCTTCTCCGCGCTTGCGGAAGCTTTGAAGGCGCTGATAAACAGCCGTCATGGCTTTGCGCCTCGCCCCATCGATTCTCTCGGCTGACTTCTCGCGCCTCGGCGAGGAGGTTCGCGCGATCGATGCGGCCGGCGCCGACTACATCCACATCGACGTGATGGACGGGCACTTCGTGCCCAACCTCACCATCGGCCCGGCCGTGGTGAAGGCTCTGCGTCCGCACTCGAAGAAGACCTTCGACGTGCACCTGATGGTGACGCCGGTCGATCCCTACCTCGCCGCCTTCGCCGAGGCCGGCGCCGACATCCTGACCGTGCACCCTGAATCGGGACCGCACCTGCATCGCACTCTCCAGGCGATCCGCGCGCTCGGCAAGAAGGCCGGCGTGGCGCTCAATCCCGGCACCCCGCCGGAGGCGATCGACTACGTGCTCGGCGACATCGACCTGGTGCTGGTGATGACGGTCAATCCCGGCTTCGGCGGCCAGAGCTTCATCGGAAGCCAGGTCGAGAAGATCCGCGCCGTCCGCGAGCGCATCGACCGGCAGAAGCGGCACATCGACCTCGAGGTCGATGGCGGCGTGAATGCCGAGACGGCCCGCCAGGCGGTGGCCGCCGGCGCCGACGTGCTGGTTGCCGGCACCGCCGCCTTCACCGGCGGCCCGGCGAAATACGCCGAGAACCTGTCGAAGCTGCGCAGCTAGCGATGGGCGAGGCGAGCGGCTTCCGGCGTCTCCTCTACCGCACGCCTTTGTATCGCTGGGCGATGCGGCCGCGCCGGCCGGTCGACGTGGCGACACCACTGGCGGCACTCTGGCCAGGCGACGCGGCGCGCGGACGGGCGCTGGTCGACGGCGAGCTGGCGCTCGGCGGACGCGCCTTCACGCTTCCCGACCATGCCTGGGCGCCGGCGGACGCGCCGGCCGACTGGCGTGCCGCGCTCGACGGCTTCGACTGGCTCGCCGATCTCCGCGATCTCGGCGGCGACCTCGGCCGGCGCAAGGCGCGCGACCTGGTCGGCCGCTGGCTCGATCGCCACCAGCGCTGGGATCCGCTCGGCTGGCGGCCGGACATCATCGGCCGCCGCGTCTCCTCGTGGCTCGGCCACTACGGCTTCTTCTGCGCCTCGGCCGACGACGACTTCCGCGAGCGCGTGCTGGCCGACCTGGCGATCCAGTCCCGCCACCTGGCGCGCGTCATCGACGATGCGGCGCCGGGCTCGGCAAGGATCGCGGCGATCAAGGGTCTCCTGCTCGCCTCGGTCGGACTGACCGGCCTCGACGGATTGCTGCAGCCGGCGCTGACCCGTCTCGAAGCGGCGCTCGCCGAGCAGATCCTGGTCGACGGCGGCCATGCCTCGCGCAGCCCTTCGGTGCACCTGGCCGTGCTTCGCGACCTGATCGAGATCCGCCAGGCCTTGAGGCTCGCCCGCATCGGCCAGCCGGCGGCGCTGACCCAGGCGATCGAGGCGATGTCGGCGATGCTGCGATATCTCCGCCACGGCGATGGCGGACTCGCGCTGTTCAACGGATCGAGCGAAGAGCCAGGCCCGCTGATCGACGCAGTGATCCACCAGTCGGAGAGCCGGTCCAGGCTCGCCGTCGGCGCGCCCGACTTCGGCATCGAGCGCCTGCATGCCGGACGCACCGTGGTTTTCGTCGATTGCGGCCACGGTCCTGCCACGGACGGACGGATTCACGCTGGTCCCCTGTCGTTCGAGCTGTCGGTCGGCCGCGAGCGGCTGATCGTGAACCTCGGCGGCGCCGGCCTGCTGCCCGAGGAGTGGGCGGTCGCGCAGCGTGCCACCGCCGCCCATTCGACGCTGGCGATCGACGACACCAACGCAACAAGGCTCGAGGCCGGCGCCCTGCCGCCAGCGATCGACGTCAAGCGCGAGGAGGCCGACGGCCAGACCTGGTTCGAGGCGAGCCATGACGGCTATGCCGAGCGGCTAGGCGCCACCCACCGCCGCCGACTCTATCTTTCGGCCGATGGCGAGGACCTGCGCGGCGAGGACATCGTGACCGGTGGGGCCGGCAAGCCCTATCAGCTTCGTTTCCATCTGCATCCGCGCGTCCAGGTCTCGCTCGCCCAGAACGCCGCCGCCGTCCTGCTCCGCCTGCCTTCCGGTAGCGGCTTCAGGCTCCGCGTCTCCGGCGGTCGGCTCGACCTCGGCGAGGCGGTCTATCTCGGCCGCCCCGGCGAGATGAAGCGGACCCAGCACGTTCTCGTGACCGGCATCCTCGACGGCAGCACTTCGCTCAAATGGGCGCTCCGCCGCGAGGGCAAGCGCTAACCATTTGTAAATATCTCTGTGGTGTGATGCGCTGAAGGCATTGAAGGAAGCCAGGATGGCCCGTTTGGCCGAGCAGCAAGGCATCAACAAGCGCATGGATCCCCGCGTCAAGCCGAGCGAAGGCTGGCTGGATGTGGATGGGTTGCGCTACGAGGTGTGCGACGTCAGCATTTCAGGCGTGCTGATCCGGCCTTATGCCGGTACCCACAAGATCGGCGCGTCGTTCAATTTCCGCCTTCACCTGCGCGATGGGGACGGCGAGGTCGTCATCGACGGCGGCGCCGTGGTCGTTCGCGTGACGCCGAGCGAGATGGCGGCGCAGTTCTTCCACCTCGACTCCGACCAGTATCCGGCATTCGACGATTACCTGGAGCGTCAGTACTCGGGCCGCCAGGGCGCCTCGACGACCAAGCACTAGGCCGGGGCACTAGGCCGGAAGCTTCCGGTAGACCCGCTCGACCGTTCCCGCCGCGTTCAGGACCTCGTCTTCGCCGACCCGGGCCATGCCGTGGGTCGCGATATGCGTCTCGACGCCGGCCCAGGCGACGCCGCTGAACATCGGCAGCCCTTGCCCGAATGCGATCGGCTCGATCGACAGGCGGATCTCGTCGACCTTACCGATCTCCAGCATGTAGTCGTGGACGCGGGTTCCGCCGAGGATCGCGACCCGGCCGTCGACCTTCGCCACGTCGAGCACCTCGTCGAAGCGGGCGCCGGCCGGATTGAAGCCCAGGTGGTTCGGCGTCAGCCAGGCGACGCCGGTCACGCTGCTGGTGAAGACGATGCGCTTGCGCTCGGGCCGGGGCGCGGTCTCATGCGTGACGCGACCCATCACCGACCATGCGACCTCGGCCATGGTGGCGCGGAAGCGCGCCTGCTCCTCGGGACTCGCCCAGGTCCAGGGCGGATCGCCCGGATGACGGGCGATGAACCCGTCGGACGAGACCACGGCCAGAAGCAGGAATTCCGCGGTCACTGTCACGCCCCTTGATCTGATCGGCAGCCGGCGGCCATTGTAGCCCTTCCCGCATACACTCGGACGACGCGGTCTCCCATGCCATCTGTCTCGCCGCGCGTCGGCCTGTTCGTCACCTGCCTCGTCGACCTGATGCGGCCCTCGGTCGGCTTCGCCGCGATCAAGCTCCTGGAAAACGCGGGCTGCCGGGTCGAGGTTCCGGAAACCCAGACCTGCTGCGGCCAGCCCGCCTCCAACTCCGGCGACCGCAAGGACACGCGCGACATCGCCCGCGGCGTGATCGAGGCCTTCCACGGCTTCGACTACGTGGTGGTACCGTCGGGAAGCTGCGCCGGGATGATCCACGAGCACTACCCGGCTCTGTTCGCCGACGAGCCGGATACCCACGCGAGGGCCAAGGCGCTCGCGGCGAAGACCCACGAGCTCGTCTCCTTCCTGGTCGACGTGATGGAGGTCGATCGCGTCCATGCCGCCTATGACGGTACCGTCACCTATCACGACTCGTGCTCGGGCCTCCGCGAGCTCAAGGTGAAGGCACAGCCGCGGAAGCTGCTCGCGACCGTCGAGGGCCTCAGCTTCAAGGAGCTGCCGTCGGCCGAGATCTGCTGCGGCTTCGGCGGCACCTTCTGCGTCAAGTATCCGGACATCTCCGAGCGCATGGCGGCCGACAAGGCCGACGACGTGACCGCGACCGGCGCCGACACGCTGCTCGCCGGCGACATGGGCTGCCTGATGAACATGGCGGGCAAGCTTCAGCGCCAGGGATCGAACGTGCGCGTCCGCCACGTCGCCGAGATCCTGGCCGGCATGACCGACTCCGCCCCGATCGGCGAGCCGGAGACGCGCTGATGGAAGCGACCAGCCACGCCTTCAAGGACAACGTCAGGAAGGCCATCGTCGAGCCCGGCCTGCAGAAGGCGCTGGGCATGATGAAGACCGGCTTCCAGGTCCGCCGGCTTGCCGCCATCGACAAGCTGCCGGAGTTCGAACGGCTTCGCGACCAGGGCCGCGACATCAAGAACCACGTGCTGGAGAACCTCGACTTCTATCTCGAGCGCTTCGAGCGGAAGGTCACCGACGCCGGCGGCCATGTGCACTGGTGCCGCACCGCCGAGGAGGCGCGCGAGACCATCCTGGGCCTCTGCCGCAAGGTCGGCGCGAAGACCGTGACCAAGGGCAAGTCGATGATCGCGGAGGAGATCGCGCTCAACGACTTCCTCGAAGAGAAGGGCATCGAGCCGGTCGAGACCGACCTCGGCGAATACATCATCCAGCTTCGCCGCGAGCCGCCGAGCCACATCATCGCGCCGGCCATCCATCTCAACAAGCAGGACGTGATCGACGCCTTCCAAAAGGCGCATACGCATCTCGCTCCCGACCGGCCGATGGAGGATCCGACCACGCTTCTCGAGGAGGCGCGGGGCGTGCTCAGGCCGAAGTTCATCGCCGCCGATGTCGGCATCACCGGCGCCAACTTCATGATCGCCGAGACCGGCTCGACCATCATCGTCACCAACGAAGGCAACGGCGATCTGACGCAGATCCTGCCGAAGATGCACATCGTGCTGGCGAGTCTCGAGAAGCTGGTCCCCACATTCGAGGACGCGGCGACGATCCTGCGGCTGCTCGCGCGCTCGGCCACGGGACAGGAGTTCTCGGTCTACACCACGGTCTCGACCGGTCCCCGCCGCCCGGGCGATCTCGACGGGCCGGAGGAGTTCCACGTCGTCCTCCTCGACAACGGCCGCACCAACATCCTGGGCACCGAGTTCCAGGACATGCTGCGCTGCATCCGCTGCTCGGCCTGCCTCAACCACTGCCCGGTCTATGCGACCGTCGGCGGCCACGCGTATGGCTGGGTCTATCCGGGCCCGATGGGATCGGTGCTGACGCCGACGCTGATCGGCATCGACGCGGCGGGACACCTCCCCAATGCATCCACCTTCTGCGGACGCTGCGAGAGCGTCTGCCCGATGAAGATCCCGCTGCCGAAGATGATGCGCCACTGGCGCGAGCGGGAGTTCGAGAAACACCTGACGCCGGCGGCCGTGCGCTCCGGCCTCGCCTTCTGGGCTTGGTTCGCCAAGCGGCCGAGGCTCTACCGCCTGGCGACCGGCGTCGCCTCGCGTCTCCTCGGGCTGCTCGGTCGCGCGCATGGCCGCTTCGGCTGGTTGCCATTGGCCTCGGGGTGGACCAAGGGTCGCGACTTCCCGGCGCCGGAAGGCAAGACGTTCATGAGCCAGTTCGCCGCGCGGCGGAGAACGTCGTGAGCGACGCCCGCAGCCAGATCCTGGCATCCGTCCGCCGCGCGCTCCGCCGCGATGCGCTGCCGGCCGACAAGGCGGCGACGCTGGAGGCGCGGTTGCGCGATCCCAGTCCCAACCTGATCCCCGCCCGCGCCCAGGGCGACGCCAAGGCGGTCGTCGAGCTTTTCGTCGGGATGACCCAGAACGCGGCGGCGACCCTGACCCGCGTGAAGAGCGCCAAGGACGTGCCGGGCGCGGTCGCCGACTATCTCGCCAGCCAGAACCTGCCGGCCTCCTTCGTGATGGCGCCGGATCCGGAGCTGGAGGCAATCCCGTGGAGCGAGCGGCCGACGCTGTCGATCCGCCGCGGCAAGACCGAGGGCGCCGACCAGGTCAGCGTCACCGGCGCCTTCGCCGCCATCGCCGAGACCGGCACGCTGATGCTCGCCTCGGGTCCGAACCATCCCTCGACCCTCAACTTCCTGCCGGAGACGCATGTGGTCGTGCTGCCGGCGAGCAAGGTCGTCGGTCCTTATGAAGAAGCCTGGGCGCGGCTCCGTGCGGGCCGCGACGGCACGCTGCCGCGAACGGTCAACTTCGTCACCGGCCCGTCGCGCAGCGGCGACATCGAGCAGCGCCTGCTGATGGGTGCGCACGGTCCCCGGCGCCTGCACGTGGTGCTGATCGAGGACTGATGGCGCGCCGTCCGACGCCCGAGGAACGTGCCCTCTGGGCGAAGGCGATGGTCGACGCCAAGCCGCTGAAGCGGCGCGGCAGGAAGACCGAGGCGCCCTCTGCCGAGCCGGCGCCGCCGGAAGTGCCGAAGAAGCCGAAGAAGACGGGGCGCATACCGCCGCTGCCACCTCCCCCGCCTCCTCCGGCACCGCTGGCGAAGGCACCGATCGAGGTCGCGCCCCGCCTGGCACCCGGCATCGACAAGCGGACGGCAGAGCGGTTCAGGAAGGGTCAGCGCGAGATCGAAGGGCGCCTGGATCTCCACGGCATGACCCAGGACGCGGCCTGGCGGCGGCTGGTCTCGACCATCGAGCGCGCGCATCGCGACGGCAAGCGGGCGCTGCTGGTGATCACCGGAAAGGGGAGCTCCGGCGGCGGCGTGCTGCGCACGACCGTACCGCGCTGGCTGACCGAGGCGCCGCTGAAGCCGCTGGTGCTGGCCCATGCCCCGGCGCAGCCGAAGGACGGCGGCTCCGGCGCGCTCTACGTGCTGCTCCGGCGCAAACGCTGAGACTCAGATGCCGAAGATCGAGGCGAGGCCGGTCCGCGCGCTCAGCGCGGCCATGGTCTCGTCCGACGGCTTCACCACCGGCTCCGACGCCGCCTTCAGGATCGACGGCAGGAGCTCGACGTCGCCGGCCGAGAGCAGGAACACGCCGGGACCGCTCAAGACCCAATGCACGGCCGGACGGATGTCGTCCATCGCTTCGAGCGGCTGATACCAGGTGGTGCGGTCGCGCTTGGCGCCAGCCGCCCACGGCCCCCTCGCCACGCCCTTGATCGTCTGCACCGCGACGTTCCGGTCGGCGGCGAGCGCCATCGTCCGCTCGAAATCCGGCGCGTAGGTCTTGTGATGGGCAGCGAACCAGTTCCACGGCAGCAGGATCGAGTCGAAGTCGAAGCGCTCCAGGCTGCGCCGATGCATCGCGGCGACGTTCCAGCCATGGCCGGTCACGCCGATATACTTCGCCAGGCCCCGCTCGCGTGCCTCGATGCAGGCTTTCAGGGCGCCGTCCGCCGACAAGGCCCGTTCCCATTCGTCGGGGTGGATGAGCGCGTGCAGCTGGATGAGGTCGACGTGATCCGTGCGCAGCCGTTCGAGCGAGCGGTGGATGCTGTCCCGTGCCGCCTGATAGTCCCGATCCCCGGTCTTGGTCGCCAGGAAGAAGCGGTCGCGGTGACGATCCATCCAGGGCCCGACCCGGAGCTCGGCCTCGCCGTAGCTGGCCGCAACGTCGATGTGATTGACGTCGTGCTCGATCAGGAGGTCGAGCACCCGGTCGGCGACGCCCTGGTCGACCCGCGCCAGCGCCGCGGCACCGAATACCACGGCCGAGCTCATATGGCCGGTACGGCCGAAGACCCGTTTCTCGATCGCCATCATCGTCCTCCCGGCCGCGAGGAATGCATAGGCAAGCCCATGCCGCCGGGTATGATGTCACACTCACCATCGAAGATGGAAACCGGCCGAGGCCGACGCTTAAGAATGAGCCTGCATATCCACCTGGATCCGGTCGGCGGCATCGCCGGCGACATGTTCGCCGCGGCGATACTGAATGCCATGCCCGAGCTCGCTTCGCCGCTGCTGCAGGCGATCGGCAGCCTGGAGCTTCCCGAAGAAGTGAAGGCAAAGGTCATCGACCATGACGACGGCACGCTGACCGGCGCCCGCTTCGACGTCTCCCTGCCCAAGCCCGAGAGCGAGTTCGATCACGACCACCGCTCGTTCCGCGAGATCCGCCACTATCTCGATGGATCGGCACTGGATGCGGCGGTACGCCGCCGCGCGCTCGCGATCTTCCAGATCCTGGCCGAGGCCGAGGCCCAGGTGCACGGCAATGAGGTCGACGACGTCACCTTCCACGAGATCGGTGCCTGGGACTCGATCGTCGACATCGTCGCCGCCGCCTTCCTGATCGAGCGAGCCGGCGCGTCCTCCTGGTCGGTGGCGCCCCTGCCGACGGGATCCGGGCGGGTGAAGACCCAGCACGGCGATCTGCCGGTACCGCCTCCCGCCGTGGTCCTCCTGCTGAAGGGATTCGTCGTGTTCGACGACGGACGGCCGGGCGAGCGGGTGACGCCGACCGGTGCCGCCATCGTCAAGCACCTGGCGCCGACGCCGCGACTGCCGCGCGGGCTCTTCCGCCACGACCGCGTCGGCTACGGCTTCGGCACCAAGCGCTTCGAGGGCATGAGCAACGTGCTGCGCGCCCTGGTGCTGCAACCGGTCGAGGCCGGACAAACCGAGGAGGAGATCGGCGTCATCAGCTTCGAGGTCGACGACCAGACGCCCGAGGACCTCGCCGTCGGCCTCGATCGCCTGCGCGCCTTTCCGGGCGTGATCGACGTGCTGCAGTCCGCAGCCTTCGGCAAGAAGGGACGCATGGTGACCAGCATCCGCGTGCTGGCGCCGGCGGCTGCGACCGACGCGGTGGCCGATCGCTGCTTCGCCGAGACGACGACGCTCGGCGTCAGGCTGGAGCAGGTGCGCCGCCGGATCCTGCCGCGGGAGATCGCGTCAATCGGCGACGGCGACCATGGATCGGTCCGGATCAAGCGCGCCGTCCGCCCCGGCGGGGCAGTCACTGTCAAGGCCGACATCGACGACGTCGCCGCCTCCGGCGATCATCGCGAGCGTATGCGCCGGCGTCATCGGATCGAGCAGGCGGCTCTCGCCGGAGAAGATCGCGATGACTGATGCCGCACGGCTCGCCGACTCCCTCGGCTCGGTCCTGGACGGCATCGGCAAGGTCGCGGTCGCGGTCAGCGGCGGCGTCGACAGCACCACGCTCGCCACCCTCGCCCACCGGCGGCTGGGAACGCGGACGAAGATGATGCATGCGGTCTCCCCGGCCGTGCCGCCGGAAGCGACCGAGCGCGTGCGGGCACTGGCCGTGAGGGAGGGCTGGCACCTGGAGATCCTGGACGCGGGCGAGTTCGAGGATCCCCGATATCGCGCCAATCCGGCGAACCGCTGCTTCTACTGCAAGACCAATCTCTACGCGCGGATCCAGCCGATCGCGGCAGCGGCCGGTGCGGTCACGCTCTCCGGCACCAATCGGGACGACCTCTCCGACTGGCGGCCCGGCCTGAAAGCCGCCGAGGACCATGGCGTGCGTCACCCCTATGTCGAAGCCGGCATCGACAAGGCCGGCGTGCGCGCCATCGCCCGTCATCTCGATCTCGGCGAGATCGCCGAGCTGCCGGCGTCGCCCTGTCTGTCCAGCCGGATCGAGACCGGGATCGCCATCGACCCGGACGAGCTGGCGCTGGTGCATGAGGTGGAGACGTTCGTCGGCACCCGGCTCCGTGCGCCCACGGTGCGTTGCCGGCTTCGTCGCGCAGGCCTGGTCGTCGAGCTCGACGAGGCGAGCCTCGACCGGCTGGGACCGACGGAACGCGACGAGCTGACCGCGAGGGTCGCCGCGATCGCGAAGGCGCGCGGCGGCGAGCGCCCGGTCGCTCTCAAGGCCTATCGCATGGGCAGCGCCTTTCTCAGGCCCGCCGGATCATGAGCGACAGCGGCATCAACCTCGATTTCGACCGTGCCCGGCGCCTGGGCTTCGACGAAGCGATGTTCTGCGCCGGCAAGACCTCCGAGCAGATCGCGACGATCCTGGGCCAGGTGGCCGAGCGCGGCGGCAGCATGCTGCTCACCCGGCTCCTCGCCAGCACGCTCGCCGAGCTGCCCGAGCACATGCGCTGCCGGCTGGACTACGAGGCGCTGTCCGGCACCGCCTATTTCGGAAAGGTGGTTTCACCCGCTTTGGTGGGACGTGTCGCCGTGGTCGGCGCCGGGACCTCCGACATGGGTGTGTGCCGCGAGGCGGTACGCACGCTGGCCTATCACGGGATCAAGGCGAGCGAGATCTACGACGTAGGCGTCGCCGGAATCTGGCGCCTGATGGAGCGGGTGCCGGAGATCGTGCGGCATCCGGTGGTGATCGCAGTCGCCGGCATGGATGCGGCGCTGGTGAGCGTGCTGGGTGGCCTGGTGCCCGGGCTGGTGATCGGCGTTCCGACCTCGGTCGGCTACGGCGTCGCCAATCGCGGGGAGACCGCGCTGCATGCAGCGCTCGCCAGCTGCGCGCCGGGCGTGCCGGTCGTCAACATCGACAACGGCTATGGCGCGGCCTGCGCCGCGATCCGCTCGCTGCGTGCCGCCGATACGTTGGGGAGGTCGCCTTGACCAGCTCGAAACTCGAAGTCGCCTTCGGCCGCAGCCAGCTGGGCATCACTCTGCCCTCGGCGGCCGACGCCCATGTGATCCGCAAGCGGCCGTTGCCGAAGATCGCCGATCCGAAGGCCGCGATCCGCGCCGTGCTCGACCGCCCTACCGGCGCCGCACCGCTGAAGACGCTCGCCGCCGACAAGGACAGCGCCTGCATCCTGATCTGCGACATCACCCGGCCAGTGCCCAACCACCTGTTCCTTCGGCCGATGATCGAGGACCTGATGGCCGCAGGGATTCCCGCGTCCGGCATCACCGTCCTGATCGCGACGGGACTGCACCGCCCCAATCTCGGGGCCGAGCTTGAGGAGCTGGTCGGCGATCCCTGGGTGACGAAGACGGTCAGGGTCGTGAACCACGATGCCCGCAACGACGCGGAGCACGTGGACTTCGGCTTCACCTCCAGGCGGCGGACGCCGGTCAAGCTCGACCGTGCTTTCGTCGAGGCCGGCTTGCGCATCGCAACCGGCCTGGTCGAGCCGCACTTCATGGCGGGATGGTCCGGCGGCCGCAAGGTGGTCGCCCCCGGCGTCGCCCACCACACCACGATCCGCACCTTCCATTCCGCGCGCTTCATGGAAGACCCGCTGGCCGTCCAGTGCAACCTCGTCGGCAATCCCCTGCACGAGGAGCAGCTCGAGATCGTCCGCATGCTGGGCGATGTCTATGCGCTCAACACCGTGATCGACGAGGAACGCAACCTCGCCTTCGTCTCCTTCGGCGAGATCATCGAGAGCCACCTCGCCGCCGTCGCCTTCGTCGAGGCATCGACGCGGATCCCGATCGGCCGGCGCTTCGGCACGATCGTGACCTCCGCCGCGGGGTATCCGCTGGACAAGACCTACTACCAGACGGTCAAAGGTATGGTGACACCGCTCGACATCCTTGCACCGGGCGGCACGCTGATCATCGCCTCGGAGTGCTCGGAGGGGTTCGGCTCGCCCGAGTTCCGCGAGGCGCAGAAGCGGCTGGTCGAGCTAGGTCCCGACCGTTTCCTCGCGACCTTGACCGCGAAGTCGCTGGCCGACATCGACGAGTGGCAGACCGAGATGCAGCTTAAACCGATGCGCCGCGGCCGCATCCAGCTTTATACGACCGGTCTCGGTGCGGAGGAGCTTTCGATCACCGGCGTCGAGGCGATCCGGTCGGTCGAGGCCGCGGTCGGCGCCAGCATCGAGCGCAGCGGCGACCGCAGCGTCGCCGTCATCCCCGAAGGGCCCTATGTGGTGCCGGTCTATGGCGGATCGGCGGCCGATTGACGAAAGCGCGATCAACACGTGCAGGTCCGCTTGCCGGAACACGGGCAAGTGCGCACAATGCCCT
>JAEULB010000016.1 GCA_016792585.1 Rhodospirillaceae bacterium
GGCGTCAGCGTGCCGTCGTCCTGATAGGTGCGGTCGGCATAGATCTCGCGCGCCATCCTAAGGTTCGCCCGCTTGCCTGCCCGTTCCATCGCGGTCCCGGGCATCACCACGAAGATCGCATCCGGCGCGCAGTCGCGGATCGCGTTGGCGACGCCATCGGCCAGCGCGTCGTCGGTCGCGATCAGGTTGCCGAGCGAGCCATGGGTCTTCACATGGCTCATCGTGTGGCCGACCGAGCGGGCGACCGCCTGCATCGCGCCGATCTGGTAGACGATCTCCTTGGCCACGTCCTCGGGCTTCTCGCCCATGATCGGCCGGCGGCCGAAGCCCCAGAGGTCGCGGAAGCTCGGATGCGCGCCGACCGCGACGCCGTTGGCCTTGGCGGTCGAGACGGTGGTGTGCATCACCAGGGGATCGCCGGCATGGAAGCCGCAGGCGACATTGGCCGAGGAGACGATGCGGAGCATGGCCGCGTCGTCGCCGAGCTTGTAGACTCCGAAGCTCTCGCCCATGTCGCTGTTGAGATCGACCGAAACGCCCATGACGGCCCCTCGTCTCAGATGCGCGCCCAAGGATAGCACGAGGCCGTGACCCGGGCGGACTTCCGTCTTCTCGCTGCCGGCGATACCGCGCTCACGGTCGAGCTCGGCGACGCGGTCGATCCGAAGATCAACGCGCAGGTGCTGGCTCTCGACAAGGCTCTTTCCGAGGCGAAGCTCGCCGGCATCGTCGAGACGGTGCCTACGTATCGGTCGCTGCAGGTTCACTTCGATCCCGATGTGCTCGACGCCGACACCCTGAGACGAACCGTCGAGCGGCTCGCGGCGGACCTGGACGACCAGCCGCCGCCAGGACGTCTCTGGACGGTGCCGGTCGCCTATGGCGGCGAGCACGGCATCGATCTCGACAGCGTCGCGGAGCGCACCGGGCTGACGACCGAGCAGGTGATCGCCCGCCATCTCGGCGGCGACTACCGCGTCTACATGATCGGCTTTCAGCCGGGCTTCACCTATCTCGGCGGCCTCGATCCGAAGCTCCATCTGCCGCGTCGCGAGACACCGAGGCTGAAGACGCCGGCCGGCACGATCTCGGTCGGTGGCATCCAGGCCGCCGTCGCCTCGATCGAAGCACCGAGCGGCTGGCACCTGCTCGGCCGCACCCCGGTCCGCGCCTTCGATCCCGGGCGCGCCGACCCGTTCCTGTTCCGCGCCGGCGACCGCATCCGTTTCGAGCGCATCGCGCACGACGACTACACGCGCCTCGCCGCCGACGCGTCGTGGCTGCCCAAATGCGAGGCGCCGTGAGCGCGCTCCGCTGCATCGATCCCGGTCCGCTGGCGACCATCCAGGACCGTGGCCGCGTGGGCTGGCAGCGCTTCGGCGTCTCGGTCGCCGGCGCGATGGATCCGGTCGGCCTCGCCGCAGCCAATCTCCTTGCCGGCAATGCACCCGATGCCGCCGCGATCGAGGTGACGATCTATGGCGGCACCTGGGAGGCGGCGGCGGAGTCCGTGCGCATCGCGGTCGCCGGCGCGGCCTTCAGCCCGGCGATCGACGGCCAGCCGGTCGCGCTTCATCGCGCGCATACGCTGAAGCGCGGACAGAAGCTGACGCTCGGCGCTGCAACCGATGCTGCGCGCGGCTATATCGCGGTTTCCGGCGGCTTCGATCTGGAACCGGTGCTCGGCAGCGCCTCGACCCATCTCCGATCCCGCCTCGGCAGTCTCGACGGCGGGGCGCTCCGTGCCGGCCAGGATGTTCCGCTGAAGCTCGACGCGGCTCCGGCCGGACCGGACATGGCGCTCGATCCGTCGCTGCTGCCGGCGTCGCCACCGCGCTTCCGCGCGATCCCCGGGCCGCAGGACGATGCCTTCACGCGCGAGGGGATCGAGACGCTCTTCTCCGGCGACTACGTGATCACCGCCGAAGCCGACCGCATGGGCATGCGGCTCTCGGGGCCCAAGGTTGCGCATGCCGGCGGCTACAACATCATCTCCGACGGCATCGCGCCGGGATCGATCCAGGTGCCCGGCGCGGGCCAGCCGATCGTGCTGTTCGCCGACCGCCAGACCACCGGCGGCTATCCGAAGATCGCGACCGTGATCTCGGCCGATCTCGGCTTCCTGGCGCGCTGCCGCCCGGGGGCCACGGTCCGCTTCGAGCGCACCGACCTCGCCGGCGCAGCGGCCGCGCGGCGCGCACTCGCCGAGAAGCTCGCGCGCCTCCAGGCCTCGCTGGCGCCGGCACGCGCCTCCGTCTCGCTGGACAGCGCGCATCTGCTCGCGCACAACCTCGTCGACGGCGTCACCGACGCGCTGGCCGAGCCATGATCCGGATCCTTCTCGCCCTGCTGCTGCTGGCTTACCCGGCCGAAGCCGACGAGCGCGCGGACGCGCTCGCCGCCTACAAGGCCAAGGACTTCTCCACGGCCTACAGGCTCTTCGGCCGGCTCGCCGAGAAGGGCGATGCCGAGGCGGTCTTCTACCTCGGCGCCATCGCGCACCGGGACGGCATGGCGGTCGACGCGGCGCGCTGGTTCTGCCGCGCCGCCGAGGCGGGGCATCTCGGCGCCCAGCACAATTGCGCGGTGCTGACCTATCGCGGTCTCGGCACGCCGCCGCACAAGGACGAGGCGCGTCGCTGGTTCACCGCGGCCGCCGAGCGAGGGCATCTCGGATCGGCGGCCTCGCTCGGATCGATGCTGCTCGACGGCGAGGGCGGCCCGCAGGACGCGGCATCCGGCCTCGCCTGGCTCCGCTGGGCCGCGGCCGCCAACCAGCCGCAAGCGCTGTTCGCGCTCGCCAACGCCTACGAGCTCGGCCGCGGCGTGCCGCGAGATCCGAAGGCAGCGCTCGACTTCTTCCGCCGCGCCGCGATCGCCGGCCACGCCGAGGCCGAGAACGCGATCGGCACGTTTCATCTCTACGGCGCGCATGGGCTCAAGGAGGACCCGGCCGAGGCGGCCAGGTGGTTCCGCCGCGCCGCCGAACGGAACAGCCCTGCCGCCGCCTTCAATCTCGCGACGCTGCTCTGGCGCGGCCAGGGCGTGAAGAAGGACACGATCGAGGCCTATCGCTGGTTCGCGACCGCCGGCCTCTACGGCGACGATGCGATGATCAACCGGGTGACCGGCATCCTGCTCCAGCTCGAGGAGCAGATGAGCGAGGCGGACCTGACCAAGGCGCAGGACGCGGTCCCCGACTGGGAGAACCGCCTCTACAAGCCGCAGGCGACGCTGGAGACGCTGGCCGAGCCATGAGCCTGCGCCCCATCAGCCTGCGCCCATGAGCCTGCGCCAGGATCTGCCCTTCCTGAACGCGCTCGCGGTGTTCGAGGTCGCCGCCCGCACCCGCAGCTTCACCGCCGCCGCGAAGGAGCTCGGCATCGCGCAGTCGGCGGTCAGCCGCCACATCGCCAACCTCGAGCGCTACTTCGGCATCGAGCTCTTCGTCCGATCCGGCCGCAATCCGACGCTGACGCCGAACGGCCAGAAGCTGGCGGACGCGGTCGGCATCGGCCTCGGCCATATCCGCAGCGTGCTGAACGAGATGCGCACGGCGCGTGCCGACGCGGTGATCACCATCGCCTGTTCCTACGATGTGGCCTATCTGTGGCTGATGCCGCGCTTCGGCGCCCTGCGCAGCGAGGAGCCCGAGCGCGAGATCCGGCTGATCACGGCGACCGACTACCGCGCCTTCGAGGATCCCTCGATCGACATCTCGATCCGCTTCGGCCACGTCACCGACTGGCCGGACACGACGGCGGTGAAGCTGTTCGACGAGGAGGTCTTCCCGGTCTGCTCGCCGGCGTTCCTCAAGGCGCATCCCGAGCTTCGCGACGGCGACCCCAAGCGCTTGGCCAGGCTTCCGCTCCTGCATCTCGAGCACAAGGACACTTTGCGCGGCGTCCGCTGGCGCCACTGGTTCCAGCATGCCGGCCTGCCGGTGCCGCCGGCGGTCGAGGAGCGCACCTTTCCCAACTACGCCGGCAGCCTGTTCGAGGCGATCTCGGGCGGCGGCGTGGCGCTCGGATGGAAGCATCTGCTCGGCGACTTCATGGAGCGAGGCCTTCTGGTCCGCGCCTCCAAGCTCGCGGTCGAGACCGACTGGGGGCGTTTTGCCGTCCACCGATCTGCGCGCGGATCGGCCGTCGACCGCATCGCCCGCTGGCTCGCCGCTTCGGTCGGGCGCTCGATGGGGCCGGGGCCGATCCATCTAAAAAAGTCATGACTTCAGTCTAGAAGCTGTATCGGCGCCTGTCGCTGCCGGCGCCTATGCTTTCGGGACTCGACCGAAGGATCCGGCATGGCCAGCGCCGATTTCGCCTCCCCCGACCGCACCGCCAGGACCGGATCGCCCTACGCGATCGATCACGTCTTCATGCTGGTCGAGCCCGGTGGCGCCGAGACGATGGCGAAGCTCGCCAAGGGCGGGCTCACCCAGAGCTGGAGCCGAAAGCATGTCGGGATGGGCACGGCCAACATCTTCGTCTGCTTCGACAACGCGTTCCTCGAGCTGGTGTGGATCGAGAACGAGGCCGAGGCCCTGTCCGGCCCGGTCGGCAAGCGCCTCGTCGAGCGGAACAACAAGAGGAACATCGGCGCCATGCCCTACGGCCTCGCGATCCGCGCGCCGTCGATGGATCACGTGATGCCGTTCGAGGGCTGGCGCTTCACGCCGCCATCGGTCTCCGACATGAAGAACACGGTGATGATCGCCAATTCGAGCGACGATCCCGCCCAGCCCTTCCTGTTCCGCTCGCAGCGCAGCGTGCCGCCGAAGGAATGGACCGACGAGCTCGCCGGCAAGCGCCAAGTCCCGGGCGGATTCGGCTCGATCACCTCCTGGCGCCTCGACCTGCCGAAAGGCGTCGCCCCCGGCAAGGATCTCCAGAAGCTCCAGGAGCTCGGCCTGCTGACGCTGGGCGAGACGAGCGGCCCCACCGCCGCCTGGACTGTTACCGCATCGCGCCTCGACGGCGGCGAGCCCCGCCGCTTCCGCCTGCCTGACTGCACCTGGGAAGACTGACCGACACATTTCTCGAGGGAGAGGGACATGAAGTCTGCGATCAAGACGGCGCTTCTCGCCGCGACGATGCTCACCGCAACGGAAGCCGGCGCGCAGGTGCTCCGGGTCAACATCCCGATGGATCCGCCGCATATCAGCCCGATCCCCTACCAGGAGAACGTCTCCTTCCGGGTGATCAGCGACATCTACGAGGGCTTCGTCTCCTCGACATCCGAAGGCGGCAACGTTCCGGCGCTGGCGACCTCGTGGAGCGCTTTGCCCGCCGGCAAGCACGGCTTCCAGTTCAAGCTCCGCCCCAACGTCACCTTCCACACCGGCCGGCCCTTCACCGCCAAGGACGTGAAGGCGACCTTCGAGCTGGTGCTCGATCCCAAGTGGAAGGGCGGCAACAACGTCCAGTTCCTGCAGACGGTGATCGGTGCTGCCGAGATCAAGGCCGGCACTCGCACCGACCTTCCCGGCGTGCGCGTGATCGACGACCTGACGGTCGAGGTCGAGTTCACCCAACCCAACGTCGTCTTCCCCTATATCCCGATCCAGTTCTTCGACACGACGCCGGCGAAGGAGCTGGGTGCGGACTGGGTCGAGAAGGGATCGGCCGGCACCGGCCCGTTCAAGACAGTGAGCTGGACGCGCGGCGTCAAGGTCGAGACCGAGGCGCATGCCGGCTACTGGGGCGGTGCGCCCAAGATCAAGGGCATCCGCTTCCTGGTCGTGCCCAACGCCGACACCGTGTTCAACCAGTACGACGCCGGCGAGCTCGACGTCGTCGACCTGCAGGAATCGATGTTCGATCGCGTAATGCGCGATCCCCGCTACAAGGCCGAGATGATCCAGGGCAATCGCGCCGCGGTCTGGTGGATGGGCATGAACCAGAACCTCTATGCGCCGTTCAAGGACAAGCGCGTGCGCGAGGCGGTGTCGCTGGCGATCAACCGCGACGGCATCATCAACGGCATGTTCCGCGGCGCCGCGTTCTCGATGCCGGGATTCGTGCCCCCGGGCATCGGCGGCTACAAGCCCGACCTGCCGAAGCTCGAATACAACCCGGCCAAGGCGAAGCAGCTGATGGCGGCGGCGGGCTACCCCGACGGCAAGGGCCTGCCGCCGATCACGATCACCGGCTGGCCCGAGATCAAGGACCTGGTGACCTACTACGCCGGGCAGATGAAGAACGTGCTGGGCATGCCGATCACCCCGGACATCATCGAGCGCGTGACCTGGATCAAGTCGGTCAATGCGGGCGAGGTCGCGTTCTTCCCGTCTCGCTGGACCGGCAGCTACAACGATCCGGCGGTCTATCTCGACGACATCTGGCACTCGAAGAGCGGCGTCAACCGCGCCAAATGGAAGAACGATACCTACGACGCGCTGATGGAGAAGGCCCGCGCCACCTCCGACCACGCCGCCCGCCTCAAGCTTTTCGAGGAAGCGGAGAAGATCGTCACGTCGGACTGGGGCGGGTTCTCGCTGCCGGTGCCCTACACCGCCGGCCTCAAGAAGCCGAACGTCAAGAACGTCACGACCCACCCGGTCGGCTTCCTGATCGTTCGCAACGCGGAGATGTGATCAGGCGACGGAGGCGGCGTAGCTCTGGAGGATCGACAGCCAGCCGCTATCGGCGCCGATCGAGGTCGCCAGCTTCTCGGCATCGGAACCGAAGCGCTCCAGGTTCCGATGCTCGAGATCGACGCGCGTCGCCTCGCCTTCCGGCGTGAACCGCACCTCGACCTCGGTGAAGAAGCTCGGGTCGTACTGGAAGGCCGCGTTGAGCTGCCAGGCGAGCACGAGGCGCATCGGCGGCTCCCAGGCCAGTACCTTGCCCCAGTTGCATTGCGAGCCGTCCTCGCAGACCTCGTACCAGCGGCCGCCGGCCTTGGGCTCGATCACGCCACCGCTCATCGGGCTCTTGCCGATATGATGCCCCTTCGGCCACCAGCGTCCGAACTCCGCAGTGAAGACCTCGAACGCGCGCGCGGGCGACGCCTTCACCGTCACGCTCCGCCGCACCGGCGCGGGCTTGATCGTCGCGGTCATGATTTCCTCTCGGCCTCGGCCCTGAAGGCTTCCAGCGCCTCGTCCCAGAACTGGTCGAGCCAGCGGCGGATCTGCCCGAGCCCCTGCGGGTCGATCTGGTAGACGCGCCGCGTTCCTTCGGCATGGTCGATCACCAGCCCCGCTTCCTTCAGCACCTTGAGGTGCTGGGAAACGGCCGGCCGGCTGACCGGAAGGCCGCGGGCGATCTCGCCGACTGCAAGCGGCCCTGAGCGGAGCTGCTCCAGGACCTTCATGCGCGTGGGATCGCCGAGAGCCGTGAAAGCGGCAGATTGGTAAGCCATAACTTACCGTAAGCTACTGCTTACCAATCTGTCAAGCCGACACCGCCGGCGGACAGCGACGCGAAATTTCAGCTGACGAGCTTGGCGTCGAACAGACGGACGGTGGAGACGAAGCCGGTCTGCGCGTCGGTGCGCGAGCCCAGGTCGAGCACGCCCTCGATCGCGACCGGGATCCCGGTGTCGGCCATGCCGAGCGAGCCGGAGAAATAGGCGACGAGGCTGTCGCCCGGCAGATCGGCCGATCCCAGGCAATGCGGGCAGCCGACCATCGGCTGGCCCGATAGCACCAGGAACGGCGCGGCGCGATTGCCGGCATGCGGCGCGAGGAAGCCTTCGACCCGGATCCGCTGGCCCGAGAGCCTCTTCGCCTTGGTCGAGTACTCGACGCCGGGCATGTCCGGTTCGCGATGGAACTCCTCAAGCGCGACCCGGGCCGGCGCCGCCTTGGCCTCGCCGAGCCCGAAGGCGGCGAGCGCGAAGACGCTGGTGGAAAGACGGAGGACGTGGCGGCGGTTCAGCATCTCAAGGCCTCATGGTCGACCGAGACGTATAGTATAACACGCCGATGGACGGCCGATGAAAGCCAAATCCCAGGCACTGGCGGGACGCCGTGTGCTCGTCGTCGACGGCGATGCCGGCCGGGCCGCGGCGGTCGCCGGCATGCTGACCGGTCTCGAAGCGACTGCCGCCACCGCATCCGCCCTGCATGCTGCGCTCGATCTGCTCGAGGGCGCCGATCCACCCTTCGACGCGGCGATCCTCGGCGACCGTATCGAAGACGGCGCCGGACCGGTGCTGGCCCGGGCGATCCGTACCTCGCCGCTGCTGTTCGACCTGCGCCTGGTGATGCTGGCCGCCGGACCGCCGGTCGAGGGCATCGACGTCCTCTGTCCATGGCCATCGACCGCGGAGGCGCTGGTCGCGGCCCTTGTCGGGCCGGTCAGCATCGCCGCCCCCGAAACCGTGCCCGAAGCGCCTGTCCTCGATCTCGACGAGCTGGAGTCGATCGTCGGCGGCATGACGGCCGAACTGATCCGGATGCTGAGACGCTTCGCCGGGCAGGCGCAGAAGCTCGCAGCCGATGCGATGGCCGCCGCCGCGGCGACCGATGCGGCCGCGGCCCAAGGCCAGGCCCACGCCCTCAAGGGTGCGGCGTTCAGTGCCGGCGCGGTGCGGCTCGGCCGCGCCGCCCAGGCGTTCGAGAAAGCGGCGGCGGCCTCGGACTGGACCGCCGCATCGGCGATCGACCTTCCGGCAGAGGCCCGGGCGCTGGCCCAAGAGATCGCCGCATTGCCGGAGCCCGCGGAGTGAGGCGCTTGCTTGAAGCGCTCTCCCGCGACCCATAGACTTCTTTGCCGTGTCCGACCAACCCGCCTCGACCGATCGCTACAAGAACTTCACCGTGCTGATCGTCGACGATCAGGAGGCGGTGCGCGACTCCGTGCGGCTGATGTTGCGGGCATTGGGTTTCGGCGCGATCACCGAGGCGGCGAACGGCGAGGCCGCGAAGGAGCAGTTCCTCGCGCGCGTGCCGGACCTGATCATCTGCGACATCAACATGACGCCGACCAACGGCCTCGCCTTCGTGAAGTGGGTGCGCCAGAAGAACAGCGGCAGCCTGCGCACGCCGGTCCTGTTCCTGACCTCGCATACGGAACGCGAGGTCGTGATGAAGGCGAAGGACCTGAGTGTCGACGGCTTCCTGGTGAAGCCGGTCGCCAATGCCGACCTGACAGTGCGCGTCGACCGCGCGATGCGGGTCTACAACCGCTAAAGAGGCTCGCCTCTAGAAAAGCTCGCCTCTAGAATAGCTCGACGGGCACGCCGAGCTTCCCGATCTCCTCGAAGAACACCGGGCAGGTCTTCGAGACGCAACCGGGATCGACGAGCCTGACGCCCTCGCCCGCCGCCGCCAGCACCGCCAGCGACATCGCGACCCGGTGATCGTCGTGGGTCTCGAGCTCGGCGAAACGCGGCGCACCCGGCCGCACCACCAGCCCGTCCGGCCGTTCGTCGACGCCGATGCCGAGATCGGCCAGCGCCTTCGCCATGACCGCGATGCGGTCGCTCTCGTGCTTGCGGATATGCGCGACGCCTTCGATCGCGATCGGCGCGTCGGCGAAGGGCGCAAGCGCCGCCAAGGTCAGGGTCGCGTCGGACATCGGCTTCATGTCGACGCTGAAGCCGCCCTTGAGGCGTTCCGGCCCGACGACCGTGACCCGGCCGACTTCGCGCTCGACCTTGCAGCCCATCCGCTCCAGCACGTCGATCAGGCGAAGATCGGGCTGTCGCGTCGCGGTGCCGATGTTGTCGATGACGATGCGGCCGCGGGTCGCCGCCGCCAGCGCCAGGAAGTACGTGGTGGTCGAGGCGTCCGCCTCGATCGCGAAGCCGCCGCCGCGGTAGCGCTGGGGCTTCGCCTGAAAACGCGTCAGCGCCTCGTCATGCGCCACCTCGACGCCGAAGGCCTCCATCGCATCGAGCGTCATCCGGACATAGTCCGACTGGACGATGTGATCGGCGACCTCGAGCTCCACGGGTGCCTTGGCGAGGGGCGCCGCGATCAACGCGCCGGAGATGAACTGGCTCGACACCTTGCCCGACATGACAAGCTTGCCGCCCTTGAGCCCGCGGGCGGACACCGTCATGGGGAAGCCGCCCGGCTCGCCCTCATGGGATATCTCCGCACCCAGCGTCGCGAGCGCGTCGATCAGCGGCGAGACCGGACGACGCATCAGCTGCCGGCTGGCGGCGACTCGGTAGCGACCCTCCGGCGCGGCAGCGAGAACACCCGGCAGGAAACGGCCGATGGTGCCGGCCGAGCCGATGAACAGGTCGGCTGACTTCGCCGGCCAGCGTGTGCCGGATCCGTCGATACGCGCCGTCGTCCCTTCGACCTCGACGCCGACGCCGAGGCGCTTCAGCGCGTCGATGCACCAGTAGGAATCGTCGCTGCGGAGCAGGCCGGTCAGTGTCGAGACTCCCTCGGCCGCGCCGGCGAGGATCAATGCGCGATTGGTGAAGCTCTTGCTGCCGGGAACGGTGACGGTGCCGGAGATCGGGTGGCCCGCCGGACGCACCTCGGCGAAGGCGATGCCTTGCAGCCCGGCCCAGGGCGAACGTCCGTCGGCATCGTTGTCCGAGGTCTCTGACATGGGCCTGGACGTACAGCGGCATCCCGCCCTGGGCAAGCGATCCTTTGTCGCGCTAGCGTGCCTATCTCCGATGCTCGATCGCCTCGCCGCCCTTCTCGACCTGCAGACGCTGTCGCCGGCAATCGCGGCGATCGCTATCGCGGCGCTGCTGATCGCCGCGATCATCCGCGGATACTCCGGCTTCGGCTTCTCGATGCTGGCGGTCTCCGGCCTGTCGCTGGTGCTGCCGCCGGCGACGGCGATCCCGATCGTCTTCGTGCTGGAGGTCGCCGCCAGCATCCACATGCTGCCCGGCGTCTGGCGACAGGTGGACTGGCGCTCGCTCTCGCCGCTGATCTTGGGAACGCTGGTCGCCACCCCTTTCGGCGTCCATCTGCTGGCGAGCCTGCCGGAGATGCCGATCCGTCTTGCGATCGCCGTGCTGGTGGCGACCACCACGGTCCTGCTCTGGCGCGGCTTCGCGCTCGAGCGGATGCCCGGGACCGCCGCCACCTTCGCGACCGGTACCGCGGTCGGCCTCCTCAACGGAAGCCTCGGCATCGGCGGGCCGCCGGTCGTTTTGTTCTACCTGTCGTCGCCGGCCGGCACCGCTGCGGTCCGCGCCTCGCTGGTCGCCTTCTTCCTCGCGACCGACACCTATGCGCTGGCCTTGGGCGCGACCCAGGGGTTGGTCACGACCGGAACGTTCCTCGCAGCACTGGCGCTGCTGCCGGTGCTGCTGATCGGGATCGCGATCGGCAGCCGCGGCTACATCAGGACCGAGCCCGCCACCTTCCGGAAGGCGGTGCTCGTCCTGCTGCTTCTCCTGTCGATCGCCGGAGCGATCCGCGCGTTAGCGTGAACGCTGGGCGCGGCTGACCGCGCTCACCACCGCGCGGAGAGATGCCGCGACGATGTTCGGATCGACGCCGACGCCGAAGAGCGGCGGCCTGTCGCCGATCTTGGCCTCGACATAGGCGACCGCGGTCGCATCGGCGCCGCCGCCCTGGGCATGCTCGCGATAGTCGAGCACCTTGATCGAGACGCCGAGGCTCTTGGAGAGCGCATCGACGAAGGCGTCGATCGGGCCGTTGCCGGTGCCCTGGACCTCACGCTCCTTGCCGTTCACGCGGATCGTCGCGTCCAGGTTCCGTCCGCCGCCCTTGCCGCCCGGCACCGTCCGATGCTCGACGAACGAAAGCCCCTCCTCCGAGAGGTACTCCTTGTCGAAGACCTGCTTGATCATCTCCGGCTGGATCTCCTTGCCGGTGCCGTCGGCGATGCCCTGGATCACCTGGCTGAACTCGATCTGCAGCTTGCGCGGCAGGTCGAAGCCGTAGTCCTGGTCCATCACATAGGCGATGCCGCCCTTGCCGGACTGGCTGTTGATCCGGATCACCGCCTGGTAGTCGCGGCCGAGATCCTTCGGATCGATCGGGAGATAAGGGACTTCCCAGATGCCGGAGTTGCTCTTTTCGAGGGCCGCGAAGCCTTTCTTGATCGCGTCCTGGTGCGATCCCGAGAACGCGGTGAACACCAGCTCGCCGGCATAGGGATGGCGGGGATGAACCGGCAGCTGATTGCAGTACTCGACCGTCGCCTTCATCTCGTCGATGTCGCCGACTGCCAGCTCAGGGTCGATGCCCTGGCTGTACATGTTGAGCGCCAGGTTCACGACGTCGACGTTGCCGGTGCGCTCGCCATTGCCGAACAGCGTGCCCTCGATCCGGTCGGCGCCGGCCATGACGCCGAGCTCGGCCGCGGCGACGCCGGTGCCGCGGTCGTT
>JAEULB010000070.1 GCA_016792585.1 Rhodospirillaceae bacterium
CAGAACACCGGCAGCAACGTCTCCTGGATGCCGGAGATGTTGGAGCGGGTCGCCATCGGCTGGAAGAACTGGCCGAGCGGGACGAAGTTCACCATCTCCATCGCCTGGCGCTGGATCTTCTCGCCGACCGGCTTGCGCTTCTCGGTGGTGCCGGCCTTGATCCATTCGGCGAGGTACTCCTCCATCTTCGGATCGCAGAGCCAGCCGCGATAGCCGCCGCCGTCGCACGGCGTGCTGAGATGCACGGCCGAGATCGCGCTGCCGAGGATCTGGCCGACCGTCCAGGTGTGGAACAGGTGCCAGCCGCCGGCCTCGGGCGCTGCCTTGCTGTTGCCGCGGGTCAGCGCCGTGCCCCAGTCGGTGGCGAGCGGCTCGACGGTGGCGCCGATGTCCTTGAGCTTCTGGATGGTGACCTGGGCGATGTCGCGGATCACCTGCTGGTCCATCGGCACCAGCACGTAGATCTTCTCGCCCTTGTATCCGGACTCCTGCAGCAGCTGCTTGGCCTTGGCGAGGTCGGCCTTGCGGTAGGGCTCGCTGCCGGCTTCGCTCGAGGTCGGCGTGCCGCAGACCTGTACCGCCCAGCAGACCTTCCAGTTCGCCGGATCGCTGCCGATCGCGGCGCGCATGTAGTCTTCCTGGTCGACCATGTGCATCAGGGCCTGGCGCGCCTTCGGATTGTTGAAGGGCGGGTGCAGGAAGTTCGGACGCACGAAGGCGAGCGCGCCCGCCTTGTTGAAGACGACGATCTTGATGTTCGGGTTCCGCTTGAGCACCGGCAGAAGGTCGAGCGGCGGCGTCTCGTACATGTCGATCTCGCCGCGGTCGAGCGCGGCCACGGCCGTCGCCGAGTCCGGCATGATCGTCAGCTCGATGCGGTCGACCTTGGCGACGCGGCCGCCGGAGAAGGCGTTCACCGGCTCGCTGCGCGGCACGTAGTCCTTGTTCTTCTCGTAGACGACCTTGGCGCCCGGCACATGCTCCTTGGCGTTGAACACGAACGGGCCGGAGCCCACGACCTCGGTGATCGGGGTCGAGGCGTCGGTGCTCGCCTCCTTCTCGCGCATCACGAACATCGCGGTCGCGCCATAGGCGAGGACGCCCGGCGTCGCCGGGAAGGCCTCGCGCAGGGTCAGCGTGAAGGTGCGCTCGTTGACCGCCGCCAGCTTCATGCCGGCTGCGACCAGGCGCTTGCCGCCGCCGTCCAGCTTCGCCCAGCGCTCGATCGACGGCATCACGTCCTGGGAGCGGACCGGCGAGCCGTCGTGGAACTTGAGGCCGGGGCGGAGCGTGATCGTGTAGGTGAGGCCGTCGGCGCTCACCGTGTAGTTCTCGACCATCTGCGGATGGACGTTGCCGGCGGTGTCTTCGCCGAACAGGTTGTCGTAGACGCGCCAGCTGTGCTGGTGCGTGACCGACGACAGATTGTTGACCGGGTCCATCGTGCCCATGTTCGCCTGCGGCACGTACCTCAGGACCTTCTGCGCGGCGGCATCGCCGGCAACCATCGCCGCGGCCATGGCCGTCGCGACGGCAAGTGACCGGACGAGGCCGGTCTTTGTCATCGACATGAATGCTCTCCCTGTCTTGGACGGCGGGAACCGCCTGTCGTATCGGAAAACTAGGAGAGCAGATCACGGAAAGCCGACTCTGACCAGATGCCGGCGAAACGCGGGGCGTACCCCCAAAAGGAAACGGGCGCGCCGCCTTAAGCGACGCGCCCGTCTCTGGAGGGACTAAGGCTCGACTTTAGATCGAGTCCTTGAGCTCCTTGGCGGGACGGAAGGCGATCTTCTTGCTCGCCTTGATCTTGATCGGCTCGCCGGTGGCCGGGTTGCGGCCCATGCGCGCCGGGCGCTTGCGGACCTGCAGGATGCCGAGGCCGGCGACGCGGATCTTGGCGCCCTTCTTCAGATGCTTGCCAAGCTGCGCCACGAGGTCCTCGAGCACGGCCTTGGCCTGCTTCTTCGGGAGCTCGTGCTTCTCGGCGAGCGCGTCGGCGAGGTGTTTCGAGGTGACGATAGTTGGCTTCTCAGCAGCAGACATGATGCATCTCCACATGAAAAAACAGTAATCCGCACGTACACCATGGTTCGCTGACTCGCAACGCGTCTTCGTGCGGCTGTCTTGCGAAATGCCCGAAAACCGCAGGAATCTTGAAGGTCGACGCCGTTTTAGGCCGATTTTTCCTGGGTTTTCCACAAGCCACGCAACGCGGTTCGATCGCGATTCGGAGTGAATCCGCGAGAATCGGCGCTGTCAGGCGCGCTTTCCGTAACTCTGCGGGCGCAGAATCAAGACGAGCGGCAGCGGGATCAGCGGCACCAGCATCAGCACATGGAAGTCGCCGAGATAGGCCAGCATGTCGGCCTGGCGGGAGATCTCCTCGCTGAGGCGCATGAGGCCCGAAAGGGTGTCGAGGGCGAACCCGTCCGGTGCGTCCTTGAGCGCCGGGCTGAACGGCGTCACGTGCTCGACCAGCTGGGAGCGGTGGAGCTGGCGACCCTGGGACAGCATCGCGATCATCACCGAGACGCCGATCGAGCTGCCGAGGTTGCGCAGCAGGCTGAACACGGCGGCCCCGTCGGTCCGGAGATGCGGGGCCAGGGTCGAGAAGGTCATCGCGCTCAGGGGCGAGAAGATCAGGCCCATGCCGAAGCCCTGAAGCGCCCCGGTGACGATGATCAGGTGCTCGTCGACGTTCATGTTGAAGAGGCTCATCTCCCACATCGAGAGCGAGGTGAGCAGCAGGCCGACCGTGACGATCAGCCGGGCGTCGACGGTGCCGGATATGCGGCCGACCACCAGCATCGCGATCATCGTTCCGATGCCCCTGGGCATCATCAGGTAGCCCGTCTCGACGATCGGGTATCCCAGCAACCCCTGCAGGAAGGCCGGCAGCAATGCCAGCGTCGCCAGCATCATCAGGTTGATCAGGAAGATCAGCAGCACGCCGATCCCGTAGTTGCGGTCGCGCATCAGGTTGAGGTCGAGGAACGGTCGGTCCGCGGTCCAGCTATGAACGATGAAGCCGTAGCAGCAGAGGCCGGCGATCACCGCCTCGATGACGATCTCGGTTGAGTCGAACCAGCCCTCGAGCTCGCCGCGGTCGAGCATCAGCTGGAAGGATCCGACGGCGAGCGTCAGCAGCGCGAAGCCGGTGAAGTCGAAGGTGCGATTGGGATCGCGCGGCGTCTCGGGCACGGTGGCGGCGACGCCCAGCATCGCGATGATCCCGATCGGCAGGTTGATGAAGAAGATCCAGCGCCAGTCGTAGAGCTCGGTGAGATACCCGCCGACCGTCGGCCCGAGGATCGGCCCGACCATGATGCCGACGCCCCACATCGCCATCGCCTGCGCGTGGCGCTCGCGCGGGTAGGTATCGAGCAGGATCGCCTGCGAGACCGGGATCAGCGCCGCGCCGCAGGCTCCCTGGAGCAGGCGGAAGAACACCATCTCGCTCAGCGACGAGGCGAAGCCGCAGAGGAGGGAGGCGACGGTGAACCCGGCGATCGACCACTGGAAGAAGCGCTTGCGCCCCATCCTCGCGGCAAGGATGCCGGTCGGCGGCGTCATGATCGCGGATGCGACGACGTAGGAGGTGAGCACCCAGGAGATCTGGTCCTGGGTCGCCAGCAGCGTGCCCTGCATGTGCGGCAGCGCCACGTTGGCGATCGTCATGTCGAGGGCATGCATCACCGTCGCCGCCATGATGGAGGCGGTGACGAGAGCCTTGCTGGTCAACGACCTCCCCCGACCTTGGCGAGAGCCGCCTTGATCAGGTCGGGCAGGGAGCGTTCGATCCCGGTGTCGATCTCGACGACGACGCTCAGGCCCGCGCGGAGCTGCGGACGGTCGGGCGCCTCGTCGATGACGAGACGAACCGGTATGCGCTGGACCACCTTGATCCAGTTCCCGGTCGCGTTCTGCGGCGGCAGGATCGAGAACTCGGCGCCGGTCGCGGCCCCGATGCTGTCGACCTTCGCGGTCCAGACGGTGTCGGGGTAGGCGTCGACCTTGATCTTCGCCTTCTGGCCCGGCACCAGGTTGGTGATGTCGGTCTCCTTCAGGTTCGCCTCGATCCAGAGGCGGCGCGAGGAGACGATCGAGAAGGCGGCGACGCCGGCGCGGACGAAGTCGCCAGGACGGATCGAGTCGACACGGCTGACGATGCCATCGTCGGGCGCCTTGATCTCGGCACGGCGAAGGTTGAGGCGGGCCTCGTCGAGCTCGGCCTTGATCTCGAGGAACTTCGGATGCCGCTCGGCCGGCATGTCGGCGTCGCCGGCGAGCGCGGCCACCAGTTTCGCCAGGTCCTGGCGAAGGGCCGCGACCTGGAGGCGGACGACGTCGAGCCGGTTGCGCGCTTCGTCCAGGCGGGCTTCGGTGGCGACCTTGCGTTCGGCGAGCTCGGACTGGCGCCTGAACTCGCGCTCCGCGTAGGGAACATTGGTCTCGGCGAGCTTCAGCTCTTCGCGCTTCTGGCGATACCCGGCGCGGAGCGCGTCGAGCTCGAGGCGCACGGCCTGGAGCTGCGCCTCTGCCTTGGATACGGCGATGCGGAGCGGCTCGTCGTCGATCTTGAACAGCGGCTGGCCTGCGGTGACGGCCTCGTTCTCGCGGACCGCGACGCTGGCGACGCGGCCGGCGATCTCGGGGCTCACCGTCGTCTTTGCCGCCTTCACATAGGCGTTGTCGGTCGAGACGATGCGTCCGCCGTTGAGATAGATCGAGAGCGCCGCCGCGCCGACGACGATGGGGCCGAGCAGCAGCAGGAAGGCGCGGACGCGCCGCTTGGCCCGGCCGACCACGGCGCGCGCCGGCGCGTTGGAGCCGTCAGCGACCATCGGTGCCCGTGCTCCCGGTCTCGTCCTCGCGCGCGGCGAGATTGGCGCGGATCTTTTGCAGGGCGTCGAGCAGCCGCTCGCGCTCCTCGGCCTCGACGCCGGCGAGCGCCAGCTCGCGGGTCTCGGCGGCCAGGGCCTGCATGCGTTCCAGCACCGGGCGCGCCTTGTCGGTCAGCTGCGGCACGCGCGAGCGCCGGTCCTTGGGATCGGCCGTGCGCACGATCCAGCCCGCCTCCTCGAGACGGTCGAGCAGGCGCACCAGCGTGATCGGCTGCAGTTCCATCAGGTCGGCGAGGGTCGCCTGGTTGACGCCTTCGTAGCGGTTCAGGTGCGAGAGAACCGACCACTGGGCGCGGGTGAGGCCGATCGCCCGCGCGCGTCGGTCGAAGTCGCGGCGAAGCAGGCGCGCGGAGTCATATAAGAGAAAGCCGAAGCTGCGGTCGGGCGGGCGCATCGCGGGGAGGGCAAATAATAAGCTAGCTCATCATAAGCCGGCTTAGGTGATGTCGCAAGCTTGTCATGCCTACCGGAGCGCGTAGACCGCGGCCGACAGCACGACCGTATTGGCGATGCCGACCAGCGCCAGGAACGGGACGTTGGCGCTCCAGACGAGCTTCCGGGAGTCGATCTGGAACATCGATCCGGATGTGAGGATCGCCAGCGAGGCGAACGACACCATCGAGGCGGCCGTCCAGCCGTACAGCACGATCAGCGCCAGCACCAAGTCGGGAAGATCGCCCGCGGCCGAGGCGGCGAGCGCGATCAGGATGGTGCCGACCAGGATCGCGTTGAGACCCAGCAGCCCGAGGCCGAGGCCGATCGCGCAGAGGGTGCCGATCAGCACCGGCACGGGCAGATGCGGCGGCAACACATGGGCGATCGCATCCAGCACCGGGCGCGACTCGAGGAGGATGCTGCCGAGCACGACAGCTGACGTGAACACCAGCATGTCGTCGCCGGAACGCGCCATCCGCTCGATCGCGATGCTGGTGACCCGCCAGGTGCGTTCGCGGCCGCCCTTCAGCATCTGATAGAGGCAGAAGATCGGCATCACGACGATCGTCGCCTGCAGGTTAGAAAGCCCGGTGAGGGCGATGGTGACGACGACCGCTCCCGTGGCTGCGATCAGCGGCGCCAGGATCGGGCGGAACGCGCCGATCGTCGCGACCAGCGCCGCCGGGCTCCGCCGTCCGCCCTGCGCGAGGGCCGAGGCGCCGATGATCGCGATCGCGACCACCATGCCGGTCGAGAACACCTGCCACGCCGGCAGCTGCGGGAACGAGAAGAAGATGAAGCCGATGCCGACGGTGAACGGCGACCAGTAGATGCCGGTACAGACGCCGCGGAGCGCGTTGATCGCCTGGCGCCGGCGTTCCTCGGGATCGTCTTCCGGCGGCAGCAGCGGGCGGATGATGGCGAAGGCGCCGATCGACAGCACGACCGACAAGAGGTGGCATGAGGTCACGATCGCGACCCGGCGGCCGAGCGCGTCCATGCCGGCGAAGAGCCCGCGCGACGCGGTGGCACCCGGCAGGAACTCGACCGTGGCGCGCACGAACTGAAGCACGGCCAGGAAGGCCGAGAAGGCGACCGCGAACTCGAAGCCGCGGGCGACGACGGAGAACGGTATCTCGCCGCGATGGAGCAGGAGGCAAAGCACGATCAGGATACCGCCGAGGATCCGGTTGCTGGTGCGGATCTGCGGGAAGCTCGCGAGCAGGTATCCGACCAGCATCGCGTAGCTGGCATAGGCCAGCACCGGGTGCGGCCAGACGATCCGCGTCAAGCCCGCGATCCAGAGCAGGATCGGCAGCGCGATCACGAGCAGGATGCGCGGGCGGCGGTAAAGCGGTTGAGTATCTGGCGAGGGCGTGGTCACCGCGCGCCAGTCCTACACGGGAACGCGGGGCGAAACCAAGCATCGCGGCGACCCGCGGCAAAAGGAGAGGCGGCGGTTTCGCTTACCGAAACATGTCGGCCATGCTGCGGCCGATCAGGCGGCTGGCGGCGAAGACCAGGACCAGGGTCATGGCGATGGTGACCGAGCCGATGGCGGCAGCCGACGGCATCTCGTTGCTGGCGAGGCGCTCGTAGATCGCGACCGCGATGGTCTTCCAGCTTGCCGAGTAGAGCAGGATCGTGACGCTCATCTCGCTGATCAGGGTCGCGAACACGATCACGGCGCCGGCGAGGATGCCGGGAGCCACGAGCGGCACCGTCACCTTCCGCATCGTGCGGCCCCAGGAAGCACCGCAGATGGTGGAGGCTTCCTCCATCTTCGGGTCGACCTGGGCGATCGAGGCCGAGACCGAGCGGAAGACATAGGCGATGCGGCGGACGAAGTAGGCGAGCACCAGGATCGTGCCGGAGCCGGTCAGCACCAGCCATCCGTCGTTGAAGGTGACGAGGAAGGCGACGCCGGTGACCACGCCCGGCAGCACGAAGGGCAGCATGATCGTGAGGTCGAGCGCCCATTTGCCGACGAAGCGCCGGCGGACGGCGGTGTAGGCCAGCAGCGTGCCGAAGACGACGACCAGCGCCGTCGCGGCCCCGGCCAGGACCAGGCTGTTCTGGATCGGCTGGAACAGGTCGCCGAAGACCTGGCGGTAGTTGCCGAGGCCGTACTCGGTCGGGAAGGTGGTTCCGGCCCAGCGTTCGGCGAAGGAAGACCACACCACCATGATCTGCGGGATCAAGGTCAGCGTCAGCAGCAGCCAGACATAGGCATTGGCGAAGATGCGCGCCCCGAGCCCATCCATCCGGGCGGCCCTGCGCGTGACGCCGGTGACGGTGACGAAGTGCCGGCGGCGGTTGATCCAGGCGAGGATCAGGATCGCGATCAGCGTGATCGCGACGTTGACCAGCGCGATCGCGGAGGCGGCGTTCAGGTTGAAGAAGCCGTGGACCTGGAAGTAGATCAGCGTCGGCAGCACGTACATCTCGCCGCCGAGGATCGCCGGTACGCCGAAGTTCCCGAGCGCCTTGATGAAGACGATCATCGCCGCCGCGGCGATCGCCGGCGTCACCAGCGGCAGCGTGATCGTCCGGAGGATCCGCCAGCGGGACGCGCCCATGACACGCGCGCTCTCCTCGATGTTCGGATCGCCGGCGGAGAGCGCGCCCTGGACGATCAGGAAGACGTAGGGAAAGAAGCTCAAGGACAAGGCGAGCACGATGCCGAACAGCCCGTAGATCGGCGGCAGCGTGATGCCGAACCATTCGGCGGCGTACTTGGTGACGATGCCGCTGCGCCCCAGAAGCTGGATCCAGGAATAGGCGCCGATGAAGGGCGGCGCCACCAGCGGGATCACCGAGAGGGCCAGGATGAAGTTCCTGAACGGCATGCGGATGCGGGCGATCGCATAGGCGGCGGGCAGCGCCAGCAGTGTCGCCGCCACCGTCGAGAGGACCGAGACCAGGATCGAGTTGCGGACCGCCGACTGGTATGTCGCGGCAACGAAGAAGCGCTCGAAATTGTAGAGCGTCCAGTTGGCTATGGACGGCTCGTTGCCGTTGCGGACGAAGGCGCCGAGCACCGTCTTCAGGATCGGATAGATCAGGAAGGCGAAGAGAACGAGCACAGTGAGACCGCCGACCGCCCAGGGCAGCCAGTCGCGGGATTTCGCGGGGGGGACGGTCGTTCCGGTCATGTCGCGACGATGACGACGCTGCGGTCGTCGGCGTTGCGGCCCGGTGCCGAGCCCTTGGTCGAGGCGAAGCGGCCGATGCGGTGCGGATCCTCGCGCTCGACCATCGCGAGCCAGGACTCCCAGGAGGCAACCGTCGTGCCCTCGGCGACGCCGTAGTAGCCGTCGGTGAACAGCTCGATCGAGCGGACGGCCTCTGCCGGACGATCTTCGACATGGATGAAGCGGTTCCCGATCGGCCAGCCGTCGAGCGGGCCGTACCCCAGCGGATGATCGCGGTCGCGATAGTCGGACTGACGGGCGAGGCCGCGATCGAGGAGCGACCGGACATTGCCGGCGTCGATACCCGGGAATTTCGTCTTAGCCAGCTCGATCGCCTCGTCGCGCGCGCCGGCGACCAGCGCCGAGTCCTCCGAGGTGTGCGCAGCACCTTCGACGAGACGAAGGCGCGAGCGGCGATCGATCTCGTCGACCGGCAGGCCTTGCGCGGCGAAGCGTCGCCAGAGCAGGGCCCGGAACTCGCCGTAGATGGGATCGAGACCGCTTTCCTCGAGCAGTAGCTCGCTGCCGTTGAGGCGGATGCCGCTGTCCCCGACGCGGTAGAAACGCCAGCCGCCGGGGAGCGCCAGGGCGAGGGCGAGAGTGGTGCCGAAGCGCGCCCGCGGATCGGCCGCGGCCTCGTCGTCGATGCCGAGATCGACGTAATGGGCGCGGATGGCGCTCGCGATGCGGTCGACCAGGTCGCGGCCGCTTGGCGCCGGCGCATCAGAAAGCGCCAGCTCCGTGACCGTCCGGGTGACGGTTTCGGCGGCGATCTGACCGCCGGTCTTGCCGTTCCAGCGCTTGCCGCTCTTGTCGGTGGCGCCGTCGGCGACCGCATAGGCGCGGTCGGCGAGGATCACGATGCGATCCTCGTTGGTCTTGGGCCGCGCGCGGTCCTTGGCCTCGGTGAAGGCCTCGATCCGCATTACTTCCGGCTCAGCAGGTCGTCGAACTTCTCGAGATTGGCCTTGCGGTCCTTGGCCGCCGCGGCGTCGTCGTAGGCGAAGGTTTTGATGTCCGATGTGGCGATCTGGCCGGCTGGCGCCGGCGCGTCCTTGCGGACCGAGCGGCGGTTGGTCTTGACGATGATCTCGTGCGACTCCTTCGAATTCACGAAGTCGAGGAAGAGCTTCGCCGGCTCCGGGTTCGGCCCGCCCTTGATGATGCCGCTGGCATCGAAGCGGAGCGCGGTACCTTCCGACGGATAGACCGCGGCCACCGGATATCCCTGCTGAGCCATGGTGACGATGTTGGAGTCGCCGGTGAGGCCGATCGCGTACTCGCCCTTGGCGACGTTCTGATAGACGACCGCCGATTGCGCGACGAAGGTCGCGTTCTGGACCACCTTCTGCATCAGGTCCCAGCCGTGGAGCTGGAGGATCTGTGCGATCTGGCCGTAGGCCGAGCCCGAAAGCGAGGGGTTCGACATGATGATCTTGCCCTTGTAGCGGGGCTCGCCGAGGTCCTTCCAGCTCTTCGGCGCCTGGTCCAGCGGCATCAGCTTGGTGTTCACGATCAGCGCCTGAAGCGGCATCGAGAAGCCGTAGAAGGTGTTGTCGGGGCCGATCACCTTCGGATCGAACGCGTCGTGCTCCTTTGCCTTGTAAGGCTGGAAGAGCTCGGTGTTGCCGACGAAGGCTTCGCCCGAGGCGCCGAGCAGAACGTCGCCTCGCGGGTTGGACCTCTCGGCGCGGATGCGGGTGAAGAGCTCGCCGACGCCGGCATTGATCACGTCGATCTTCACGTCCGGGTGCTTCTTCGCGAAGGCTTCCGAGAGCGGCTTGAAGAGCTCGGGCCCGCCGGCGTTGTAGACGACGACGCGTCCGCTCTGCGCGAGCGCAGGGGAGGCGGCGAGCAGGGCCGTCGCGGCGGCGAGGCCGATGAACGAGCGACGCTTCATGACGGGGCTCCATTCGGACGATGACGGTTGGATGACAGAAATACGACCGCCGTCACCCGGGGTCCAGTGAACCACCGATCGCGCGGCACCTCGTCCGCTGGTTGCATTTCGCGGCTTTCCTATTGTGATTTAGGAGCAATCGGGACGTGGTTTCATCGGCCCCAAGGAAGCGTCGACAGACGCCAGCCTGTATCGTTAAAGAACCGACGATCCTCCCGTTCTCGAAATTCATCCCGGAGCCGTGACGAACATGCCGTCCCATTCGCTGGCCGAACTGGCCGAGAAGCTGTTCTGCGCCGTCATTTCCGACTGCCTCGACCAGGCGGGCGTCTGGAAGCAGGCGTTCCCGCCTCGGATCCGGCCGCTCGACGAGAGCCTGGTGATGGTCGGCCGCGCGCGCACGGCTCTTTATATGGACGTCTACTCGGAGACGCCCGGCGAGAACCCCTACGAGATGGAAATCGCCCTGATCGACAGCCTGAAGCCGGGCGAGATCCCCGTCTTCGCCTGCGGTGCCACCGGCCGCGTCGCCCCCTGGGGCGAGCTGCTCTCCACCGCCTCCAAGTATCGCGGCGCCGTCGGCGCGGTGATGGACGGCTGCGTGCGCGACATCAAGGC
>JAEULB010000078.1 GCA_016792585.1 Rhodospirillaceae bacterium
GGCATCACCGCGCACCTCCGCGAAGACCGCCGCCACATCTCCGACGACGACATCGCGCGCCTCGTCCGCGACATCGACCGCCCGCTGAACCTCGAGATGGCGGCGACCGAGGAGATGCTGGCGATCGCGCTCCGCCACAAGCCGCATGCCGTCTGCCTGGTGCCCGAGAAGCGCACCGAGGTCACGACCGAGGGCGGCCTCGATGCCGCCCGCCTGTTCGACCAGCTCCATCCCTACGTGCAGAAGCTGGGCGCCAACGGCAGCCGCGTCTCGCTGTTCATCGAGGCCGACCCGAAGCAGCTGGATGCGGCGAAGAAGCTGGGCGCGCCCGTCGTCGAGCTCCACACTGGCGCCTATTGCGAGCACGAGGGCGCAGACCGCGAGAAGCAGCTGGCCCGCATCAAGGCGGCGGCGAAGCACGCCGAGGCGATCGGCCTCGAATGCCATGCGGGCCATGGGCTCACCTTCGATACGGTGGCGCCGGTCGCGGCGATCCCGACCGTCGTCGAGCTCAACATCGGCCACTTCCTGATCGGCGAGGCGATCTTCTCCGGCCTCGACTCGGCGATCCGGCGCATGCGCTCGCTGATGGACAAGGCCCGCGCCGAAGCCACGGGCGCGGAAACCGCATGATCATCGGCCTCGGCACCGACCTGATCGACATCGAGCGGATCGAGAAGACGCTCGCCCGCTTCGGCGAGCGTTTCCTCGACCGCTGCTTCACCGCGGTCGAGCGCTCGAAGTCGGACCGGCGGGCGAACCGCGCGGCAAGCTACGCGCGCCGCTATGCGGCCAAGGAGGCCTGCTCGAAGGCGCTCGGCACCGGCTTCCGCCGCGGCGTCTTCTGGCGCGACATGGGCGTGGTCAACGATCCCTCGGGCCGGCCGACGATGATGCTGACCGGCGGTGCCGCCGAGCGGCTCGCCGAGATCACGCCGCCCGGCATGGACGTCCGCATCGATGTCTCGCTGACCGACGAGCCGCCGATCGCCCAGGCGACCGTGATCATCACGGTGGTGCCCAGGATCCATCACGAGAAGATGCAGGGCCGCGATTGAAGGTTAGGGCGCAAGCGTCGGATAGAGCCGGGCCGCGCCACGGTCCATGACTGCGGCATGACCGACTTCACCAAACTCCTCGCGGCCTTCGCAGGAACCCAGTTCGCCGACCAGGTGGCGCTTCTGGCGCTGCCGCTGATCGCGGCCCTCGTCCTCGGCGTCGGCCCGGTCGAGATGGGCTGGCTGACCGTGGCGGCGACGATCCCGTTCTTCATTTTCGGCCTGCCTGCCGGCGTCTGGATCGACCGGCTGCCGCGCCGGTCGGTGATGATTGCCGGCAGTCTCCTTAGGGCGTCGGCGCTGCTGGCGATTCCGGTCGCGGCCTTGCTGGGGCTGGTGAGCCTGCCGCTCCTGATGGTGAGCGCAGTCCTGGCCGGCATCGGCATGGTCTTCTTCGACGTCGCCGCCCAGTCGGCGATTCCCGCGCTGGTCGAGCGCGACCGTCTGATGCGGGCCAACAGTCGCTTCGAGATCGGGCGCGCCGGCGCGGTCACCGGCGGTCCCGGCCTCGCCGGCGTCCTGGCCGGCGCGATCGGTCCGGCGCTGGCGGTGCTGGCGTGCGGACTCGCCGACCTGATCGCTGCCGCCATCTCCTGGCGCATCTCGAAGCCCGCCGTGCCTGAGACGCCGCCGGTCCGGCGCAGCTTCGCCGGCGACCTGGCGGAGGGGATGCGCTTCCTGCTGGGCGAGCCGAGCCTGCGCGCGCTCGCCTTCTGTTCGCTCACCTGGAACGTCGCCTTGTTCGCGATGAGCGCGCTTCTCGTGCTCTATCTCGCCCGTGGCCTCGGACTCTCCGCCACGGAGATCGGCCTCGTCTTCGCGGTCGACGGCGTCGGCATGGTGGCGGGGGCGATCGCCGCACCCGCGATCGAGCGGCGGATCGGCCTCGGCCGATCGATTATTCTCGGACCCGCGATCGGGGTGGTGGGGATAGCGCTGATCCTGGTGGCCACGCCGGCGACCGCGATCCCGCTGCTGGTCGCCGGGCGATTCCTGTTCGGCTTCGGCCCGGTCGTCTTCAGCGTCACCCAGACCAGCCTGCGGCAGAGCGTCACGCCGAGCCATCTGCTCGGCCGGGTAAATGCGAGCCTCCGGTGGCTCACATGGGGCTTCCGGCCGGCCGGCGCCCTCCTGGGGGGCCTGGTCGGCGAGGTCTGGGGGCTCTATGCCGGGGTCGCCCTTTCCGGCCTGGGCCTGGCGCTATGCCTTGTTCCGCTTGTGATTTCGCCGGTACCGAGATTGGAACGGCTCCAGGCCTAGCTTGCCGGGGAGGGTAGGGTCTGGCATACCTCGCGGTCGACCCTCCCGAGCGGCGAGCATGAGCCTGACTACATCGTCGAAAAAGACCGGCACCGTCTGGGACACGATCAAGACGGTGCTCTACGCCGTCGGCATCGCGCTCGTGATCCGCACCGCCGCGGTCGAACCGTTCAACATCCCCTCGGGCTCGATGATCCCGACGCTGCTCGTCGGCGACTACCTGTTCGTCAGCAAGTTCTCCTACGGCTACAGCCGCTACTCGCTGCCCTTCGGCCCGCCGCTGTTCCCCGGCCGCATCTTCTTCCGCGAGCCCGAGCGCGGCGACGTCGCCGTCTTCAAGCTGCCGCGCGACAACTCGACCGACTACATCAAGCGGATCGTCGGCCTTCCCGGCGACCGCATCCAGGTGACCGGCGGCGTGCTGCACATCAACGGCCTGCCGGTGAAGCGCGAGCGGGTCGAGGACTTCCTCGAAGGCTCCGGCCGCGCCACCCAGCGCTACGCCCAGTACGTCGAGACGCTGCCGAACGGCCGCCAGCACCGGATCATCGAGGTGTCCGACGACGGGCAGCTCGACAACACGCCGGTGTTCGTCGTCCCCGCGGGCCACTACTTCGCGATGGGTGACAACCGCGACAACTCGCTCGACAGCCGCGTCCTCTCGGGCGTCGGCTTCGTCCCCGCCGCCAACCTGGTCGGCCGCGCCGAGTTCACCTTCTTCTCGACCAACGGCGAAGCCAGGCTGTGGGAGGTCTGGAAGTGGCCCTTCGCGATCCGCCTCGGCCGGATGTTCCGGGGCATCGTCTGAAGTCTCTCGCCGAGGTCCTCGGCCACGCCTTCGCCAAGCCCGACCTGCTCGACGAAGCGCTGACCCACGCGAGCGCCGCAAAGCGACGCGGCCGGGGATACGAGCGCCTCGAATTCCTCGGCGACCGCGTGCTGGGATTGGTCCTCGCCGACGTGCTGCTGAAGACTTTCCCCAAGGAGCGCGAGGGCGACATCGCCAAGCGCCACGCCCGCCTGGTCAGCCGCCAGGCGCTGGTGCAGGTCGCGCGCGCGATCGACCTCGGCAAGTCGATCAAGCTGTCGAAAGGCGAGGAGGGGGCCCGTACCAACGAGGCCGTGCTGGCCGATGCGATGGAGGCGGTGATCGCCGCGCTCTACCTCGACGGCGGGCTCGATATCGCCGCCGCCTTCGTCGCGACGCGCTGGAAGGACCTGATCGCGGCCGACGCGGCGCCGCCGAGAGACGCCAAGACGCGGCTGCAGGAATGGGCCCAGGCCCGCGGCCTCGGCCTTCCCACCTACACGCAGACCTCGGCGAGCGGGCCGGCGCATGCGCCGCAGCGGACGATCGAAGCGAGGGTCGGCAAGCACGGGCCGGCCTCGGGCAGCGGCCGCTCCAAGCGCGAGGCCGAGCAGGCGGCCGCTGCAGCGCTTCTGGTGGAGGTCGCCGCCGATGCCTGATCTCAAGACGCATTGCGGGCTGGTCGCCCTGGTTGGCGCGCCCAATGCCGGCAAGTCGACGCTGCTGAACCAGATGGTCGGGGCCAAGGTGTCGATCGTGACGCCGAAGGTGCAGACGACGCGCACGCGCGTCACCGGCATCGCGATCGAGGGCACCACCCAGCTCGTCTTCGTCGACACGCCGGGCATCTTCACCAAGACCAAGCGCCGGCTCGAACGCGCGATGGTGGCGTCCGCCTGGGCGGGGGCGGCCGATGCCGATCAGGTCGTGGTCGTCGTCGACGGCACCAAGAAGGGCCTCGGCGACGACCTCCGCAGCATCCTCTCAGGCCTCAAGGAAGCGAAGCGGCCGGCGATCCTGGCGCTCAACAAGGTTGACCTGATCAAGCGCCCGGAGCTGCTGCCGCGGGTGGCCCAGCTCAACCAGGAATTCGACTTCGCCAAGACCTTCATGATCTCGGCCGAGACCGGCGACGGCGTCGCCGACCTCAAGAAGCATCTCGCCGGCTTGATGCCCGAGGGGCCGTGGCTGTTCGCCGAGGACGACCTCTCCGACCTGCCGGAGCGTCTGCTCGCGGCCGAGGTCACGCGCGAGCAGGCGTTCCTCAAGCTGCACGACGAGCTGCCCTACGACCTGATGGTCGAGACCGAGTCCTGGAAGGAGTTCAAGGACGGCTCGGCCAAGATCCAGCAGGTGATCTACGTGCGCCGCGACAGCCAGAAGGCAATCGTGCTCGGCAAGGGCGGCGCCACCGTCAAGGCGATCAACCTCGCGGCCCGCAAGGTGCTCGAGGAGCAGCTCGGCCGGAAGGTGCATCTCTTCCTGTTCGTCAAGGTGCGCGACACCTGGCCCGACGACCCCGAACGTTTCAAGGCGATGGGGCTCGACTGGGTCGAGTGACCTCGCCCTAGGACTTCTTCTTCGCTTTTTTGGCGGCTTGGTCGGCCTTCTGCTCCGCCGCCTTGGCCTGCTTGGCGACGCATTCCTTGTGCGCCTGGCTGTTCAACATGAACTGGATGCAGGACTTGCCGGGGGGCTGCTTCTGCGTCGACTGAGCGGACGGCTTGTAGGGCATGGTCGGCTTGACCGGCTGCGGCACGGTCGGGCTCTGCTGCGCAGCCGCCACGGACGCGACCGAAAGGGCAAGCGCAACGGCGCCGAGCAAGGTTGCCAAGGTTCGAGGCAGCATCTTCGAAGCCTTTCGTTTGACGCCCGCATCGGGCCCATCGAGACTACTCCAACGGCGAGCGATGGAAAGGGATCGATGAACGAGATTCGCATTCGCCCCGCCGCGGCCGGCGACGCCCGCCTGCTGGCAACGCTCCGTTACCGGTTCCGTGCCGAGAAGGGCAAGGCGGTCGAGGGCGAGAACGACTTCGTCGCCCGCACGACGCCCTGGATCGCCGAGCGGCTGGCGCGCGAGGACTGGCGGGCCTGGGTCGCGCTCGACGGCGAGGCGATCGTCGGCCATGTCTTCATCCACTTCATCGACAAGGTTCCGAACCCGGTGCCCGAGGCCGAGACGCTGGCCTACCTAACCAATTTCTATGTCGCCCCGAGCCTGAGGAACCGCGGCGCCGGCGCGCTGCTGCTGAAGGCCGCGGTTTCGGCCTGCGAGGACATGGAAGTAGAGACGGTGTTCCTGCGACCGACCGCGGACAGCGTGCCGCTTTATCGCCGGAACGGATTCGTCGATGCCGCCCTGCTCGAACACCCGCTAGAGTCTCACGACTGAACCCGAGAGGAGACCTCCCATGATGCCGAACCTGCCCAAAAGCCCGCCTGCCTGGGTGAATGAGTTCAAGGCGTTCATCATGCGCGGCAACGTCGTCGACCTCGCGGTCGGCATCATCATCGGTGCCGCCTTCACCGGCATCGTCAACAGCCTGGTCAAGGACGTGTTCACGCCGCTGATCGGCCTGGCGACTGGCGGCGTCGACTTCACCAACGTCTTCATCACGTTGAAAGGGCCGACCGAGGCGACGCTCGAGGCGGCACAGAAGGCCGGCGCGGTCACGATCAATGTCGGCCTTTTCCTGAATTCGGTGATCCAGTTCGTCATCGTGGGATTCGCGATCTTCTGGCTGGTCAAGGTGATCAGCCGCTTCAAGGCGAAGGAAGAGGCGAAGCCGGAGGCGGAGCAGGCGCCGCCGCCCAGGACCGAGGTCCTGCTCGAGCAGATCCGCGACGCGATCCGCGAGAAGCCGACCGGCGTCTAGGTGGGAGGCGCCGCAAGCGCCTCGCGCACGCGGCGCGCCAGATCGGGCTTTCGGTAGGGCTTGCTCAGGAGCTGGATGCCCGGGTCGAGACGACCCTGGTGGACGATCGCGTCGGCGGTGTAGCCCGAGGTGTAGAGGACGCGCACGCCTGGCCGCCGGCGTTTGACCTCCTCGGCGAGTTCGCGGCCGTTCATGCCCTTCGGCAGCACCACATCGGTGAACAGCAGGTCGAAGTCTCCGATCGTGTCGAGCAGGTCCAAGGCCTCGGCCCCATGCCGTGCCTCGTGCACCCGGTATCCGAGCCGTATCAGCGCCGAGATCGCGAAGCTGCGCACCGCCTCGTCGTCCTCGACGACGAGGATCGTCTCCTGGCCGGGCGGGCTGTCCGGTGCCGCCTCGGCTTCCACGGCGACTGCCGCCTGTGGATCGGCCGGCGGCAGATACAGCTTCACCGTCGTGCCGAGGCCGACCTCGCTGTAGATCTTGATGTGGCCACCTGACTGCTTGACGAAGCCGAAGACCATGCTGAGACCGAGGCCCGTGCCCTTGCCGACCTCCTTGGTGGTGAAGAACGGCTCGAAGATCCTGCGCTGGACCTCGGGCGACATGCCGCTCCCGGTGTCGGTCACCGCCAGCATCACGTATGTCCCCGGCCGGACATCCGCTTCGCGCCGCGCATAGTCCGGGTCGAGCACGACGAGCGCCGTCTCGACCGTCAGGGTTCCGCCGTCCGGCATCGCGTCACGCGAATTGATGACCAGGTTGAGAAGTGCGCTTTCGAGCTGGGCCGCGTCGGCGAGGACCGCGGGCAGGTTCTCGCCCAGCGACACGACGAAGTCGATATCCTCGCCGAGCGTGCGGCGGAGCAGGCCTTCCATCCCGGACACCAGCGCGTTGGCGTCGATGCCGACCGGCTGCAACGGCTGCTTGCGGGCGAAAGCCAGCAACCGGTGGGTGAGGGCGGACCCGCGCAGCGCCGCCTCCTCGATCATTTGCGCCAAAGCCTTGTCGTCCGGCTTCTCGATGCCGTCGGCCAGCATCGCGGCGTTGCCCAGGATCACGGTCAGCAGGTTGTTGAAGTCGTGCGCCATGCCGCCGGTCAGCTGGCCGATCGCCTCCATCTTCTGTGCCTGCTGGAGGGCGATCTCGTTCTGCCGTCGCTCGGTGATGTCCTGGCACATCGAGAGCACGCCTTGGAACGAGCCGTCGGCTCCCATCAGCGGCGTGTTGATCCATTCGCAGGTGATCTTGCGCCCGTCCTTCGTGCTGTTGGCGGCGACAGAGGGCGGGACGAACTCGCCTCGCTTCAGGCGTGCGTGCATCGTCTCGACAATGTCGCGATCGGTATTGATGAGGCCGGTCTCGAACGGGGTCAGTCCTCTCATGTCCTCGAACCGGCACCCGAAGATCCTCTCCGCGGCCGGGTTCATATAGGTCATGCGAAGGTCCGCGTCCGCGACCAGGCAGCCGATCGGCATGCGGTTGAGGATCGTCTCCAGCTGTTCGCGGGCTTCGCGCTCCTTGGCCTCCGACTGCGCCAGCGCGATCTGTCCGCGCTTCCGCTCGGTGATGTCGAGAAGGACGAACACGCGACCGCCGTCGGAGGTGCGACGGGCGATCGAGAAAAACCAGCGGCCGTCGGAGGTCTCGTACTCGATATCGATCGCTTCCTTCTCGTAGGCGGCCATGCGCTCGGCGAACCAGCCGGCGGCCCGCGTCTTCTCGATCGAGCCGAGATCGATCACGCGCTTGAGGAGATCGTCGAAGAGCGCGCCGGGGACGTAGAAGGGGGCCACCTCTGGGAACAGGCGCGCATTCAGGCTGTTCGTCGTCACGACTCGTCGGTGCTCGTCGAACAGGGCGAAGCCGACCGGAAGTGCCTCGATCGCATCGGCGAGCCTGCGGTTCGCCTTGAGCGCGGCGTCGTCGCTTCGCCGCGACGCCGCGTTGGCGCGCGTCAGGCCCCAGATCAGGCCGCCGATCGCGATCATCAGCGCCAGGGCGACGAGGCCGTAGCGGATCGTGGTCCGGGCCCAGACCTCGACGAGGCTCGATCTGGCGGTGGCGACGGAGACGATGAACGGCGTGCCGGCGACCGCGTGATAGCTGACGATGCGATCGGGTACCTCGGGGTTTCGGAGGAAGGTCAGTGTGCCCAGAATGCTGCCAGCTCGGACGGCTTCCGTGATCTGGGCGGTGGCGCCGCGCATGCCGATCAGGTTGGGGTTGGGCGAATAGCGCGCGATGATGATGCCGTCGCGATCACGAAGCGTGATGATGTCGCCACGATTGACGTCGAGGTTGGCATAGAAGTGCAGGAAGTAGTCGACGGAGACGGAAGCGGCGACGACGCCGATGAAGCGTCCCTCCGGACCGGTGACGCGGCGGCTCATGACCACGACCCGGCCCCGGTTCGCGCGGCTCTCGATGAGCTCGGAGATGAACAGGCCTGTTCCCTCGCGGAGGTGAATTTTAAAGTACGACCGATCGGCAAACGACGGCCGGGTCGGCGTATTGAGCGCGTCTCCCCGTATCGTGCCGTCGGGACCGATGAGCGACAGGTTCAGGATCTCCGAGGAGGGCTCCATCTGGCGGCGGAGGAAGGCTGAGAGCTCCTGGTCGCTCCGCGGCTCGGCGCCAGCGGCCTCGAGGGCCAGCAGCGCGCTCACGGTCCATTGCAGGACGATGTCGACGCCATGGGTCGTCCTCGCCGCATGCTCCTTGAGGACGAGCGCCATGTTCCGCGTGTCGCGCGCGGCGTCTTCGATTTCGTCGTGATAGGACAGCCAGGCCGTCGCGGAGAAGCCGAGCAGGACGAGCAGGCAGGCCGCAATGGCGGCCAGCAGCGCCGGCTTGTTCGACGGCCCAGGGCGAGCGGGCCGGTCGCGAAGAGAGGAATTCGCCGCTACAGCGGGCATGCGGCCCGCCTTAGAGCGGGCAGGAAACAGAAGTGGCTTCGCCTGTTCCGACGCCGAGGGGACAAGGCGCTTCCTCCAATCCTTCTTGTTGCAGCAATGATACGCGAGTCTCGGTGGTCACGCATCACGCCCGTGTGCGGAAGTCGGCTACGGTTTGTCGGATCGACGAAGAGTTTTCCTTCATGCTATTCACCTCGTCCTCCCAACTGTGCCGGATCCTGCCGTGAAGTCCGCCAATTCGGTGATGTCCAGCTACGGGACGACCGTCTTCGAGGTCATGTCCCGGCTCGCCATGGAGCATGGCTCGATCAACCTGGGGCAAGGATTCCCCGACGGGAACGGCCATCCCGAGGTGGTGAAGGCAGCGCAAGCCTTCCTCGACGACCGGCCGAACCAGTATCCGCCTATGATGGGCGTGCCGGAACTGCGCCAGGCCGTCGCCCGCCACGACAAGCGCTTCCACGGCCTCGAGGTCGACTGGCAGTCGGAGGTGATCGTCACCTCTGGCGCCACCGAGGCGCTGGCCGCCTGCCTGTTCGGCCTGATCGAGCCCGGCGACGAGGTCGTGCTGTTCGAGCCGCTTTACGACTCCTACCTCCCGATCGTGCGCCGCGCCGGCGGCATCCCTAAGCTGGTGCGGCTCTCGCCGCCCGAGTGGAGGCTGGACGAGAAGGCGCTTCGCGCCGCCTTCTCCGACCGCACCAAGCTGGTCTTGCTCAACAACCCGCTGAACCCCGCGGCCAAGGTGTTTACCCGTGCCGAGCTCCAGCTGGTCGCCGACCTGGTGATCAAGCACGACGCGGTCGCGGTCTGCGACGAGGTCTATGAGCACATCGCCTTCTCGGACGCGCCGCCGTTCGTTCCGTTGATCTCGCTGCCCGGCATGCGCGAGCGGTGCCTCCGCATCGGCTCGGCCGGAAAGACCTTCTCGCTGACCGGCTGGAAGGTGGGGTACGTCGCCGCGGCGCCGGCACTGCTGCGTGCGGTCACCAAGACGCACCAGTTCCTGGTCTTCACCACGCCGCCCAATCTGCAGCGAGCGGTCGCGGCAGGGCTCGACCTGGGCGACGGCTACTACAGCGACCTGGTCGGCGACATGCAGGCCAAGCGCGATCGCTTCGCCCGGGGACTCGCCGATATCGGATTCGGCGTGCTGCCGAGCCAGGGTACCTATTTCATCACCGCGGACTTCCGGCCTCTTGGATTCAACGGCACGGACGAGGATTTCTGCCGCCACATCACAGTCGAGGCCAAGGTGACGGCGGTTCCGGTCAGCGCTTTCTTTACGCCCGAGGAACCGCCCAGAGACTTCGCCCGTTTTTGCTTTTGCAAGAAGGATGAAGTCTTGGATGCTGCCCTTGAAAGATTAATGAAACACTTCAAGGGCTAGCAATCAGACGTGACGGTTGCACGGCCTTGGCTCTGGCGCCAATATGCCCTCCGACATGCAGCTCGATAAGACCACCGTCAAAGCGGTCGAGATCCTCGCGGACTCGACGGCCCGCGTCGTCGGCACCGGCTCGATCGTGTACCTCAAGCTCACCAGGGTGGTGAGCGTGGGTTCGCCTCAGGCGCTTGACTCCGCCCGTACCGAGTTCGACAAGCTGCCGGGCGACCGGCGGCAGTCGATCCGCGTCGACGCGGTGACCCAGGCCCAGAAGATGAACGCCAACAAGAACACGGTCGCGGCGATCGAGGCGATGTTCAAGCCGCTGACCCAGATGGACGGCAAGGTCCCGCGTCTCGTCGTCCGTTAGACGTCCGGTTCGCCTGAATAACAGAGGGGGAGGGAGCGATGGCCCGTCAACGGCTCTCGCGCAGCGATCTCACGGGCAAGGTCCAGACCGTCCGCGGCCTCATCGACCCCTCCGAGCTCGGCCAGACCCTGATGCACGAGCACGTTCTCTGGGACCTCCGCACCCCTGAGATCCGGGCCAAGAACGACCTCGGCCCCGAGCTGAACATGCGGAACATTTTCCAGATGGCCTATGGCGAGACCTACTCGCCTAGGAACATGCTGTTCGACGACGTCGCGATCGCGATCGACGAGCTGCAGATGATGCGCGACGTCGGCGGCCAGACGGTGGTGGAACTTACCTGCGGCGGCATCCGCCCCGATCCCAAGGGCTTGGCGCAGGTGTCCGAGGGGACCAGCGTAAACATCGTCATGGGGTGCGGCTACTACGTCGAGGAGTACCAGGATCCGACGAACAAGAGCCGAAGCGTCGACGACTTCGCGGCCGAGATTGCCGCCCAGGTGCTCGAAGGCGCCTGGGGCACATCCGTCCGCTCGGGCATCATCGGCGAGATCGGCACGACGACGCCGTGGGGCGAACTCGAGCGGACGGTGCTGAAGGGCGCGATCCTGGCCCAGCAGGAGACCGGCGCCTGCCTCAACATTCATCCGGGCCGCCACGAGGATCTGCCGCAGGAGATCGCCGAGTTCGTGATCGCCAATGGCGGCAACCCGGCGCGGACCGTGATCAGCCACATCGACCGCACGATCTTCGACGAGGACCGCCTGATCGCGCTCGCCGATACCGGCGTCACGGTCGAGTTCGATCTGTTCGGCGTCGAGTACGCCTACTACAAGCTCAACACCGGCATCGACATGCCGAACGATGCCGTCCGCCTCGACCATCTCCGCACGCTGATCGATGCCGGCCATCTCGACCGGATCGTGATCAGCCACGACATCTGCTTCCGCACGCGGCTCGTCAATTTCGGCGGCCATGGCTACGGCCATATCTTCCGCAACGTCGTGCCGATGATGCGCCGGCGCGACTTCAGCGAAGCGGAGATCCAGGCGATCCTCGTCGAGAATCCGAAGCGGCTTCTCACCTTCGCCTGACGAGTCGCAACGGTCGGCTCCGGATCGGCCGGAATTCAGTAAAAAGCATAGGAAAGGCGTTCTCCTTTCCTTGACGATTTTCTGGGCTTTCCCAGGGAACCAACGCCGGCTGTAAGTATTCTGTTACCGCGCCAAAAGAATGGCCGAGAACAGTTGCCGGTTACCAGATGCCGCACTTAGAGTTGACGCCGCTACGCT
>JAEULB010000107.1 GCA_016792585.1 Rhodospirillaceae bacterium
AAGGTCGGGCCGCGCGTGAAGGAGTTCAAGGTCGGCGACCGCGTCGCCTATGCGCAGCCGATGGGCTCGTATGCCGAGCGCCGCATCGTGCCGGCCGACCGTATGGTCAAGATCCCGTCCGGCATCGACGACAAGGTCGCCGCGGCGATGATGCTGAAGGGCATGACCGCCGAATACCTGCTCCGCCGCACCTACAAGGTGAAGAAGGGCGACACGATCCTGGTGCACGCGGCCGCCGGCGGCGTGGGACTGATCCTCTGCCAGTGGGGCAAGGCGCTCGGCGCCAAGGTGATCGGCACGGTGTCGTCGGAAGAGAAGGCGCAGCTCGCCAGGAAGCACGGCTGCCACCATCCGCTGGTGATCAAGCCGGGCGAGGACTTCTCGAAGAAGGTGCGCGAGCTCACCAAGGGCAAGGGCGTGCCGGTCGTCTATGACGGCGTCGGCAAGGACACCTTCGCGGCCTCGCTCGACAGCCTGGCGCCGCTCGGCATGTTCGTGTCGTACGGCAACGCCTCAGGCCCCGTCGCGCCGTTCAGCCCGGCGCTGCTCTCGGCCAAGGGCTCGCTGTTCATGACGCGCCCGACGCTGATGACCTATGTCGCCCAGCGCGACGACCTGGTGAAGTCGGCGAAGGCGCTGTTCGCGGTGGTGAAATCGGGGAAGGTCAAGATCCGGATCAACCAGACCTATCCGCTGTCGGAAGCGGTGCAGGCGCATCGCGACCTCGAAGGCCGCAAGACCACGGGCTCGACGGTGCTGCTGCCGTAAGGCGGCTGCGGCTTCCGCCGCCTACGCTTCAGCCGGGCGGCGGAAGACGCTTTCGGCGACCTTGAGCGCGCCGACGATCGACTGGCCGACGCTGCCGCCGTCGTCGAAGATCCGGTAGATGATCGCCGAGCGGATCGCGGTCACATGCGCGGTCAGGAACCTGAGCAGCTTGTCGCTGATCGAATAGGTGCCGGACGTGTAGTGGTGCAGCGACGTCGAGATCGACGCCATCAGCAGGAACCCGGCGGTGGTGGTGTCGACCATCATCGTCTTGGCCGAGCGGTTCATCTTCTTCAGCGTGCTGCCGTTGGCGCCGCCATGCAGCGCCGAGAGATCGGCATCCATCATCGCCTGCTGCTCGGTGACCTTGCCGAGAAGGCGTTCCTGGATCAGCGGGATGTTGTCGGCGGCGCGCTTCAGGTGCTCGCGCAGCAGGAAGTCGCGCATCGTCGCGCTCGGCGCGTTGGCGAGGCGGAGCTTGAGATAGTCGAAGATCAGGACGATCGAGTCCTTGCCGACGACGTAGTCGGCAGGATCGTCGATGATCTGCACGGTCGCCGACTGCGCCATCCGTCGTTCCGCACCCAGCGGCCGCTTGCCGAAGCGCCGGTCGGGACCGAAGTAGGACGGGCTCACGATGAAGTTCGGGTAGTCGGTCATCAGCTTCTCGGCGAGAAGCACGAGCTTGCCCTGGTTGAAGGGCTTCGGCAGCAGGCGGGCGCCGGCCATGACGGCGGTCTGCTCCATCTCCGGCGCCGTGCTCTCGGCCATCAGCACCACCGGCACGTTCGGCCAGAGGCTCCTGTTGTCGCGGCGGATCCAGCGGCTCAGCTTGTCGCCGGGCTCGTCGGGCAGCTCCTGGCCGAGGACGACCAGGTCGAAGGGGCCGGTGTCGGCGATCGCGGTGCGGACGTCGGCGGCGAGCCAGTGCTCGGCCACGTCGGCCTGCCGGCGGGTGGTGAGCGCGTCCTTCACCTGCCGGCGGATGTCGGGGTTCGGGTCGGCGACAAGGAAACGAAGAGGCGGGGCCATTTTGCTCCGGCAATCGAATCGACCGCTGGCTGTTTGCCAGAAATCTCAAACGATTTCTACAGGTTATGTTGCCCGGTTAATAGGCAACGGGAACGACGTCGCCGACCCACTGTAAGAGTACAGGTGAATTTATTGCACAATCGTTAACTTGAGAGCCCCGCTTGTCCTCCCCGCCCCACTCGCGCTAGACCCGGCCCATGCCCGCCATCGACCAGCTCGTCTCCGGCTTCAAGGTCTTCAAGGCCCGCTACTACGAGCATCGGCCCGAGCTTTACCAGAACCTCCGCACCGAAGGACAAAGCCCCGAGGTGATGGTCGTCGCGTGCTCCGACAGCCGCGTCGACCCGGCGATCCTGCTGGGATCGGAGCCGGGCGAGCTGTTCGTGATCCGCAACGTCGCCAACCTGATCCCGCCCTACCAGCCGGACGGGAAGCTGCACGGCACGTCGGCCGCACTCGAGTTCGGCATCCGCGACCTCAAGGTGAAGCACCTGATCGTGCTCGGCCACTCGGGCTGCGGCGGCATCCAGGCGCTCAGGCGCTGCTGCACCGGCGATCCCTTGCGCGAGCGCGAGTTCATCGGCCCCTGGGTCTCGCTCGGCATGCGCGCCTGCGAGATCGTGCCCAGCGATCCGGACGGCAGCAAGACCGAGCAGGCCGCGATCGAGATCAGCCTCGAGAACATCGCCACGTTCCCCTGGGTCGCCGACGGCATCGCCAAGGGCACGCTCACGGTCCATGGCTGGTGGTTCGACCTGCAGAAGGGCGCGCTCTGGGGCTACGACGCGAAGACGAAAGCCTTCGCGAAGATGGTCTAGCTCACCCCCACGGGTTCGCATCCAGCGGCCAGATCGGGCGCTTCACCTTGGTGTAGGGCACCAGGTTGAAGTTGCGCGGCAAGGCCCCCGGGCCGTCCATGTAGAGGACGTCGTGGGCGATCTTCGAGTACTCGGCGAAGAAGTGGTTGGTCGACTTCACCACCACGATCTTTCGCTTCCTCGGATCGATGCCGAGGTTCGAGAAGAGGTCGGGGCCCCAGGCCTGCTGGCGGATCGTGATCAGCACGACCGCGATGCCGCCCGCAAGCTCGATCGAGGCGGCGTCGCCGAGATGGTGGATGGTCGGGCCCTGGCTCTGCGTCGCATTGTGCACGCACTTGATGACCTTCACCTTCGCGTCCACGGGCGTGCCCGAGAACGCACCCATCTTGCCGCCGAAGCGGAGATCGAAGACGCCGCCCTCGCCGGCCGCGAAGCACTGCTTGACCGCGATCGGATCCCAGATCGGCGCGATCGCCGCGTCCTTGATGCCGCGCTCGATCATGCGCTTCAGCACGAAGGTCGAGTCCGACGGCGCGCCGCCGCCGGGATTGTCGGCGGGCTCGGCGATC
>JAEULB010000116.1 GCA_016792585.1 Rhodospirillaceae bacterium
TTATCCAAGAAGATCACGGTGGACGTGCGCGGCGAGATCCTTCAGCTGAAGGAGACGCTGAACACGATGGTCGAGCAGCTTCGCTCCTTCGCGGCCGAGGTGACGCGCGTCGCGCGCGAGGTCGGCACCGAGGGCCGCCTCGGCGGCCAGGCGGTGGTGCCCGGCGTCGGCGGCACCTGGAAGGACCTGACCGACAACGTGAACCTGCTGGCAGCCACCCTGACGACTCAGGTCCGAAACATCGCCGAGGTGACGACGGCCGTGGCCCGCGGCGACTTGTCCCGAAAGATCACCGTCGACGTGAAGGGCGAGATTCTCGAGCTCAAGAACACCATCAACACGATGGTGGACCAGCTGAACGCCTTCGCCGGCGAGGTGACGCGCGTCGCGCGCGAGGTCGGCACCGAAGGCAAGCTCGGCGGCCAGGCACAGGTGTCCGGCGTCGCCGGCACCTGGAAGGACCTGACCGACACCGTGAACGTAATGGCCGCCAACCTGACCGAACAGGTGCGCGGTATCGTGAAGGTGGTGACCGCGGTCGCCAACGGCGACCTCAAGCAGAACCTGACCGTTAAGTCGAAGGGCGAGGTCGCGGCGCTGGCCGAAACCATCAACAACATGACCGATACGCTGGCCACCTTCGCCGACCAGGTGACGACGGTCGCGCGCGAGGTCGGCGTCGAAGGGCGCCTCGGCGGCCAGGCCAACGTGCCGGGCGCCGCCGGCACCTGGAAGGACCTGACCGGCAACGTGAACCTGCTGGCCGCGAACCTGACGACGCAGGTGCGCGCCATCGCCGAGGTGGCGACCGCCGTGACCAAGGGCGACCTGACCCGGTCGATTCAGGTCGAGGCGCGCGGCGAGGTCGCCGAGCTCAAAGACAACATCAACACGATGATCGACAACCTGCGGCTCACGACCGACCGCAACACCGAGCAGGACTGGCTCAAGACCAACTTGGCGCGCTTCACCAACATGCTCCAGGGCCAGCGCGACCTCGGCATCGTCGGCCGCATGCTGCTGTCGGAGCTGACGCCGCTGGTCAACGCCAACCAGGGCGTCATCTACCAGATGGAGACCGGCGACGCGCCGCGCCTAAGGCTGGTCTCGGCCTATGCCGACGACGTCGAATGGGGCCACCCGCCGGAGATCCGGATCGGCCAGGGCCTGATCGGCCAGTGCGCCGCCGACCGCCGCCGTATCCTTTTGACCGAGATGCCGTCGAACGTGGTGCCAGTGACCTCCGGCCTGTTCCGCGCCGTGCCGCAGAACATCATCGTGCTGCCGGTGCTGTTCGAGGGCCAGGTCAAGGCCGTGATCGAGCTCGCCTCTCTCGGCGCCTTCACCACGCTGCAGATCGCCTTCCTCGAGCAGCTGACCGCCAGCATCGGCATCGTGCTGAACTCGATCGAGGCGACGATGCAGACCGAGGGCTTCCTCAAGCAGTCGCAGCAGCTGGCCGCGGAGCTCCAGACCCAGCAGGCCGAGCTTCAGCAGACCAACGAGCAGCTCGAGCAGAAGGCGCAAGAGCTTGCCGAGCGAAACGTCGAAGTCGAACGCAAGAACCAGGAAATCGAACAGGCGCGCCGTACCCTGGAAGAGAAGGCGACCGAGCTGGCGCTGACCTCCAAGTACAAGTCCGAGTTCCTTGCGAACATGAGCCACGAGCTCCGGACGCCTCTGAACTCGATCCTGATCCTCGGCCAGCAGCTCGGCGACAACCCCGACGGCAACCTGACCTCGAAGCAGGTCGAGTTCGCCCGCACCATCCACGGCGCCGGCACCGACTTGCTCAACCTGATCTCTGACATTCTCGACCTGTCGAAGATCGAGTCCGGCACGGTGACGGTGAACGCCGAGGAGATCTACTTCGCCAACCTGATCGAGATGGTCGCGCGGCCCTTCCGTCACGAAGCCGAGAACCGAGGCCTCAACTTCGAGGTCTCGATCGACCCGCAGCTCGGCCGCAGCCTGACGACCGACGCCAAGCGCCTGCAGCAGGTTCTGAAGAACCTGCTCTCCAACGCCTTCAAGTTCACCGAGACCGGCGGCGTGCGTCTCTCCGCCACGGCGGTGATCAGCGGCTGGAGCAGCGATCACCCGGTGCTGAACCAGGCCCCTGCCGTGGTCAGCTTCGAGGTCGCCGACTCAGGCATCGGCATCCCGATCGAGAAGCAGCGCATCATCTTCGAGGCGTTCCAGCAGGCCGACGCGTCCACCAGCCGCAAATATGGCGGCACCGGCCTCGGGCTGGCTATCAGCCGCGAGCTCGCCAACCTGCTGGGCGGCGAGATCCAGCTGCGGAGCGCACCCAGCAAGGGCAGCGTGTTCACGCTCTTCCTGCCCGTCCGCTACGCAGGCCCGACCGCCGCGGGCCGGCCGCTTCAGACCGAGACTCCGTCGCGCCCGATGCCCGTCCTGCAGCTGCCGACCGCCTCCGATCGGCCGGCGCCCGAGCAGATCCTCGATGACCGTCTCGACCTGCAGCCCGGCGACACCGTCCTGCTGATCGTCGAGGACGATCCGCACTACGCCCGGGTGATGGTCGACCTCGCCCACGACAAGAACTTCAAGGTCCTGGTCGCGATGCGCGGCAAGGACGCGCTCGACCTGGCGCACGAGTATCGGCCGACTGCGATCTCGCTCGATGTCTTCCTCCCCGACATGCTCGGATGGACGGTCCTGACCCAGCTGAAGCAGGATCCGCAGACCCGGCATATCCCGGTGCAGATCATCACCCTCGACGAAGATCGCCAGCATGGCCTCGCGCGAGGTGCCTTCTCATTCATGAACAAGCCGACCTCGACCGAAGGCCTGGGGTCGGCGCTGTCGAAGATCCGCGAGTTCGCCAAACCTCGCCGCAAGCGCCTCCTGGTCGTCGAGGACAATCCGGCCGAGCAGATGGGCATCACCGAGCTGCTGGGCCATGACGACATCCAGATCGCGACGGCGGGCACCGGCTCCGACGCGCTGAAGGCGCTGAGGGACGAGCCCTACGACTGCGTCGTGCTCGACCTTCGTCTGCCCGACATGACGGGCTTCGAGATCCTGGAGCAGATCAAGGCTGACTCGACCATCTCCGACATCCCGGTGGTGGTCTTCACCGGTCGCGAGCTGTCGGCGGACGAGGACGCGCAGCTCCACACGATGGCACGCAGCATCGTGGTCAAGGGCGTCGAGTCGCCCGAACGGCTGCTCGACGAGACCGCCCTCTTCCTCCATCGCGTGGTCGCCGACCTGCCCCGCGAGAAGCAGGCTATGATCGAGCGGCTGCACAGCTCCGACGAGCATCTGATCGGCCGCTCGGTGCTCCTGGTCGACGACGACGCCCGCAACATCTTCGCGCTGTCGAGCGTGCTCGAGCGGCGCGGGATGAACGTGCTCACGGCGACCACCGGACGCGAGGCGATCAGCATCGTCGAGTCCACACCCGACCTGGCGATCGTGCTGATGGACATCATGATGCCGGAGATGGACGGCTATCAGACGATGCAGGCCATCCGGTCCGACGCGGCGTTCCGCCGTCTGCCGATCATCGCGCTGACGGCCAAGGCGATGAAGGGCGACCGCGAGAAGTGCCTCGAGGCCGGCGCCTCCGACTATCTGGCGAAACCGGTGAACACCGAGCAGCTGCTGTCGGCGCTCCGCATGTGGCTCCACCGGTAGAACGAGGGGATTGACCCATGACGACCGGCCACGACGGCGTCAACATCCTGGTTGTCGATGACCAGCCGGCGAAACTGCTGAGCTACGAGGTCATCCTCAAGGACCTTGGGGAGAGCCTGATCAAGGCGAACTCCGCCCGGGAGGCGCTCGAGCATCTGCTGAAGACCGACATCGCGCTGATCCTGGTCGACGTCTGCATGCCCGACCAGGACGGCTTCGAGCTGGCGACGATGATCCGGGACCATCCGCGGTTCCGGAAGATCCCGATCATCTTCATCTCGGCGATCCAGGTCGCCGAGGCCGACCGGCTGCGCGGGTACGAGGTCGGCGCGGTCGACTACGTACCGGTGCCGGTGGTGCCGGAGGTGCTCCGCGCCAAGGTCCGGATCTTCACCGAGCTGCATCGGAAGTCGCGCGAGCTGGAAAAGCTCAACGTCGAGCTCGAACGCCGCGTCGCCGACCGCACCGCCGAACTGGAGGCCTCGACCGAGCGTCTGCGCCAGAGCGAGGAGCGCCGAAGCCTGGCGCTCGCGGCCGCGCAGATGGGTTCCTGCGAGGTCAACCTGCTGACCGGCGAAGCGGCCTGGGACGAAGGACAGTGCCGGATCTTCGGCGTGCCCGGTCCAGAGTTTCGCGCGACCCTCGACGACCTGAAGCCGCTGATCCATCCCGACGACTGGGAAGCGCTGCACACCTTCGGCCAGAAGATCATCACCGAGGGCAAGTCCGGACAAGCGGAGTTCCGCATCCTCCGCCCCGATGGAGAGATGCGGTGGTGTGCGGTCTCCTTCGCCGCGACCCTCGCCGAGGACGGCCGGCCGCTCCGCGCCAGCGGCGTCACGCTCGACATCACCGAGCGCAAGGAAGCCGAGCAGAAGCAGACCCTGCTCGCACTCGAAGTCGATCACCGGGCCCGCAACATGCTGGCAGTCGTCCAGTCGATCCTCCGGCTCACCCGCGCCGACTCGGTCGCCGACATGGTAACCGCGCTCGACGGGCGTATCCGCGCGCTCGCCCGCGCCCACACGCTGCTGTCGAGCTCCCGCTGGCAGGGCGCGGATCTAGGCCGACTGGTAGCCGAGGAGATGGATCCCTATCGGGATGAGAACTCCGATCGGGTCGAGACGACCGGCCCCAGCGTCATCCTTCGCCCGACCCTCGCCCAGGCGCTTGCCCTGGCGCTGCACGAACTCGCGACCAACGCCGCCAAGTACGGCGCGCTCTCGGTACTCGCGGGACGGGTCTCAGTCACCTGGGAGCTGAGAGGCGATCATCTTGTGCTGCAGTGGGCCGAGACTGGCGGCCCACTGGCGAGCCCGCCGACCAAGCGCGGCTTCGGCACGCGCGTCGTGGTCGCGAACATCGAGCAGGACCTCGGCGGCCACGCGATCTTCAGCTGGCAGCCGGAAGGACTTCGCTGCACGCTGTCGGTGCCGCGCAATCTCGTCGCCGAGGTTGCGCCCCCTCGCCGCGAGCAGCCGCGCCTCCACGCGGTCCCTGTCTCAGAGACGCCGATACCTCCGGCGGTCGGACGAAGGGTGCTCCTGGTCGAAGACGAGGCACTGGTCGCGATCATGATGCGCGACATGCTGACGGACCTCGGATACTCGGTCGTCGGTCCCGTCGGCGACCGCGCCGCGGCGCTGATCGCCGCGCGCCAGGCCGATATCCAGGGAGCCGTCCTCGATCTCAATCTGCGCGGCGAGACCACCTATCCGGTCGCCGACGAGCTGACCCAGCGCGGCATCCCGTTCGTCTTCCTGACCGGCTACGACCGAGGCGTCATCGACCGCCGCTATGCCGACGTGCCGTTGATGCAGAAGCCGGTCGACGAGCAGACGCTGCAGCGGGCGCTTGTGATCTTCGCCGAGCCACAGATCCAGTCAGGTCCGACGGGCGAGGAGAGACGCGTGGCGCAGGCGCTCGCCCGCTGACCGAGGCATCGTTTTCAGGCCCGTTCCTGGCGCCGGCGCCGAAGACATGCCCCAGAGATCGCGGAGAGTTCGAGTTTATTTTTTTATCGTAGATTGAATTTTCGCAGCAGTTCTATTGAGATTTTTCAACGATTCCTTGTCTATTTCTCCATATGTGGCGACCAAGGCAAGAGAAAGACGTTGCCTTCCCACGACTATAACGTTATGAGCGCTAACCCCTGGGGTTCACGCCGTCGTGACAAAGCCGAACATCGACGCAAGGCGAAGTCGCTAGGGCAGCGCGCAACGATCAACCGTTCGCGGGTGGGCGAATGGAAGTCAGGCGGCTTCGGAGTGATGTGCGCATGCCCATCGGCCAGAAGGACCAGCAGCTGCTGCTCAACGTGCAGCTTCTCTCCGACTTCCCCGAGCGAGTCCTTACTGAGCTTACCAAGGAAGCTTTCGTCCAAGGCCTGCCTAAGGGCACGGTTCTCTTCGATCAGGGCGACAACGCCCAGTTCCTGCACGTGATCCTCGCTGGTCGCGTCGCGGTCACCAGCAGCATCGGCGAGCGCGAGACGATCGTCGTCATTCGCGAAAGCAGCGAGGTGGTCCTCGATTCTGCGGCGATCCTCGGCGTTCCCTACAGCACCGGCGCACGTCTGATCGAAGGCGGGAGGATCATGATGATCCCGGTCCAGAAGTTCCGCGAAGCCGCGTTCGCCGACGCCGCGACCGGTGCCGTCACGCTGCGCGCGCTTGCGAATGCCAATCTCACGCTGACCCAGCACATTCGTGACCTGAAGCTGCTGACCACGATCCAACGCCTCGCGCGGCATCTGCTGTCGATGACGGCAGTCACCAGCGGTGCCGCCACGCTCTCGCTGCGCGACGATCGGCCGGTGCTGGCAGCCCTGCTCGGCATGACCCCGGAGAGCTTGTCGCGCGCCTTCGCGCATCTGAGGACGATCGGGGTCAAGGCCGACAAGGGCGGTACGATCTCCGTCGAGAACGTCCGGAAGCTGCGGAGCCTGTCCAAGCTCGAGGAACGGAACGAGGGCGAGGCGCGCGCCAGATAGGCTGCCCGCCGCGGGAACCTCGGGACACGGCAGAGAGTTAGCTCAAGGCCGGTCCCCAAAGGTGCGCCCGAGTGCCCATGATGTGTCCGATCCGGCCCCGAACGGGGCCTTTTTCATCGGCGGATGCCTGCAGATGACGCTGCGCCAGTATGCCCGCAGCGGGCCTGCGCCATTAAGGCTGCGCGAGCGGCTGAAGCGGCGGATCTTGGGATTAAGCCCGTCGCTCCGCCGCAAGAATGGCCTCATCGCACCAATCGAGGACGGACGGCCGGCGATCCTGCAGCCCGGACGCAACTGCTGGCAGATCCCCCGAGCCAAGCGAGTGGCGGTCCTGGTCGACGCCGGCCCGTATTTCCGTCGGCTCGAGCAGGCGATGCTGATGGCCAAGCGGTCGATCGTGATCGTCGGCTGGGACTTCGATGCCAGCATCCGACTTTGCCCGGACCGCGACTCGCCCAAGCTCGGCGATTTCCTGCGGACGCTGGTCGAACGCGAGAGCGGGCTGGAGATCAGGATCCTAGTCTGGAGCTTCTCGGTCGTCCATGCGCCCAGCGCTCCCCTTCCAGCCCTTCTCGGCGCGGCCTGGCAGGAGCATCCGCGCATCAAGGTCGAGCTCGATACGCATCATCCGTTCTACGCTGCCCACCATCAGAAGATCGTCACGATCGACGACGCCATCGCCTTCGTCGGCGGGATCGATCTCACGGTCGATCGCTGGGACTCGACCAGGCACGCGCCGGACGACCCGATCCGCAGGTGCGACGACGGCAGCATCTATCCCGCCGTGCACGACATCCAGATGGCGGTCGACGGTGACTGCGCCCGCCAGATCTCCGCGCTCGCGCGCGAACGGTGGCTCGACGCAACCGGCGAAGGCCTGAGTCCCGTCGACGGAGCTTATGACATCTGGCCCGACGACCTAGCGCCGGATTTCTCCGATGCGGATGTCGCGATCTCGCGTACGCGCCCGACCTGGGACGGACACCCGGGCTTCCACGAGGTGGCGGCGCTCACCGTCGACGCGCTGAAAGCAGCCCGGCAGACGATCTACATCGAGGCTCAGTACTTCGCCGCGCCGTTCGTCGGAAAACTTCTGGGCGAGAGTCTCAAGCGGCCGCACGGTCCCCAGATCGTGATCGTGATGACGCGCGCCTCGCGCAGCCCGGTCGAACAGTGGGTTATGGGGAACAACCGCGACCGGCTCATCCGGCGCTTGCGGCGGGCCGACCGTTTCGATCGCCTGCGAGTTTTCTACCCGGTGGTTCCGAACGGCTGCGAGGACTGCGATGTCCTGATCCACTCGAAGTGCATCATCGTCGACGACACCCTGCTGAGGATCGGTTCCGCCAACCTCAACAACCGGTCGATGGGACTCGATACGGAATGCGATCTCGCGATCGAGGCATCGACGGCGCAGGCCAGACGGACGGTCGCCAGGATCCGCGAGCAGCTCCTCGCCGAACACCTCGGCGTGCCCGATGACCTCGCGGGCCCCGCCTTCGCCGCGGCTCCGTCGATGATCGCAGCCATCGACCGTCTCAACCACCGCAAGCGCGGCCTTCGGCCCTTCGACGGCGTCCCCGAGAAGGGGCCGGTCCACCCCGTCTTCGCGACGCCGATCCTCGATCCGCGCCGGCCGTTCGGCCCACTGTGGTTTCACCGCCGGAAGCGCGCCAGGACAGCCGATCCTCTCTCCTGAACCCCCGACGTACTCCGCCGCGCAAGCTCGCTCAGCGCGAAGCTGGCGGCACCGAGAACGAAGGGGATCAGGTAATACACCACGCGAAAGACGATGAGCGCGCCGACCACGTCGGCTCCCGGCAGGAGAAATGCCACCACCGACTCGATGACTCCGAGGCCGCCTGGGACGTGAGCCAGGAGGCTTGCGGTATTTGCGAGCGCATAGGCCGCGAGCACGTCGAGATAGTCGATCGTCGTTCGATCGGAAAGAGCGGCATAGAGGCACGCGGCGACGCATGCGAAGTTGAGCGGACCGATTAGAACCTGCGCAAGGGCGATCCCCGGCGGCGGCATCCTGAACGTCCACTGACGGACCTTGAGCCTGCCTTTGACGGTCACGGCCAGCAGCAAGTAGGTCAGGGGAACGGCACCAGCCAGAATGCCGAGTCCCAGGACCTCCCGCGGTCCCAGCCCGCCGATACGTTCGGCGATCTCCGGACGCATAAGGAAGCCGGTGCTGAGGATCGCGGAAAGTCCGAGGGCAACGGTCACGGCGCAGAGCAGAACGACCTTGGCAACCTGCTCTAGGCCGAGACCCAGGCGTGAGTAGAGCCGATATCGGATCGCGCCGCTGCTGAGTGCGGCGAAGCCGATGCTGTGGCCGAGAGAAAGGCTTGTCATCGAGACCCGCGCGATGCGCCGATACGCAATGCATCCACCCGCGTATCGCACGCCGAGCGCGTCGAACCCGGTGAGGCACAGATAGCTGGCAAACGCGCAAGCCGCGATCGCCGCGAACCGAAGCGCCGAGATGGACCGGACCGAGGCCATGATCTCGGAGGCGTCGTAGCTTCGAAACGTCCGCTGCAGCAGGAAGACTGCGAGGGTCAGGACGCCGACCGCGATTGCCGGTCGTGCCCATTTCCAGCCGCTCATGAGGTGGCCGCCTCGACCGCCTCCCTCGCGTCGGCGCCAGGCCTGGCGGCATGGGCCAGGATCTTGAAATCGACGAGCACCGGCAGGTGATCGGCCGCAACCTTGGTCAGGGGCGTCCGGACCACCTCGCTTCGCACCACCTCGATCGACCGGCTAACGAAGATGTGGTCGAGGCGGAGGACCGGCAGACGGACCGGGAAAGTGGGCCTCGGCGACGGCATGCCGTCGAGAAGCTGCACGTCGCGGAGGTGCGCTGCGATGCGGCGGTAGGTCCTGGTGCCCGGCACCGCGTTGAGGTCGCCGGCGAGGATGAGCGGGTCGCGACACTCGGGGTGGCCGAGCCACTCGGGTCCGAGCAGCCATTCCATCTGGATCGCGGATTCCCGCGGCACGACCCCGAGATGGGTGTTGATGATCTGCAGGCGCGCACCGCCGATGTCGAGCTCGGCCCAGAGCGCGCCGCGTGGCTCGAGCACGCGCCAGCCCCTCATGCCCGGCAGCGGGCCGGCGCGCACCAAACGGGACGGCAGCGCGGTCAGGATCGCATCGCCATAGAGCTCCTCCAGGACCTTGAGCGCGGGATGGAAATGCATCTGCATGCCCAGTTCTCGCGCGATGATCTCGGCCTGGTCGACGCCGCCTGTCCGCGCGCGTCCCACATCGAGCTCCTGGAGCGCCACGATATCCGGCTCGGTGACAGCGATGGCCTCGGCGATCCGCTTCGGCGACAGCCGCCCGTCGACGCCAATACAGCGATGCACGTTGTAGGTGAGGAGGCGTAGCACTTGAGGCTCCGGCGACGTGCCGGCTCACGTAAAGCCGGGGAAACGCGTCTTCGACTATGACAGGGCGCTGGCCTTGGATGCAGGCCGCATCCGGATGCCGGCGGCGAGCATCAGTCCGCCGAACACGATGCCGTAGCCGCCCGTCAGCCAGACGACGGCGAGCGAGCCCGCGACGGGCTGCAGTATCATCGCGATGCCGAGCAGGATCGACACCAGGCCGGCAAGCGCCAACAGAATGCGGCTCCCGGTGGTCTGCGACGGGTTCGGGAACATCAGAAGGACGCCGGTGAAGATCGACCAGATCGCGACGAGGAAGACCAGAGCGAGGGCCGTGGCTCCTGGCCAGACCAGCGCGATCGCGCCGACCGCCAGGTTGGCGACGCCTTCGAGCACGAAGGGCCACCAGCGCCGCCCCTCGCGCCCGGCCTTGAGGCCGGACACGATCGCGAACACGCCGTCCACCAGCATGTAGCCGGCGAACATCGCGATCAGCATCAGGAAGGTGATGCCGGGCAAGGCGAAGGCAACGACCCCGAAGAGGATGCCGGCGACGCCGCGCAGGATCAGCGCCCATCGCGGCTGCGAGGAGAAGGCGTCGTCGAGACGCGGAGAATTGAGGCCGTCGCCGAGGGGCGGATGGGGCGCGGTGGTGGTCATGGCGTTCTCCTGATCCTGCTTTCGAAAAACGGCGGCCCGAGCGACAGTTCCGCCGTTCAGCCGGGCCTGATCAGGGCCAGGCC
>JAEULB010000137.1 GCA_016792585.1 Rhodospirillaceae bacterium
ACCAGCGCCGCCGCCGCGGCGGCAGCGGCGGCCAGGAGAGCCGCGAGCGGCCCGATGGCGATTGCGGCGATCGCAAGCCCGAATCCGGCGGCCCAGAACACATTCGCCTGGTCCGGCTTGCCGGCATCGGCGGCGAGACCGTCACTCCGAGCCGGCGCGTCCTGCCACATCAGCCAGGGCAGCCATCCCCGCGACAGTGCGTGGACCGCGACCAGCGCCGCAGCGCCGTCGGCGAGAGAGGCCAGCGAGCCGGTGCGGAGCCCGACCGAGAGGATCAGCGCCAGCGCACCGAAGGTACCGATCCGGGAATCGCGCATGATTTCGAGCACGCGCTCGCGCGGCTTTCCGGAGAAAAGCCCGTCGGCCGAATCGGCGAGCCCGTCCTCGTGAAGCGCGCCGGTCGCAACGATGGACGAACCGATCGCCAGCAGCGCCGCCGACAGCGGCGGGATACCCGCCCAGAGCGCAATCGAGAGCACCGCCGCGGCGATGCCGCCGACGAGCGCGCCGACCAGCGGGAATCCCGGAACCGCCGCCGCCAGCGGCAACGGCGCCTCCAGCCGAATCGGAAGCCGCGTCAGGAAGGCGACGGAGGTGGTGAGCTGCGAGCGAAGATCGGCGAGTCCGGCCATCCCTAGTTTTTCGCTTGGCCGGCGCCGGAAATCCAGCGATGAAGGCCGCCCCTGTCCCCGAGGGCCCTCGCATGTCCGAGCCGATCGTCACCCTGGACGAGATCCGAAAGATCCTCCGCGAGCTGCCGGGGCCAGATCTGGAGGCGGCGAGCGCGGTCGCGACGCGCGAGGCGCAGCTGACCAAGCCACCGGGAGCGCTCGGACGCCTCGAAGAGATCTCCGCCTGGCTCGCCACATGGCAGGGTCGCGCGCGTCCCCGCGTCGACCATCCGCGCGTCGCCGTCTTCGCCGGCAACCACGGCGTCGCGGCACTCGGCGTCTCCGCCTTCCCGGCAGCGGTGACGGCGCAGATGGTGCAGAACTTCATCAACGGCGGCGCCGCGATCAACCAGCTCTGCAAGACCTTCGATGCCGACCTCCGCGTCTACGAGATGGCGCTGGAGACGCCGACCCATGACTTCACCCGGGTCCCGGCGATGGACGAGGAAGAGGCCGGTCGCTCGCTCGCCTACGGCATGATGTCGGTCGAGACCGGAATCGACGTGCTCTGCCTCGGCGAGATGGGGATCGCCAACACCACCTCCGCCTCGGCCCTCGCCTGCGCGCTGTTCGGCGGCACTGCCGAATACTGGGCCGGCCCTGGCACCGGCGTCGTCGGAGACGCCTTGAAGCGCAAGATCGAGGTGATCGCCGCCGGCGTGGCGAAGCACAGGGACGCCGGCGATCCGCTGGAGATCCTCCGCTGCCTCGGCGGCTTCGAGCTTGCGGCGATCACCGGGGCGGTGATCGCCGCCAGGCGCGCCCGCACGCCGGTGGTGCTCGACGGCTTCGCCAGCACGGTCGCGGCATCCGTGCTGCACAGGATCGAGCCGCGCCTTCTCGACCATTGCCTGGTCAGCCACGTCTCGGCCGAGCCCGGGCACCGGCGGCTGCTCGCCGAGATCGGCAAGTCGGCGCTGTTCGATTTCGGCATGCGACTCGGCGAGGCCTCGGGCGCGGCGCTGGCCCTGGGCGTCCTCAAGGCCGCAGTCGCCTGCCACACTGGCATGGCGACGTTCGCGGAAGCAGGCGTCAGCGGAAAAGCGTAGGCGCTACTCGCCCTGCTGGAGGAGCTTTCCGTGGCGGCGGGCCCAGCGGAAGGCGACGAAGAAGAGCGCGATGCCGATCGCGATGTAGACGGCATCCACGATCAGCGCGCCTATCAGCAGGTCCCAGCGGAAGACGTGCTCGTACATCACCGCCCGCATGCCTTCGAAGACATAGGCCGCCGGCGTCATCCAGGCGGCCGGCTGCAGCCATCCGGGCAATGTGGAGACCGGGTAGTAGATGCCGCTGATCGGCGCGAAGCCGAACACGGTCGCCCAGGCGAAGCTCTCCGCGCCTGAGCCGAAGCGGAGGATCAGGCCGCAGACCGCGAGCCCGATGCCCCAGCCCATGATCATCAGGCAGGTGAAGAACGCGATCAGCGGCAGCCCCAGATCGAAGATCGAGAAGTGGTAGAGCGGGATCGCCAGCAGCACCGCCGGCCCGACGCCGATCGCGGTCCGGATCACGCTCATCGCCATGAGCCCGAGCGCGAACTCGGTCGCCTTCAAGGGCGTGACGAACAGGTTGGCGAGGTTCCTCGACCAATGCTCCTCGAGGAAGGAGACGGTGATGCCGAGCTGGGCGCGGAAGACGATGTCCCACAGAAGCACGGCCGCCAGCAGCACGCCGGTCGCCTGCGCCACCCAGCTCGAATGGCTGATGAAGAACTGGGTGGTGAAGCCCCAGATGATCATCTGCATTGCCGGCCAGTAGGCGAGCTCGATGATCCGCGCCCACGAGCCTTTGAGCAGGTAGTAGTGGCGGAGCACGATCGCGTTGATGCGGCCGAAGGAAAGGCCGACCGGCGACTTCTGGCGGACGGCCATGGTCATTCGGCGGCGTGCCCCTGCTGGCGGGCGATGTCGAGGAACACCTGTTCCAGCGTGTCGCGGCCGTAGCGCCCGATCAGCTCGGCCGGCGAGCCGCGATCGACGATCTGGCCCTTCCGCATCATCAGCACATGGGTGCAAAGCCGCTCGACCTCGCTCATGTTGTGCGAGGCCAGCAGGATCGTCGCCTTGACCCGCTTCTGGTAGCTCTCGAGGTACGAGCGCACCCAGTCGCCGGTGTCGGGATCGAGCGAGGCGGTCGGCTCGTCCAGCAGCAGAAGCTCAGGCTCGTTGACCAGCGCCTTCGCCAGCGCCACGCGCGTGCGCTGGCCGGCCGAGAGGCTGCCGACCGGACGGTCGGCGAAGTCCTTGAGATCCAGGTCGCCGATCAGCGTGTCGATGCGGGCACCCAGGTCCCTGATGCCGTAGAGATGGCCATAGATTCGGAGGTTCTGGCGCGGCGACAGGCGATGCGGCACGTCGACATAGGGCGAGGAGAAGTTCATCCGCGGCAGCACATGCGCGCGCTCGTGGCGCATGTCGTGGCCCAGCACCTGGACGCGGCCTTCGGTCGGCTCCAGGAGCCCCAGCAACATCGCCAGCGTCGTCGTCTTGCCGGCGCCATTGCCGCCGAGCAACGCCACCGTGGTGCCGGTCTCGACCGAAAAAGAGATTCCGTCCACCGCCGTCACCTTCGCAAATCGCTTGGTGAGGCCGTCGACCTCGATTGCTGTGTGCGCCATCATGGGGAATATAGGAAGGGATCGATGACAAGGCCAACTAGAGTGACGACAGGGCCAACAAAGTGACGACAGCCCGGGCAGAACCGGTGAGCCCGACCCGGGCACTCCCCCGGACCGTACCGTCGGGCCCTGTCCGCTTCCGCACGCTGATGCTGATCCGCTGGATCGGCGTGATCGGCCAGGCGGTCGCGCTGTTCGTCGTCCATGTGGGATTCGGCCTCGAACTGCCGATGCTGCTGGCGCTCGGGATCGTCGGCGTCTCGGCGCTGCTCAACCTGGTCCTGCAGCTGAGCCCGCCGACCGGCGGGCGCATCGACCATCGTCAGGCGACGCTGTTCCTGACATACGACCTGCTGCAGCTGGCGGCACTCCTGTTCCTGACCGGCGGGCTCTACAACCCGTTCGCCGTCCTGATCCTGGCGCCGGTGACGATCTCGGCGACGGTGCTCTCGCGCACCACGACGATCGCGCTGTCGGCGCTGGCGATCTTCCTGGTCTCGGTGATGGCGTTCTGGCACCTGCCGCTGCCCTCGCCGTTCGTGTGGTTGGAGCCGTCGCGGATGGCGGCACTCGGCCTCTGGATGGCCCTCGTCTGCGCCATCGTCTTCGTGGCGAGCTACACCTTCGCCGTCGCCGAGGAGGCGAGGCGCATGTCGGACGCGCTGTCGGCGACCCAGATGGCGCTTGCCCGCGAGCAGCGGGTCTCGGCGCTGGGCGGCCTGGCGGCGGCGGCGGCGCACGAGCTGGGCTCGCCGCTCTCGACCATCGCGGTCGCTGCCAAGGAGCTGGCGCGCGATGTGCCGGCCGACTCGCCCTACGCCGACGACGTCCGCCTGCTGGTGAGCCAGAGCCAGCGCTGCAGCGAGATCCTGGCCCAGCTCTCGCACCTGCCCGAGGAGGTCGATCCGGCGACGCCGTTCGAGCGCCTGCCGCTCTCGGCCCTGGTCGAGCTTGCGGCCCTTCCGTACGAGAAGGACGAGGTCGAGGTCGACTTCGAGCAGAAGGGCGAGGCAGGCGTGCCCGAGCCCGTTGTGCCGCGAACGCCGGAGCTGCTCCACGGCCTCGGCACCCTGATCCAGAACGCGGTGCAGTTCGCCCGCAGCCGCGTCGTGGTCGAAAGCGGCTGGGACGGGGACGAGGCGCGGATCGCGATCCTCGACGATGGGCCCGGATTCTCGCCGATGGTGCTGGCCGAGCTCGGCGAGCCTTATGTCTCCAGCCGATCCGGCGGCGGCGGCCATATGGGACTCGGCGTCTTCATCGCGCTCTCGCTCCTCGACCGCGGCGGGGCGGCGGTCGCCTTCGACAATCGGCCGGAGGGCGGCGCCAGGGTTGTGGTCCGCTGGGATCGCGCCATACTGGAAGCGCCCCGCAGCACCTTGGGTGAGCGCTAATGTCCGCAGCCGCGTCCGAGCAGACGCTCCTGATTGTCGACGACGACGAGCCGCTCCGCACCCGCCTCGCGCGCGCGCTCGAGAAGCGGGGATTCGTCGTCGCCACCGCCGACTCGGTCGCCGCCGGCAAGTCGCACGCGGCCGGGTCGCCGCCGGCTTTCGCCGTGGTCGATCTCCGGCTCGGCGACGGCAGCGGCCTTGATGTGGTCCAGGCCTTAAGAACCGCCCGGCCCGACGTGCGCGTCGTCGTGCTGACCGGCTACGGCAACATCGCGACAGCGGTCGCGGCGGTGAAGGCCGGTGCCGTCGACTACCTGCCCAAGCCGGCGGATGCGGACGCGATCGAGGCGGCGTTGATGGCCCGAGGCGCCCAGGCCATGGCGCCGCCGCCGGAGAACCCGATGTCGGCCGACCGGGTGCGGTGGGAGCACATCCAGCGGGTTTTCGAGCAATGCGACCGCAACGTCTCCGAGACCGCTAGGCGGCTTCGGATGCACCGCCGCACGCTTCAGCGCATCCTCGCCAAGCACGCGCCGAGAGATTGAGGTTCGGGAGCCGTCGACCTCAGCCGACCCGGCGCTCCGACTGCAGCATCTTGTCGATGATGCGGCCCTGGAACATCGTGATGCCCATCGACTGGCCGAAACGGATCGCCTCTTCGGAGTCGCAGCGGCAGAGGATGATGCGGGCACGGCCGGAGCGGTCGATGTGCTCCTTGATCTCGGTCTGGCGCCGGCCGGTGGCGTCGTCGTTCATGTCCGGCGTCCACACCAGCTTGATCAGGTCGAGGCCGAGGCGCTCGCGGTCGATGAACTGCAAGGTCAGGTGGTTCATGCCGTCGAGGCAGATGCGGTAGCCACGCTCGCGCATGAAGTCGCGCGCGAACATGAAGGCGCCCATGTCGCCGAAGATGTCGATCTTCTGAAGCTCGATGACCACGGTGCCGCGCGCGACCGCCTTGAGCGAGGAGTCGAAGTTGAGGAACGCCGGCGAGAGAATGGTGCCGACGTTCATGTTGATCGAGAACGAGCTGGCGATCGTCGTGTCGTCGTTCCGCATCAGCAGCGACAGCATGCGCTGGTCGAGCACGTGGGTCAGATGCTGGAACAGCCAGATGTTGCCCGAGAGATCGAACTCCGGAAGCACCGTCTGCTGCAGGTCGGCGATCGAGATGTAGAGTTCGCGGAACACCGGCTGCGGCGTGGTCGAGCCGGGCGCGATCGCGCAGACCGGCTGGCGGCGCATCAGGTTCGAGAGATCGGCGCGCTGCAGGAACCCTTCGAGCTTGCCGAGCTGCTCGGGATCGATGGGCTTGCGGTTGCTCTTGCCCTTGAGCTCGGCGGCGGCCTCGGCCGCGACCGACAGGCGCGACTTGCGTTCCCGTTCCCGGTGCGCCTGCTGCACCATCTGGAACACTTCGTCGTACTGGAGCTCGAGGTTGTACCAGGTGCAGAAGCGCGCCAGGTCCTCCTCGTCCTCGCCCTGCGACAGCGGGTCCTCGCTGAAGAGGAAGCGGACCTTCATCACCGCGGTGTCGATGTCGGTGACGGACGCGCCCTTGCAGACGAAGAAGATGTCGGAGTTCGAGAGGATGAAGGTCTGGCCTTCGAAGTTCTGGACGATGCCTTCGAAAGTCGCGGCCGCGATCTTGATGTGATAGTCGCGCCGGTTCTGCGGGCGAAGACGCGAAAGGTGGATGTGGACCGCGCGACGACCTTCGAGGTTGCGCCCGAGCCGCTGGAGATAGTCCAGCAGCATGTATTCCTGGCTCGGTGCCCGCGATCCCGCCTGCTGCGGCTTGGGCATGGTCATAGCGACGCCGCCTCCATTAAAACGGCCACCCCTTTATGCCTCGAAATCATGTCCGAACTTAGCGCCGCCCCGGGGTTCCGTCCATGCGGCCACCACCGGGCGCCGGCCAATGCAAGGATTGGATAACAAAACCCCACAATTTGTCTATAACAATCCGGGACTTGGCCATAAGGCCGCCACGGTTGTGACGCCTAGCTTGGCGACGGTCGGGCCATCGGCTAAAGCCTGGGTCAAGCCTCGGTTTCAGGAGATTCGGACAAGATGCAGCTAAGAAAGCGGGTTCTGGTCACCGGCGGCGCCGGGTTCCTGGGCTCCCACCTGTGCGAGCGCCTGATCGCCGCCGGGAACGACGTTCTTTGCGTCGACAACTATTTCACCGGGACCAAGGACAACATCGCCGGCCTCCTCAAGGACAACCACTTCGAGGCGATGCGCCAGGACGTCACCTTCCCGCTCTACGTGGAAGTCGACGAGATCTTCAACCTGGCGTGTCCGGCTTCACCGATCCACTACCAGTTTGACCCGGTGGCCACGACCAAGACCTCGGTCCATGGCGCCATCAACATGCTAGGCCTCGCCAAGCGGGTGAAGGCCAAGATCATGCAGGCCTCGACCAGCGAGGTTTACGGCGACCCGATCGAGCATCCGCAGACCGAGTCCTATCGCGGCAACGTCAACCCGGTGGGGCCCCGCGCCTGCTACGACGAGGGCAAGCGCTGCGCCGAGACCCTGTTCTTCGACTACCACCGCCAGCACCGGGTGCGGATCAAGGTGGCGCGGATCTTCAACACGTACGGCCCGCGCATGCACCCGAACGACGGCCGCGTCGTCTCGAACTTCGTGCTGCAGGCGCTGCGCGGCCAGCCGATCACGCTTTACGGTTCGGGCAGCCAGACCCGCGCCTTCTGCTACGTCGACGACCTGATCGAGGGCTTCCTCCGCCTGATGGCGACCGGCGACGACTTCACCGGCCCGGTCAACCTCGGCAACCCGATGGAGATCCCGGTCAAGGAGCTGGCCGAGCGCATCATCAAGCTGACCGGCTCCTCCTCGACGCTGATCTACAAGCCGCTGCCGCAGGACGACCCGACCCAGCGCTGCCCCGACATCACGCTCGCCAAGTCGAAGCTGGGCTGGGAGCCGACGGTGCCGCTGGAAACCGGTCTCAAGCGCACGATCGACTATTTCCGGGCGTTCGTATGACCGAGCGTTCCGACCTGGCGCAGCGGGTCGCCGACTTCGCCAGGGCGCGCATCCTCTGCGTCGGCGACGTGATGCTCGACCGCTACATCTACGGCACGGTCGACCGCATCTCGCCGGAGGCGCCGATCCCGATCCTCGCGGTCACCCGCGAGACCGCGATGCTGGGCGGCGCCGGCAACGTCGTTCGCAACCTCGCGGCGCTCAAGGCCAGCTGCTGCTTCGTCTCGCTGATCGGCGAGGACCCGGCCGGCCGCGAGGTGACGCAGCTGATCGCCGCCGAACCCTCGGTCGAGCCCAACCTGCTGCCCGAGCCCGATCGCGTCACCACGATCAAGGTCCGCTACGTCGCCGGATCGCAGCAGCTGCTGCGCGCCGACCGCGAGACCATCCGTCCAGCGAAGAAGACCACCGAGGACGAGCTCGTCCGCCGCGCCGGCGACGACCTCGCGCATTGCCAGGCCGTCGTGCTCTCCGACTACGGCAAGGGCGTGCTGTCCGACGACGTGATCGGCCGGATCATCGCCGCCGCGCGCGCCCAGGGCCGCCCGGTGATCGTCGATCCGCGCGGCAGCGATCCCAAGCGTTACGCCGGCGCCAGCGTGATCACGCCCAACCGCCGCGAGCTCGGCGAGCTCGCCGGCCAGCGCATCGGCACGCCGGGCCAGATCCGCGACGCCGCGCACGAAGTCATGAAGCGGGGTGGCATCGAGGCGATCCTGGTGACCTTGAGCCAGGACGGCATGGCGCTGTTCACCGCCACCGGCGAGGAGCATCACCTCAGGGCCGAAGCGCTCGAGGTCTACGACGTCTCCGGCGCCGGCGACACCGTGGTGGCTCTTCTCGCCTGCGCGCTCGCCTCGGGCCGGTCGCTGCTGGAAGCGGCGCACCTGGCGTCGGTCGCCGCCGGCATCGTCGTCGGCAAGATCGGCACCGCCGTCGTGCATCCCGAAGAGCTGGTATTCGCGCTCCGCGCCGAGGACCTCAAGTTCAGCGAGGCCAAGGCCGCGAGCCTGACCCAGGCGCTGGAGCGGGTCGGCGGCTGGCGCCGCCAGGGTTTCCGCGTAGGATTCACCAACGGCTGTTTCGACTTGCTGCATCCGGGCCACGTGTCGCTGCTGTCGCAGGCGCGCTTGCGCTGCGACAAGCTGATCGTCGGCCTCAACTCCGATGCCTCGGTCGCAAAGCTCAAGGGCCCCGAGCGTCCGGTGCAGTCGGAGGCGGCGCGCGCCGCGGTGCTGGGCTCACTCGCCAGCGTCGATCTCGTCGTCGTCTTCGGCGAGGACACGCCGCTCGAGCTGATCAAAGCGCTGAAGCCCGACCTGCTGGTCAAGGGTGCCGACTACACGGTCGATACCGTGGTCGGCGCCGACGTGGTCCGGGAGTACGGCGGGCAGGTCTATCTCGCCGACCTGGCCGAGGGTCACTCGACCACCAACACCATCCGCAAGATGAACGCGAAGGCCGCGGGCTAGCCGCGAGAGATCTCGGCTAGATAAGGGTTCCCTGCTCGGTCGCCGTCTTGGTCTTCCGCTTCGATTGAGGTTGCGACGGGGCCGCTTCGCCGTCCGCCGTCGCCCCGCGTTCGCCGTCGGCGAAGCGGAGGCTGAGCTTGTCGCCGCTCTTGAGATCGGCTGCCCGCGTCACCGGCGTGCCGGCCTTGTCGCGCACCAGAGCGAAGCCGCGATCGAGCACGCGCTCGTAGGAATAGCTTTCGAGAAGCTGGCCCAGGCGGCCGAGATCGGTCGCCGCCTTGTCGGCGACGTGAGTGCCCGAGCGGACCAGGCGTCGGGCAAGGTCGACCGATCGGCGGCCGCCGTCCTCGATCGCGACCAGGATCGGTCGCGGTTTCAGATTCGCCGACGCGCGCTCCAGCCGTCTCTCGCGCTCGTTCGCGCCCCTGGCTTCCGCCGTGGCAAGCCGCTGCACCAGCAACTTGAGTTGATGGTCGGCAGCCTGGACGACTTCGCGCGGGCTGAGCAGCCGTGCCGCAAGCTTGGCGAGCGTCGCCTTGCGGTCGTCGATGAGCCGGGGCAGGGAGAGCTTCAGGCGCTCGGCGCGGTCGTCGAGACGTTGCTGCGCGGCACCGAGGAGTTGCGCCGGGTCGCCGAGGCCGCGGCCGAGGCTCTTCAGGTGCTTCGCCTGGTCGTCGAGGCCGCGGTTCATCGCGCTTCCGAGCCTTGCGCCGATCTCGGCGATCCGCGCCGCCAGCTCGGCACGCACCGGCACCGCGCGCTCGGCCGCCGCGGTCGGCGTCGGTGCGCGCCAGTCGGAGGCGAAGTCGATCAGCGTCGTGTCGGTCTCGTGCCCGACCGCCGAGATCAGCGGGATCTCGGACGAGGCGGCGGCGCGCACGACCGCCTCCTCGTTGAATGCCATCAGGTCCTCGAGGCTGCCGCCGCCGCGGGCGACGATGAGCAGGTCGGGACGCGGGATCGGGCCGCCCGGCTCGATCCGGTTGAAGCCCTGGATCGCCCGAGTCACCTGCTGGGCCGCACCCTCGCCCTGCACCAGCACCGGCCACACCAGCACGTGGCGCGGAAAGCGGTCGGAGAGCCGGTGCAGGATGTCGCGGATCACCGCGCCGGTCGGCGAGGTCACGACGCCGATCACGGTCGGCAATGTCGGGATCGGCCGCTTGCGCTCGGGATCGAACAGGCCTTCGGCGGCGAGGCGCTTGCGGCGGTCCTCGATCAGCTTGAGCAGCGCGCCCTCGCCGGCCAGCTCCATCTGGTCGATGACCATCTGGTACTTGGAGCGGCCCGGATACGTGGTCAGCTTGCCGACGCAGATGACCTCCATCCCGTCCTCGGGCTTGATGCCGAGGCGGCCGGCAGTGCCCTTCCAGCAGACCGCGTCCAGGCAGGCGTCCGCGTCCTTGAGCATCAGGTAGAGATGGCCCGAGGCGGCGCGCTTGAAGCCCGAAATCTCGCCCCGGACCCGCACGCGGTCATAGGCCTGCTCGACCGTCCGCTTGAGCGCGAACGAGAGCTCCGAGACCGAGTATTCGGGCAGGTTGTGAGTCGTCTCCGCCATGGCCGGATGATATATGACGCGCGCCTTCGAATGTAGGGAGACCGGCATGCGCATCCTGGTGGTCGGCAGCGGCGGACGGGAGCATGCGCTGTGCTGGAAGCTGGCATCCTCGCCCCTCTGCGACGCCCTCTACTGCGCCCCCGGCAATGCCGGAATCGCCGATGTGGCGACCTGCGTGCCCGTCGCCGCGACCGACCTCGACGGGATCGTCGCCCTCGCGAAGAAGGAGCGAATCGACTTCGTCGTGGTGGGTCCCGAGGACCCGCTCTGCCTGGGCCTGGTCGACCGACTTGAAGCCGCCGGCATCAGCGCCTTCGGCCCATCCAAGGAAGCCGCCCGGCTCGAAGGCTCCAAGGGCTTCACCAAGGACCTGACGCAGCGCGCCGGCATCCCGACCGCCGCCTACAAGCGGTTCACCGATGCCGACGATGCCCGCGCCTATATCCGCGCGCAGGGCGCGCCGATCGTGGTCAAGGCCGACGGGCTCGCCGCCGGCAAGGGTGTGGTCGTGGCGGCCACGGTCGATGAGGCGCTCGCCGCGATCGACGACATCATGGGCAGGAAGCGATTCGGCGCCTCGGGCGCGGAAGTCGTGGTCGAGGAATTCCTGGATGGCGACGAAGCCAGCCTGTTCGCGCTCTGCGACGGCAAGACCGCCCTCCTCCTCGGCGTCGCCCAGGACCACAAGCGCGCCTACGACAACGACAAAGGCCCCAACACCGGCGGCATGGGCGCCTATGGCCCGACGCCGATCCTCGACGACGCCCAGGCACAGAAGGCCGTGAAGACCTTCGTCGATCCGGTGCTGAAGATGATGGCGGCCGAGGGGCGCCCCTTCACCGGCATCCTGTTCGTGGGACTGATGGTCGGCAGGAACGGACCGCAGCTGGTCGAGTACAACGTCCGCTTCGGCGATCCCGAATGCGAGGTGCTGATGATGCGCCTCAAGTCGGACCTGCTGCCGGCGCTGATTGCCGCTCGCGACGGCGAGCTCGACCAGGTCGATCTCCGCTGGCATCCGGAGCCGGCGATGACCGTGATCATGGCGGCCAAAGGCTATCCCGACGCGCCGGAGAAGGGCTCGGAGATCCGCAACCTCGATGCCGCGGGCAAGGAGGAGGGCGTCGTCGTCTTCCATGCCGGCACCAAGGCCGACGGCAATCGCATCCTCGCCAATGGCGGGCGCGTGCTGGCGGTGACCGCGATCGGCAAGGACCTCAGGGAGGCGCGCGACCGGGCCTATCGTGCCGTCGACCTGATCGACTGGCCGGAGGGATTCTGCCGCCGGGACATCGCGGCCCGCGCGTTCCGCTAGCGCCGATCGCGAAAGAAACGCCTCAGCAGCTCGCCCGATCGCGTCTCCTCGATCCCGCCGACCAGCTCCGGCCGGTGATGGCAGGTCGGGTGGTCAAAGACACGGGCGCCGTGCTCGACGCCGCCGCCCTTCGGATCGTAGGCGCCGAAGTGAAGCCGGCGCACGCGGGCAAGCGCAATCGCCTGGGCGCACATCGCACACGGCTCCAAGGTCACGTGCAGGTCGCAGTCGGCGAGCAACTTCTCGCCGCGGGCCGCCGTCGCCGCCCGGATCGCCAGGATCTCGGCATGCGCGGTCGGGTCGTTCAGCTCCTCGACCCGGTTGCCGGCCGCGGCAAGCACCGCACCCGAGGCATCGACGACGACCGCGCCGACCGGTACCTCGCCGCGGGCAGCCGCCGCCTCGGCCTCGGCAAGCGCCAGCAGCATCGGGGATGGGGAGCGGGACATCGTGCGCCATCATTGCATCGCCCCGGTCCGCCCGCCTATACCCTCGGCCGATGGCCGAGACCGATTCCAAGGAACGCATCGCCAAGCGCATGGCCCGTGCCGGCGTCGCCTCGAGGCGGGATGCCGAGCGGATGATCCTGTTCGGCCGCGTGAAGCTGAACGGCGAGGTGCTGACCACGCCCGCGACCGTGGTCGGCCCGGACGACGTGATCCTGGTCGACGACAAGCCGCTGCCCGACATCCAGCCGCCGCGCCTCTGGCGCTACCACAAGGGCAGAAGCGTGATGACCACGCATCGCGATCCCGAGGGGCGGCCGACGCTGTTCGACAGCCTGCCGCCCGGGATGCCGCGGGTGATCTCGGTCGGAAGGCTCGACTACAACTCCGAAGGCCTGATCCTGCTCACCAACGACGGCGAGCTCGCGCGCAAGATGGAGCTGCCGGACACCGGCTGGACCCGCCGCTATCGCGTGCGCGTCCATGGCCGCGTCGATCCGGCTGCCCTTGCCGAGCTCGCCAAGGGCATCACCGTGGAGGGTGTGCGCTACGGGCCGATCGAGGCGGCGCTCGACCGCGAGCAGGGCACCAATGCCTGGGTGACGCTGTCGCTCAAGGAAGGCAAGAACCGCGAGGTGCGCCGGGTGATGGAGCATCTGGGCCTTCCGGTCACGCGCCTGATCCGCGTCGCCTACGGCCCGTTCCAGCTGGGCCAGCTCCAGCCCGGCGAGATCGACGAGGTGCAGAAGAAGGTGCTGCGCGAGCAGCTGGGCCTTCCCGGCCCGAAGGCGCCGCCCGCGAAGCCGGCCGACAAGCCGAAGCCCGCCCGCGAGCCGGCGCAAGGGCGCCAGCGCGATGCGCGTCGTCGGCGGTAGCCTCAAGCGCCGCGCGCTCGAAGCGCCCGAGGGCCTGGACGTCCGCCCGACCTCGGACCGCGCGCGCGAGGCGCTGTTCAACATCCTCGAGCATCGCGACGGGCGGCCGCTGAAAGGGGCGCTGGTGCTCGACGTCTTCGCCGGATCCGGCGCGCTCGGCATCGAGGCACTGTCCAGGGGCGCCGCACACTGCACCTTCGTCGAGACCTTGCCGCAGGCGCTCGCCGCGATCCGCCTCAACCTCGGCAAGCTCGGCCTCGCCGGCCGGGCGACGGTGATCGCGCGCGATGCGACCCATCCCGGCACCGCGATCGACGGGCCGACCCTGCCGGCAAGCCTCGTGCTGCTGGATCCACCCTATCGCTCGGGCCTGGCGGCGCCGGCGCTCTCGGGCCTTCTCGACGGCGGCTGGATAACTTCAGGCGCGCTGGTCTCGATCGAGGTCGCGGCGAAGGAGGATTTCGCCGCCCCCGAGGGGTTCGAGATCCTGGACGAGCGCCGCTATGGTGCGGCGCGTGTGGTGCTGGCGAAGGCGCCGGGCGAGGCCGGGCCTCAGCCCATCACTTCCCTGACATAGATCATCTTGATCTTGTCCTTGAAGCGGGCGTCGAGCCTGGCCCCGGCTTCCTTCTTGAACGTCTCGATCCTGGACGGCGTCGGCCGGCCCTGTTCGAACAGCTTCACCGCCAGCGGCTGGATGATGCCGTTCACCAACTGCTTGTTCTGCCAGATCACGCCGCGGGCGGTCACGTCGATCGCCTCGATCGCGATCGAGACCCGGCCTTCGAAGAACTTGCCTTCCTGGTAGTTGGTGACCGTGTAGGGCCCGAAGGGCGCGAAGTTGGCGGGCAGCTTCCGCTCATAAGTCATCTCGTCGCCGCCCTTCTTCTTCTTCTTTTCCTGGGCGTAGGCATCGACCGGCGCCAGCGCGCCGCCGATGACGGCGAAGGAGAGCAGAAGGGCGAAGAGCTTCTTCATTGCCCGGATCCTCTCATCTGCGTCCGAACAGGCGTTCGATGTCGGCGAGCTTGAGCTCGACATATGTGGGCCGGCCATGATTGCACTGCCCGGCATGCGGCGTCACTTCCATCTGGCGGAGCAGCGCGTCCATCTCCGACGGCGCCAGCCGCCGACCGGCACGGACCGAGCCGTGGCAGGCGAGCGTGCCGCAGACATCGGCCAGCCGGTCCTTGAGCGTCAGGGCCTGGTCGAACTCCTGCAGCTCGTCGGCGAGGTCGCGCACCAGGCCGGCGACGTCGGCCTGGCCCAGAAGCGCCGGCGTCTCGCGGACGACGACCGCGCCCTGGCCGAAGGCCTCCAGCACGAGGCCGAGCTCGGCGAGTTCGTCCCTGCGCTCGACGAGACGCGCCGCACCGGCATCGCCGAGCTCGACGACCTCGGGCAGCAGCAATCCCTGGCGCTTGATCCCTCCATTGGCGAGCGACGCCTTCATGCGCTCGTAGACGAGGCGCTCATGGGCCGCGTGCTGGTCGACGATTACGAGTCCATCGGCGGTCTGCGCGACGATGTAGGTGCCATGCACCTGGCAGCGCGCCGCGCCGAGCGGCTGGTCGGCGTCCGCGCTCGCGGCTTCGGGGGCAGGCGCCGGCATCGATGGCGTCGTCCGCATCAGCGGTGCCTGGTATGTGGCAGCAGCTTCTGCCATGCCGCGCGCGAGCGACGGCGGGATCGAGTAGCCGCCGCCGCCCGGCCGGAACGAGGCGATCGTCGAGCTCGCGACCGTGGTCGCCGCACGATGGCCCGCCGCGGCCAGCGCATGCTTGAGCCCGCCGACGACCAGGCCACGCACGCCGCCGGAGTCGCGGAAGCGCACCTCGGTCTTCGCCGGATGCACGTTCACGTCGACCTCGGATGCCGGCACATCGATGAACAGTGCCAGCACCGGATGGCGGTCGGAGGCGAGGAAATCCATGTAGGCGGCGCGCACCGCACCGAGCAGCTGCTTGTCGCGGACGGCGCGGCCGTTGACGAACAGATACTGCTCGCGGCTGGTCGGGCGGTTCAGCGTCGGCAGGCTGGCGTGGCCCGAAAGGCGCACGCCGTCGCGCTCGGCATCGATCGTCAGCGCGTTGGCGGCGAAGTCGCGCCCGAGTATCTGCGCCAGGCGGTCGAGCCTGGACAGCGCCGCGGCCAGGCGCACCGGCGTCCGCGTGCCGTCGGTCAGCGTGAAGGCGACATGCGGATGCGCCATCGCCAACCTGTGTACCCAGTCGACCGCATGATCGAGCTCGGTGCGCGGCGTCTTCAGGAACTTGAGCCGCGCCGGCGTGGCGAAGAAGAGATCGCGCACCTCGACCCGCGTGCCTTCGGCGAGTGCTGCCGGCTCGACCGCGCCCATGGCTCCGCCCTCGACCTGGATCTTCCAGCCCTCGCCCGCACCCTTCGGGCGGCTCGCCAAGGTCAGCCGGCTGACCGAGGCGATCGACGGCAGCGCCTCGCCGCGGAAGCCCAGCGTCGAAATCGACCAGAGGTCGTCGTCCGGCAGCTTCGAGGTCGCGTGGCGCTCAAGCGCGAGCGCCAGCTCGTCCTTGGGGATGCCGTGTCCGTCGTCGGCGACCGAAATCAGGCTCTGGCCGCCATCGCGGACGGTGATGTCGATGTGCCTGGCGCCGGCATCGAGCGCGTTCTCGACCAGCTCCTTGACCGCGCTCGCCGGCCGCTCGACCACCTCGCCGGCGGCTATGCGGTTGACGATCGACTCGGAGAGACGGCGGATCGCCATTCGTCTATCCGCGCGCCGGCGTCGGCTTCGTCGGCGTCACGCCCTGCGGCTTGCCGACGATAGAGAACATCAGCTTGTCGGGTTCGACCAGCCGCTTCGCCACCCGGTTGATGTCGGCAAGCGTCACCGCGGAGATCAGCGCATTCCGGCGCTGGGCATAGTCCATGCCCATGTTCTCTTCCTGCCAGCCGACCAGCGCGCCGGCGATGCCGCGCGATGTCGCGAAGCCGCGGGCGTAGGAGCCGGTCATGTAGCGCTTGGCGTTGTCGAGCTCCTCGGGCGTGACGCCCTCGTCCTTCAGCTTCTGCCATGCCTCGCGCACCAGCCGGATCACCTCGGCGACCTTGGCGTTGTCGGCCGAGACCGATCCCATCCAGGTGCCCGAGCGCTTGGGCGTCGAGAGATAGGTGTAGATGCCGTAGGTGAGGCCGCGGTTCTCGCGGATCTCGTCCATCAGCCGCGAGCCGAATCCGCCGCCGCCGAGGATCTGGTTGAGCAGGTAGGCCGCCATGAAGTCGGGATCGCTGCGGGCAATGCCGGGCTGGCCGAACAGCACGACCGACTGCGGCACCGGCCGCTCGATCACGAACACGTCGCCGGTCGCCGCCGGCGGGACCGACTTGGCCTCGGCCGGCGCCGCCTTGGCCGGCAGCGCGCCGAAGGTGTCGTCGAGCAGCTTGGCGACGGTGGCAGCGTCGATGTCGCCGACCACGCCGATCTTGATGTTGTCGCGGGCGATCCGGGCCTTGGCGAAGGCGACCATGTCGTCGCGCGTCACCGCCGCGAGCGAGGCGGCCGTTCCCTTGTTCGACCGGCCGTACGGATGCTCGGGATATGCCGCCGAGTACCAGGCTCGGCTCGCCAGCGTGCGCGGATCGCGCTCCTCGCGGCTGAGCCCGCTGATGTGCTGCTGGCGGACGCGATCGATGTCGGCCGCGGCGAAGCGCGGCTCGGCAAGCATCAGGCCCAGGAGCCGGAACGCCTCGACGGCGTTCGCCGAAGGCGCGCGGAAGCCGCCGCGGATGAAGTCGCTGCCGGCATTGAGGTCGATGCTGATCGAGCCGTCCTCGGCCTTCGCGGCGAAGGCCTGGGCGTCGTAGGGCCCCGCACCTTCGGTCAGGAGATCGGTCGCGAGAACAGCGAGGCCTTCCTTGCCGGCCGGATCGGCGATCGATCCACCGCCGATCGAGATCTCGACCGCGATGACCGGGATCGTCGTGTCGCGGACGAACCAGGCGACGAGGCCGGAAGGGCTCTTGACCTCCTGCACGTCCATCGCCGCCGACGGCAGCGCGAAGAGAACCGAGAGGAGAACCAGGATGAATCGCATGGTTGTTCTCCTTCAGCTCGTCGGCTTCGGCAGCAGGATCGAGGTGACCGAGGTCTCGATCTTGATCACGGCGCGCGCCGCAGCGATCACCTGGTCGCGCGTCACCGCCTCGATGCGCCGGGGCCAGGCCTCGACATCCTCGATGGTGCGGCCGATGGCGCGGGCGGCGCCGAGCGCCATCGCCGGTCCGCGCAGTGAATCGCGGGCGAAGGCCGCGGCGGCGGCGAGCCGCTGCTTGGCGCGGGCAACCTCGTCCTCGGTCGGACCGTCGGCGAGAAGCTTCTCGATCGCCTGGTCGAGCGCGGCTTCCGCTTCCTCGACCGTCTTGCCCTGGCGGGGCGAGACGTAGAAGCCGAAGCTGCCCGGGCCGATCGTGGATGCCTCGTAGTAGGCGCCGGCCGATGTCGCGAGCCCCTGGTCGACGACGAGCTGGCGATAGAGCCGGCTGGTGGTGCTGCCTCCGAACAGCTCGGCTAGCACCTGCAGCGCATAGGCCTGAGAGGTGTCGCCGTAGATGTAGCTCGGCGCCTGATGCATGCGCGAGAAGGAAGCCGTGCCGGCCTGCTCGCTCTTCATCGTGAGCCGGCGGGCGACACGCGCCGGCGGCTCCGACGGACGCCAGCGCTCCGGAACCGGACGGGCGGCGATCGGGCCGAAATGCTTCTCGACCAGCGGCTTCAACCTCGCGACGCTGACGTCGCCGGCCACCACCAGGATCGCGTTGTTCGGCGTGTAGTAGCGGCGATACCAGTCGAGCGCGTCCTGGCGCGAGAGCTTCTGCATCTCGTGCCGCCAGCCGATCACCGGCAGGCGATAGGGATAGTGCTGGTAGAGGAGGGCGCGCGCCTGCTCGCCGAGCTGCGAGGACGGCCGGTTGTCGACCACCTGTGAGCGCTCCTCCAGGATCACGTCGCGCTCGGCCGTCACCTGGGCCTCGGTGAGCTCGAGGTTGATCATGCGGTCGGCTTCGAGCTGGAGAATCATCTCGAGCCGGTCGGAAGCGACCTCGGCCCAGTATCCCGTGTAGTCATAGGATGTGAGCGCATTCTGGGTGCCGCCCTCGCGCGAGATCGTCTTGGCGTATTCGCCCTGGCCCACCGTCGGCGTGCCCTTGAACATCAGGTGTTCGAGGAAATGCGCGATTCCGCCCTTGCCGAGCGGCTCGTCCGCCGAGCCGCAGCGATACCAGACCATCACCGAGACGGCCGGCACCCGCGGGTTGTCGACGACGATGACCTCGAGCCCGTTGGGGAGCGTGAAGGTTTCCGGGCGATAGACCTGGGCTTCGGCCCGTCCCTCCAGGCCGAAGGCCGCGAGGGCGAGGAGCAGCAAGAGAGTCCGCATTCGTTAGGAGCTCCTGGCCGCCTCCCCCGACGCGGCCGCAATGTCAGAAGAAGAGACCTTCGAGGAGACCCTTCTTCTTACGTGTGATCGTCGGCGTCGTGCCGTCGGTCGTGGGCTTGCCGAGCGCCGCGTTCTCCTGCAGGCGCTGGGTTTCCTTCTTCGCGTCCACGACCACCGCCGTCGGCGGTTCCTTCTTCTGCCAGACCAGCAGTTTGTCGATGAAGCGCGAGTCCGCCTCGGCGAGCCGGGTCAGGTCCTCGCTGATCATGGTGCGGATGTTGGGCGGCGTGTCGGCCGCGCCTGCCTGGCGGAGGAGGGCGACCTCGGCGCGGCTCGGCCCCGGCGGCTCGGGCGCCGGACGCGCCACGGCAGCGGCCGGCTGGGTCTGGGCACGGGCCGGCGGCGCGGCGCCGCCGATTATGGAGGCGGAAACCGGCGAGCGAGGGCTCGCCGAGGGTGCGGCCGGGTCGACCGGCGGCGCGGCCGGCGCCTGGTCGGTCTGGCCGAGCACGGTCGAGCGCGCCTGGTCGGACGTCGAGCCTTCCTGCGGGCGGACGGCGCCCGGCTGCGGAGGCCTCAGCGAGAAATCGGGCGGCAGGCTCAAGGGCGCCCGGCGCACTACCTGGAACTCGTCGGGTGCGTTCTTGCCGAGGCCGAACTGCTTGCGCATCTCCTCGCCGCAGCCGGCAAGCAGGAGCAGCGCCGGCAGCAGCGCCAGGAGGCGAATCGGCCCGAAACGAAATGGGCGGTAGGTCGCGCGCATGTCAGTTCCCTATTTAGGCCGCTCGGCGAGCCGGGACAAGCGCTCCGCCCAGAGACTGGTCAGGAGCAGCCCGGCCGCCCCGACAGTGATCCCCGAATCCGCCAAATTGAAGGCCCAGAAGTGCCATCCGCCCAGGTGGAAATCGAGGAAATCCACGACCGCGCCGAAGCGTAGCCGGTCGATCGCGTTGCCGATCGCCCCGCCGAGCACGAGCCCGAGGGCGATCGCCACCCAGGTGCTCTCCGCCCGGCTGAGCCAGCGCAAGAGGAAGATCACGATCGCGACAGCGAGCCCGGCCAGCAGCCACGGCGCCCACGGCGAGTCGTGGGCGAGCAGCCCGAAGCTGACGCCCCGGTTCCAGGCCGGTGCCAGGTTGAAGAACGGCGTCACTTCGATCACCCGCGGCGGATCGAAGACGAGCTTCAGCATCCAGGCCTTCAACGCCTGGTCGAGCGCCACGACCGCGAGCGCCACGCCCAGCCCGAACTTGAGCCGCTGCAGCGCCACGTTCATGCCGCCACCGCGTCGTCGCAACGCCGGCAGAGTGGCTTGCCCTTGCCTCCGACCTCCGGCAGCACCTTCCAGCAGCGCTCGCAGCGATGGCCTTCGGCGAGGCCCGGCACGACGGCGACGCCGGCGACGTCAGCGAGGCGGAAGGCTTCGGCCGGCCCCTCCCCGACCATGAGCTTCACGCCGGAGGTGATCGCGATCTCGGCAGCGTCCAGGCCGTTCAGCGCCGACATCTGCGCGGGCGTCAGATAGACCGCCGGCGCCGCCTGCAGCGACGCGCCGATACGCTTCGCCGCGCGTTCGAGCTCGAGCGCTCCGGTGACGACGCGGCGGATATCGCGGATGACCCCCCACTTGGAAGCCAGCGCATCGTCGCGCCAGGATGCCGGCACCGTCGGGAAGACGCGGAGATGCACGCTCTCGCTGGTGTCGTCGGAGACCGCGCCGGCGCGGTGCAGCCACGCCTCCTCGGCGGTGAAGCAGAGGACCGGGGCGAGCCACGCGGTGAGGCACGAAAGGATACTGTCCATCACCGTGCGTGCGGCGCGGCGACGGAGGCTCGACGGCTTGTCGCAATAGAGCGCGTCCTTGCGGACATCGAAGTAGAAGGCCGAGAGATCGACCGCGGCGAAGGCGTGGAGCTGGGTGAAGAGCGTGTGGAAGTCGAAGTCGTCGACCGACTTCCTGACGATCTTGTCGAGCTCCGCCAGGCGGTGCAGCACCCAGCGCTCGAGCTCCGGCATGTCATTCGGCTCGACCGCCTCGGCAGCGGAGTAGCCGTCGAGCGCGCCCAGCAGGTAGCGGAGCGTGTTGCGCATCCGCCGGTAGTGCTCGGACTGGTGCTTCAGGATCTCGGCGCCGATGCGGAGATCCTCCGAATAGTCAGAGCTGACCACCCAGAGACGCAGGATGTCGGCGCCGAACTTGTCGATCACCTCCTGCGGCGCGGTCACGTTGCCCATCGACTTCGACATCTTGCGGCCCTGCTCGTCCATGACGAAGCCATGGGTCAGGACCGCGTCGTACGGCGCGCGGCCGCGGGTGCCGCAGGATTCCAGCAGCGAGGAGTGGAACCAGCCGCGATGCTGGTCCGAGCCTTCGAGGTATAGCGAAGCCGGCCATTGCAGGTCGGGCCGCTGCTCCAGGCAAAAGGCATGGGTCGAGCCTGAGTCGAACCAGACGTCGACGATGTCCTTTACCTGCTCGTAGTCGTCGGGATTATAGGCATTGCCGAGGAAGCGCTTCGGATCGCTGGTGTACCAGGCGTCCGCGCCCTCGGCTTCGAAAGCCTGGGCGATGCGGTCGACCACGGCCTGGTCGCGCAGCGGCTGGCGCGTCTTCTTGTCGACGAAGACCGCGATCGGAACGCCCCAGGCGCGCTGGCGCGAGATGCACCAGTCGGGACGCTGCTCGATCATCGAGAAGAGCCGGTTTCGGCCGCTGCCCGGCACGAAGCGCGTCTCGTCGATCGACTTGAGGGCGATCCTCCGGAGATCGTTCGTCTCCATCGAGATGAACCACTGCGGCGTGTTGCGGAAGATCAGCGGCGCCTTCGACCGCCAGGAGTGCGGGTAGGAGTGAACCAGCGATCCCTTGGCGACCAGCGTGCCGGCCTCGATCAGCGCCTTCATGACGGCGCCGTTGGCATCGCCCGTCTTGCCGTCGGGCGTGTAGACGCGCTTGCCCGCGAACAGCGGCACGTGATCGTAGTAGGCGCCGTCGTCGCCGACGATCTGCGCCGCCTCGACGCCATGCTTGCGGCCGAGCTCGAAGTCGTCGACGCCGGCGCCCGGCGCGATATGGACGATGCCGGTGCCGGCATCGGTGGTGACGAAGTCGCCAGCGAAGACCTGGACGTCGAAGTCGTAGCCGTGGCCGCGCAGCGGATGCGCAGTCACCGACCCGACGATTTCGCTGCCCTTGAGCCTGCCCACGACCGCGTGCTCGGTGATCTTCGCCGCGGCGGCGAGCGACGCGATCAGCGCCTCGGCGACCACGAGCTTCGCACCCGCCTTGACGAAGGCGCCCTCGCCGACCGCCTTGACCTCGACCACGGCATAGTCGAACGCCTCGCCGACGGCGAGCGCGCGGTTGCCGGGAATGGTCCAGGGCGTCGTCGTCCAGATGACGATCGAGGCCCCGTCGAGTGCCGGCTTCGACGGCTTGATCACCTTGAAGACCGTGTGGATAGTCGCCGACTTGTGGTCGTGATACTCGATCTCGGCCTCGGCGAGCGCCGTCTTCTCGACCACCGACCACATCACCGGCCGCGCGCCCTGGTAGAGGCCGCCGTTCATCAGGAACTTGCCGATCTCGCGCACGATCTGCGCCTCGGCCTGGTACGACATGGTGAGATAGGGATTCTTCCAGTCGCCCTCGACGCCGAGGCGTCGGAACTCGTCGCGCTGGATGTCGATCCACTTGTCGGCGAAGTCGCGGCAGACCTTGCGGAACTCGGCGATCGGCACCGCGTCCTTGTCCTGGCCCTTGGCGCGATACTCCTCCTCGATCTTCCATTCGATCGGAAGGCCGTGGCAGTCCCAGCCCGGGACGTAGTTGGCGTCCTTGCCCAGCATCTGCTGGGAACGGTTGATCACGTCCTTCAGGATCTTGTTGAGCGCGTGGCCGATGTGGAGGTGGCCGTTCGCGTAGGGCGGGCCGTCATGAAGGATGAACTTCTCGCGGCCGGCAGAGTCCTTCCGGAGCCTCCCCCACAGGTCCATCTCGTTCCAGCGCTTCAGGTGCTCGGGCTCGCGCTTGGCGAGGTCGCCGCGCATCGGGAACTCGGTCTTCGGCAGGAAGACGGTGTTCTTGTAGTCGGTCTTGGTTGCGTCGTTCATCTCTAGCGTCTCATCGAGATCAGGAGGCGGCGGCGAGGGCCAGCCGCTGACGGGCGAGGCGGCAGTCCTCGGCGATCTGGCGCCTAAGCGCGTCGAGATCAGGGAACTTCGCCTCCGGCCGGAGGTAGTCGATCAGCCTAATTCGCAGCGTCTTGCCGTAGAGGTCGCCCGTGTAGTCCAGCACATGGGCTTCGAGCAGCACGCCGCGATCGGCCACGGTCGGGCGTATTCCGAGCGAGACCGCGGCGTCGCGCCAGCGTCCGTCGATCAGCGCCTGCGCCGCGTAGATGCCGAAGGCGGGTCGCAGCGCTTCGCCGAGCCTGAGATTGGCGGTCGGAAAGCCCAGCTCGCGGCCGAGCCGGTCGCCGCGCTCGACCACGGCCTCGATCTCGAACGGCCGGCCGAGCAGGCGGGCGGCGGAGCGGACATCGCCCTCGGCGATCAGGTGGCGGATGCGCGACGACGAGAATGCCTCGCCGTCCGCGCCCTTGATCTTCTCCACGCGCGTGACGCCGAAGCCCTTCGACTTGCCAGCCTCGATCAGCGTCTCGCCGGTGCCGGCGCGGCCGCGGCCGAAGCAGAAGTCGTATCCGACGACGACATGACCGACGCCGAGCGCGTCGACCAGCGTCCTGTCGATGAAGGTCTCGGCCGTACGGGAGGCGAAGTCGCGGTCGAAGGTCAGCACAACCGCGATGTCGAGGCCGAGCTCGGCGAGGAGCCGCCGCTTGACCGGCCAGGGCGTCAGCCGAAAGGGCGGCGCATCCGGCCTGAACACGGCCTTCGGGTGCGGCTCGAAGGTGAGCACGCCGACAGGCCGGCCCTCGGCTCGCGCGCGGTCGATGGCGGTGCGGATCAGCTGCGCATGGCCGGGATGCACGCCGTCGAAATTGCCGACGGCGACCACGCCGCCCCTGAACGGCGGGGGCAGCGCCTCCGGATTCTCGAAAACCTGCATGCACGTCCTTCGGCTGCGCGGCTCTTTGTCGACCGCCGCCGCCTCCGAAGTCAACGATTTAGGCTGGAAATTCCCATGTGGAATCAGCTCCTCGCCGGCACCATGACGATCGCCTCGCCCTCGAGGACGACCTGGTTCCGGACCGAGCAGGTGGTCTGCATCACCACCCGTTTCTTCTCCGCGACGATGTCGGTGATCGTCGCCGTCGCCGAGACGGTATCGCCGGCACGGACGGGCGCCTTGAATTTCAGATTCTGGCTGAGGTAGATCGCCCCAGGCCCCGGCAGCTTGGTGCCGAGCACGGTCGAGATGAAGCTCGCCGACAGCATCCCGTGGGCGATCCGCCCCTGGAACATCGTCTCCTTCGCGAACTCCTCGTTCATATGGACAGGGTTCGTGTCGCCGGAAATGCCGGCAAACAGGACCACGTCGGCCTCGGTGACGGTCTTCGCATAGGAAGCCGTCATCCCGACCTTGAGGTCTTCGAGGTAGTAGCCCTGGCCATTCATATCGCACCGCGGAGAGGGGTCGTGCTGCGACGCAATATAATTGCTATCGCGGGTGCGAACAAGCTCAGGTCACGGAGACAACTTAATAGGTCGGCCCGTTCTTGATATAGCTGTAGCGGTCGGCCGAAGGCACCGTTATATCCACAAAATCCTGTCCTTTCAGGATCTTGAGCGGAATCTTCGATCCCGCCGGACCGACCGAGAAGATCCGTCGGTAGAAGCTTTCGAGGCCCTCGACCGGCTGGCCGGCGACCGACACGACCAGATCCCCTGGCCGGAGCCCGGTCTTGGCCGCCGGACTGTCCGGCGCGACTCGGACGATGAAGACCCGCCCGCGATGCTCTTCCGAGGTGAGGCCGAGCCATGGCTTCGGCGGGCTCTGCGGCCGGCCGTGCTTGACCATCTCGTCGAGGATCGGCTTCAGGCGATCGATCGGCACGAACATGTTGCCGGGAAGATTGCGATCGCCGCCGCGATACGCATCGCCGACGAACAGCGATCCGATGCCCATCAGCCTTCCGTCGCCGCCGAACAGGGCCGCGCCGCCGAACTCGGAGATCGGGGGCGAGGTGAAGATCGCGTTCTCGAGCAGGTATTCCCAGTATCCCGCGAAAGTGCGGCGCGAGACCACCACGGCCGCCGTCGCCGACTTGTAGCCGCCGTGGGTCGCGACCAGCACCTGCTGGCGCTCGGCGAGCTCGGAGGAGTCACCGAGCTCGATCGGCTTGACCGCGATCGGGATCGCCGAACGGACCAGGCCGAAGCCGGTCTCGTAGTCGTATCCCACGAGCGTCGCCGAGACGGGCTTGCCGGACGGTCCGGTCACCTCGATCTCGCTCGCTTCCTGGACCAGGTAGCCGATGGTGACGATCAGCCCGTCCTTGCCGATGACGACGCCATGGCCGTGCCGCTCGGTGCCGAGCGTGGCGGCGCTGCGCGCGGTCGGCGGCACCTTGACGTCGACCTTGACGACGGTCGCGAGGATGTCGTCGGCGGGCTGCGCCGACACCGGCGCGACAATGGCAAGCAGGAGTACCAAGGCTAGGCGGAACATGGACGCCTCCCGTCGGTTCGCGTCGATGCTAGACCGATTCCGCGACGACGCGCAGCTACCGTCAGCCCCCGGCTTCGATCCTCGCGTCGAATTGTAGCTCGACCTTCACGCCGTCCGGATCGACGAAGAAGATCTGCTTGCGCGGCCGGCCCGGAACCTCGCGGCTCTCGAAGGCGATGCCGCGGGCCTTGAGGCGCTGGGCGAGCTCGGTCATGCCGCGGGCGGCGAGCGCGATGTGGTCGAAGCCGTGCTCGTCCGATTCGCGGCCGCTCTTCCTGACCGCGCCGCCGTCGCCGACGAGGTGCAGGATCGCCCGGCCCCCGGCATAGAGCCAGTGCCCCGGGAATCCGAGCGGCGGCCGATCGCCTTCGGTCAGGCCCAGCACGTCCATGTAGAAGGAGCGGCAACGGGCGAGGTCGGACGTGGTGATTGTGAAGTGGTCGAGGCCGTCGATCGTGGCTGAGGGTGCGGGCATCGAAGGGCTCCCGGGCTTAAGTCGTTGGCAGCGGGCGAATCATGGTAGCTTCGCCAGCGCTGGCCGCAATAGCGACGGGGCCCTAGAGAGATGAGCGAGTACGTCGAGCGCAAGGCCCGGGACGCGCTGGCCCAGGCCGATGGCGATCAACAGCGGGCGGCCGAGCTCCTGGAGCTCTGGTGCGGCGACGACGCCCGTCTGAAGGGCGCCCTGATCCGTCCCTTCCTTCCCAACATCTGCCGGCTCGCGATCCAGCGGACGACCGCACGCCCGAGCAAGAGCGCGCGCGCCAAGATCAAGGGAACCGCGATCGACCTGGTGATCGACGCGCTTCAGGAGAAGGCGGGAAAGCGGCGGATCGAGCCGGCGATCCCGCAGCCGGCGCCGAAGCCGGCCGAGGCTTCGGTCAAGCATGCACACGCGATGAAGACGCTCGCGTCGGCTTTCAAGAAGAAGAGCTAGAAACCTCCGACGCCGGCCTTCAGTCGAGCGGCCGGCATTCCTTCGGGCGGGCGGCGAGCATGTTCTCGTACATCGCCTTCAGGTACTTCGGATCGGCGCCGATCGCCTTGGCGTTGGCGCGATGCTCGGCGGTCTGCGCGACCGCGGCCGCCACCATGTGCGGCGTCGCCTCGTCCGGCAGGATCATGAAGCCACCCTTCTCAAGATCGTTGAGGATCTCCTGAGAGGTCTTCGAGAAGCGCCGGTAGGAATTGTCCATCATGCTGACGTCTCGCCGGCCGGGGCTGGACGCGCGCGCGAGCGCCATCGACAGGATGTCGGTCGTCAGCTGCGGGTCACGCGTGGTCGACCACGCCTCGATCATCGCCCGCCAGATCGTGCTGACATATGTGCGGAAGCCGCGGGGGCCGAGCAGCGAGCGGTTGGCCTGGAAGGAAGCGTCGGCCTTGCCGACCATCACTTCCGACGGATCCTTGGGCGCGATCGCATAGCCAGAAAGCTCGAACGACTTAACGACCGTGCTGGCGTCGGGCTTGTACTTTTCCCACTCGCTGTCGATCAGGAACGAGCCGAGCATGTCGGCGTGCTGGTTCTGCACCCGATTGAGGAACTTGGCGAATTCTTTCGCAAATACGTCTACGACGCTTGCATTCGGATTCGTAACTTGGCCGCGCATCCACTCGCCCTATTCTGGCTTTCGCGCCTTCCGCAATACCGCCCCTAACGTCCGCTCATATCACGGAAATACCAATAAGTACCACACCTTTGCATTCCCCCGCCACGCAAGGCCCCGGGGCGCCGGCCACGGATCCCGAAAGGGCCTCACGGGGTTCCAGAGGGCGGAAGGATTATGATAGAGTTCACGGACATTTGCAGTGGATCGACCGGACTCGGATAAATGCTTCGGAAGCTCAAAGACCTCTCGGGCCTCGTAGGCGTCTTCGCCGCCGGCGGCATGACCGCCGCGCTGATCGTCGGCCTGCTGGCCCGCTAGCCAGATGCGCATCCTCGTCGTCGAAGACGATCCCGAACTCGGCCCGCACCTGGCCGAGGCCCTGAAGCGCGACGCCTATCAGGTCGAGCTCACGACCGACGGGGCGGAGGCGCTCGCCCGCGGCGCCGAGGACGATTTCGACGCGGTCGTGCTCGATCTCGGCGTGCCCACCGTCGACGGGCTTTCGGTGCTGAAGCGCTGGCGGGCCGAGCGCCGCGACATGCCGGTGCTGGTGCTGACCGCGCGCTCGCGCTGGGGCGACAAGATCGCGGGATTCGAGGCTGGCGCCGACGACTACGTGACCAAGCCCTTCCAGGTAGAGGAGGTCCTGGTGCGGCTTCGCGCCATCCTCCGGCGGACGGCCGGCGGCGCCAAGGCGGTGCTGCGCTGGAACGACGTGATGCTCGACACCCAGAGCCATCGCGTCACCAACGCCGGCGACCTGGTCCGCCTCTCGGGCCAGGAATACAAGATCCTTTCCTACCTGATGCGGAACATGGGCCGGACCGTGTCGCGCTCGGAGCTGGCCGAGCACATCTACGACCATGCCTACGACAAGGATTCGAACCTGATCGAGGTGTTCATCGGGCGGCTTCGCAAGAAGCTCGGATCCGACCTGATCACCACCGTTCGCGGCCAGGGCTACCTGATCTCCCACCCGACCGAACGCGGTGTGGCGGGCACTGCCTAGATCCCTGGTCGGCCGGCTCGTCCTGGCCGCAGGGATCTGGATCGTCGTCAGCCTCGTCGCGGCCGGCGTCCTTCTCGACGCCGCCTTGAGCGACCGCGTCGACTTCGACGTCCGGCGCGATGCCGAAACCCGACTGGGCGCCCTGATCGGCGCGACCTCGGTCACTTCCGACGGCAGGCCGGTCCTGCAGCGCCTCCATGGGGACATCCGCTATCAGGAGCTCAGATCGGGCGTCTATTGGCAGATCTTCGTCGCCGACGGCTACACGCTCCGCTCGCGCTCGCTCGGCGACGAGTCGCTGCCGATGGCGCCGAACCCGGACCCGGTCCAGGTCGAGGGGCCGGACGACCAGCAGCTGATCGTGCTGACCCGGACCCTGCTGATGCCCGGCGCCCTGGCGCCCTTCACCTTCTCGGTCGCGGTCGACCGGTCCGAGATCGAGGAGCACGCGAGCCGCTTCGCCGGGTCGGTCTCGGCGGCGCTCGCCCTGCTCGGCGTCGGCCTCCTGGTCGCCGTCGTCGTCCAGATCCGCGTGGGGCTCCGGCCGCTCGCCGCCGTCGGCCGCGCGCTGACCCAGGTCCGCGCGGGCCAGGCGACGGAGATCGCCGGCAACTATCCGGGCGAGCTGCAGCCGCTGGTCGACGAGATCAACCAGCTCGTCCGCCACAACGCGACCGTGATGGAGCGCGCCCGCACCCATGTCGGCAACCTGGCGCATGCGCTGAAGACGCCGATCTCGGTGCTGGCCGCGCGCGCCAGCATCGACAAGGGCCCGCTGGCGGACGTGGTGCGCACCCAGACGACGCTGATGAGCAAGCATGTGGAGCACCACCTCGCCCGCGCCAGCATGGCCGGCCCCGAGGGCGGCGTTTACCGGCGCACGCCGGTCGCCGACGTGCTCGACGGGCTCTCGCGCACGCTGGCCCAGATCTACGTGCAGCGCGACCTGGAGATCGACGTCGAGGCGCAGGCCAAGGTCCAGTTCCGCGGCGAGCGGCAGGATCTCGAGGAGATGGCCGGCAACCTGATGGACAACGCCTGCAAATGGGCCCGAAGCCGGGTGCGGGTGACGGCGACGAACGAGTCCGGACGACTGGCGCTCGTGGTCGAAGACGACGGCCCGGGTATGCCCGAGGCTTTCCATGGCGAGGCCTTCCAGCGCGGCCGCCGGCTCGATGAATCGGTGCCTGGCAGCGGCCACGGCCTCGCCATCGTCCGCGACCTGACCCTCCTTTATGGCGGCCATGTCACCTTGGGCCGGTCCGGGCTCGGTGGACTGGCCGCGACGCTAGATCTACCGGCCCCAGCCGAGGCAGCCGTGTAACACCCCAAGAAAAAGTGACGGCGAATTCTTGCCAACCTTGCGTTTGTTTAGATTAGCGGCGTATCTTGCGATTCTCGCAACTTCCTTCCAATGAGTACCCGCTATGCGTCGCAAGATCCTCCTCCCCCTCGCATTCGTTCTCGGCCTGTTCGCAGTCCAGCCGGCCCTGACCAACGCCGCCGCCGCGCAGACCTCCTCGACCGCTCCGACGGCTGCGAAGCCGGCGCCG
>JAEULB010000143.1 GCA_016792585.1 Rhodospirillaceae bacterium
GCGATCCAACTCAGTGTTGACCACGACGCCGACAAGGAAATCCAGCGCCGGCGGGGCGGCCGCCCCTAGACGGCGGCTAGGCGGCGGAAGCCTGGGTCTCGGTCAGCAGCGCGTAGATCGCATCCGCGCTGTCGCATCCGCGGAGCTTGGCGCACATCGACTTGTCGCGGAGCAGGCGCGAGACGCGGGCCAGCGCCTTCAGGTGATCGGCGCCCGCGGCTTCCGGCGCCAGCAGCAGGAAGATCAGGTCGACCGGCTGCTCGTCCACGGAATCGAACGCGATCGGCTTGTCGAGGCGGGCGAACAGGCCGACCAGCCGGTCGAGCTTGGCGAACCGGCTGTGCGGGATCGCGATGCCCATGCCGACCCCGGTGGTGCCCAGGCGCTCGCGCTCGATCAGCGCATCGAAGATCTCGCGTTCGTCGAGCCTGGAGAGGTCCGCGGCCTTCTTCGACAGTTCCTGCAGGGCCTGCTTCTTGCTGGTCGCCTTCAGGCTCGGCACGACGCCGGCCGGGGTGACGAGATGGGCGATCTCCATGACGCGCTGTCCCAAACCCATTAGTCCTCAAGGCATCCCGCGGTAACACCTGAGCCAACCCGGCCGCTCCCGGGCGGGCCCGGTCGGCTGGTAACCAACTAACTGTTATCGAAGGACTTTTTCTGTCCGCCGTGGCGCTCTTAGCAACCGCTCGCCGCCTCCCTCCCGGATCTACATGGACAGGGTCCCGGCGGCGGCGGCGGACCATAGTGAGGGGGTCCCCCCAAGTCAAGCACGCCAGATATGCCCATTCTAAGGGCCTGTCTGCGACGACCAGTCGGTTTTGAAGTCCCCGTAAAGCGTGAGCCCGCCGCAGGCATAAAGGGTCTGGCCGGTGATGTAGGACGCATCATCGGAGGCGAGGAACGCGAAGACCGCGGCCATCTCCTCCGGCGTGCCGGCACGGCCCATCGGGATATGCGCCTCGACCGCGCGGCGCTTCCCCGGGTCGCCGGTCCAGCCGGCGTTCATCGGCGTGTCGATCGCCCCCGGCCCGACCGCGTTCACGCGGATCCCGCGGTCGGCGTATTCGAGCGCCAGGGTGCGGGTGAAGTTGCCCATCGCTCCCTTGCTCAGCGAATAGGCGAGGTAGCCCGGCTTCGGCACGATCTGATGCACGCTCGAGTTCGACAGCACGACGCCCGGCCGCTTCGACGCCAGGAAGTGGCGGATCGCCGCCTGCGCGCAGTGCCACGATCCCATCAGGTTCACGTCGAGGATGCGGCGGAGCTCCGTCTCCTCCAGATCGACGCTCGGCGAATAGGCCTGGATCCCGGCATTGTTGACCAGGATGTCGAGGCCGCCCATCGCCTCGATCGCCTTCAGCACCATCGCATCGACCTGGTTCTTGTCGGCGACGTCCGCCTCGATCAGCAGATGCGGACGGTCGAAGCCCGCGGCGCGCGAGGCCGCCTGCACTTCCGCCAGCGCCGCACCTGCCTCGCCGCCGCCGAAGTAGTTGAGCGCCACGGTCGCCCCTTCCTCGGCGAAGCGCTTGGCGATGGCGCGGCCGATCCCGGTCGCCGCGCCGGTGACGAGCGCGTGGCGTCCGTTCAGCCGGTAGCGGCGGTCGGGCGTGTCCATCTCAGAGCTGAATGGCCTTCTCGCGCCGGCGTTGCACGGAGGAGGGAATTTTCATCGCCTCGCGATACTTGGCCACGGTGCGCCTGGCGATGTCGACGCCGTCGGAGCGCAGCATCTCGACCAGCTTGTCGTCGGACAGCACGTCCTCGACCTTCTCGGCGTCGATCAGGATCTTGATGCGCGAGCGCACGGCCTCGGCCGAATGCGCCTCGCCGCCGCTGGACGAGGCGATCGCCGCGGTGAAGAAATACTTGAGCTCGTAGAGGCCGCGCGGCGTCGACATGTGCTTGTTGGTGGTGACGCGGCTGACCGTCGACTCGTGCATCGAGATCGCGTCCGCGATGTCGCGGAGGATCAGCGGCTTCAGGTGCTGGATGCCCAGACGGAAGAAGGCGTCCTGCTGGCGGACGATCTCGCCGGCGACCTTCAGGATCGTGGTCGCGCGCTGGTGCAGCGACTTCACCAGCCAGTTGGCGGCCTGGTAGCGCTCGGAGAGATAGTCCTTCTCTTCCTTCTTCTTCGCGTCCTTGCTGATGCGCGCGTAGTAGCGCGTGTTGACCAGGACGCGCGGCAGCGTCTCGGAGTTGAGCTCGATCAGCCAGTCGCCGCCAGGCTGCGGGCGCATCACGATGTCGGGGACCACCGGCTGCACCAGTGACTGGTCGAACGCCGAGCCCGGCTTCGGATTCAGCGTCTTGATCTCGGCGATCATCTCCTTCAGGTCCTCGGCGTCGACGCCGCAGACCTTCATCAGCTGGCCGAGGTCCCGCTTGGCGAGCAGATCGAGACGATCGAGCATCGCCTGCATCGCCGGATCGAGCCGCCCGCGCTCGGCGAGCTGGTAGGCCAGGCACTCGCCGAGGGAGCGGGCGAAGACGCCGGCCGGGTCGAGGCGCTGCATCTGCTTCAGCGTGGCGTGAACGCGCTCGATTCCGCAGCCCAATTGCTGGGCCAGCTCTTCCAGATCGCCGGTCAGGTATCCCGACTCGTCCAGCATGTCGATCAGGTGCGTGCCGATCATGCGGTCGACCGGATCCTCGATGTCGACCGAGAGCTGATCGAACAGGTGCTCGCGCAACGTCGGCAGCTTCGCCGCCGTCGTCTCCTCGATGCTGCGGTTGTCCTCGTCGAAGTCGCCGCCGCCGCTGTTCGTCCGCCAGGAGGTGTAGTCCTCCGCCGACTCGTAGAGATTGCCGTCGTCGGCATCGACCGGGGAGTCCGCCGCTTCCGGCAGGCTCGATCCCAGCGCGATCTCGCTGGAGACGTCGGACGACGTCGGCGCGGGCGCGTCGGCGCCGTCGGCGAAGGTGTCGATGGTGCGCTCGGAGACGTCGGGCTCCGGCCCGTCGTCGCGCTCGAGCAGCGGGTTCTGCTCGATCTCGCGCTCGACGTACTCCGACAGCTCCTGGTTCGACAGCTGCAGCAGCTTGATCGCCTGCTGCAGCTGCGGCGTCATCACCAGCGTCTGAGCCTGGCGAAGGTCGAGGCGCTGATTGACTGTCATGAGGCGGTGCTCAGAGCGAGAAGCGTTCGCCGAGATAGACCCGGCGCACGTCCTCGTGCGCGACGATCTCGTTCGGCCGGCCTTCCATCAGCACGCGGCCGTCGTGAAGGATGTAGGCGCGGTCGACGATGTCGAGCGTCTCGCGGACATTGTGGTCGGTGATCAGGACGCCGATGCCGCGGTCCTTCAGGTGCTTGATCAGGTCGCGGATGTCGTTGACCGCGATCGGGTCGATGCCGGCGAGAGGTTCGTCGAGCAGCACGAAGCTCGGCTGGCAGGCGAGCGCGCGGGCGATCTCGACGCGGCGACGCTCGCCGCCGGAGAGCGCCAGCGCCGGCGTGCGCCTGAGATGGCTGATCGAGAACTCGGCGAGCAGGTCGTCCAGCATCGCCTGACGCCGGTCGAGCTCCGGCTCGACCACTTCCAGCACGGCGCGGACATTGGCCTCGACCGTCATGCCGCGGAAGATCGAGGCCTCCTGCGGCAGGTAGGAGATGCCGAGGCGGGCACGGCGATACATCGGCAGGTCGGTGATGTCCTGGCCGTCGAGCTGGATCAGGCCGTAGTCGGGGGCGATCAGCCCGGTGATGATGTAGAAGCAGGTGGTCTTGCCGGCGCCGTTGGGGCCGAGCAGGCCCACCACCTCGCCCCGCTGCACCGTGACCGAGACGTCGCGCACCACCGGCCGCTTCTTGAAGCGCTTGCCGAGGTTGCGTGCGACCAGGCCTGCGTTGGCGGTGACGAGTTTCGGGCCGGGGCGTGGGGTAGGTGTGTCGCTCATCCGCCGGGCTTCGTTTGCGGCTGCTGCGGCTCGCGGTTCGGCACCACGAGCGCGCGCGTGCGGCTCTGCGGGCCGGAGAGCAGCCTGGAGACGCCGGTGTTCAGGTTCACTTCGGCGACCTCGCCGTTCAGCTGGTTCTGGCCGCGGGTGATGCGGACGTTGCCGATCAGGGTCGCGGTGCCCTGCTCGATCTGATAGACGCCCTTCTCGCCCTTCGCCACTTCCTGGTCGGTGCGCACGTCGACATTGCCGAAGGCGTCGACGCGGCGGAGCTTCAGCTCCTTGTTGGCGCCCTCGACGAGCTGCGCGGAGAGCGTGTCGGCGCGGATCTTTCGCTTGTCGCGGGTCGCCTCGGCGTCGCCGCGGGCGACCGCGAGCTGGCGCTTCTCCCAGTATTCGAGGCTGTCGCGCGCGGTGATCACGTCCTGCCGGGTCGTGAGCTTCAGGTTCTTGCCGGTCATCACCAGCACGCCCTGGTCGGCGTCGTAGATCGCACGGTCGGCGACGATGCTCTCGTTGGCCGAGGTGATGCGGACATTGCCCTGGGCCTCGAGCTGGTAGATCTCGCTGCCGCCGTCGGTGCCCTTGGCGCGATATCGGGCGGTCAGCGTGTCGCCCTTGACGGTGACGCCGCCGCGGCTCGCCGTGGCGTTGCCGCGGGCGACATAGACGTTCTGGTCTCGCCGCCATTCGATGCCCTGGTCGGCATCGACCTGGATCGGCTGGTCGGAGTTGCCGCCGGCGAGCCCGAGGCCCTGTGCTGCGACCGGCGAGGACATCAGTGCCGCGAGGAGGGCGAGCGCGATCCTCATTTCTTCGCCGCCTTCATCGCCTGCGGGCGAAGCTCGAGCCGCGCCTTGCCGCTGAAGACGATGCGGCCGCCCTTGTCCAGGATCTCGAAGCCCTGCGCGGAGATGTGGCCGAACGGCCCCTGGCCTTCGACCGCCTTGTCGCCGCGCGCGGTGCCGGCGGCCATGTCGATGTCGGCGGCCTCGGTCCGGAAGTCGTAGCCGGCGTCGTGGAAGACCTGGACGTCGCCGCGCAGGCCGAGGGTCTGGGCGATGCGGTCGTAGAGGCCTTCCTTCGCGTTCACCGCGACCCAGCTTCCGTCCTTCATCGTCACGTCGGCCTTGGGACTGGCCAGCAGGATGCGGTCGGCCGATCCCGCATGGGTCGCGGTCTCCGCGACCACGCTGAAGGGCTGGTTGTTCTCGTCGGTGCCGACATAGCGCGGCTTCATCATCTTGGAGGCGTCGGCGGCGATGTCGGCGCCGAGATTGGTGGCGCCCAGGCGGAACTCGCGCGGATCCGGGTTGAGCTGCGGCCAGGCGAGCACGAGTCCCAGCAGCACGAGAGCGATCAGCGGCAGCGTCACCTTGAGCACGGTGACGGCGCGCGACGACATCCGCCGTCCGACCGAAAGCGGACCGAGCCTCGGCGCGACCGATGCCAGCGTCGGGCGCGTCGGCTTGGTCGGGGTCTGGGCGATCGGCTGCGCGGCCATGGCGGCGCTCTAAGCGACCCCGGCGCGCAGGAGGTCGAGGATGTGGACGATGCCGACCGGCCTTCCGTCGTCGATGACGAAGGCGCGATAGAGCTTGCGGTCGTTCATCTCCTTCAACACCTCGGCGGCGAGAAGGCGAGGGCCGATCGTCCACGGCCCGCGCGTCATCACCGCGTGCACCTTCTGCTCGAGCAGGTCGGGCGCCATGTGGCGGCGAAGGTCGCCGTCGGTGACCAGCCCGATCAGCTTGCCGTTGGCGCTCGCCGGCTCGACCACGCCGACGCAGCCGAAGCGCTTCTCGGTCATCACCAGAACCGCGTCCGACATGCGGGCGTCGGCGCCGATCAGCGGCATCTCCGGACCCTTGTGCATCAGGTCCTCGACCTTGAGCAGGCGCGCGCCGAGCTTGCCGCCCGGATGCAGCTGGCGATAGTCGTCGGCCGAGAAGCCGCGACGTTCGAGCAGCGCCACGGCGAGCGCGTCGCCGAGGGCCATCATCAGCGTGGTCGAGGTCGTCGGCGCCAGGCCGAGCGGGCAGGCTTCGGGCACGCGCGGCAGCACCAGCGCCACGTCGGCCGACTCGGCCAGCGCCGACGGCGCCTTGCCGACCATCGCGATCAGCGGGATGTCGAAGCGCCGCGTATAGGCGATCAGGTCGCCGAGCTCGGGCGTCTCGCCGGAATTGGAGAGTGCCAGCACCGCGTCGGTCTTCGCGATCATGCCGAGGTCGCCGTGGCTTGCCTCGGCCGGATGGACGAACTGCGCCGGCGTGCCGGTCGAGGCCAGGGTCGCTGCGATCTTGCGGGCGACATGGCCGGACTTGCCCATGCCGGAAACGATGACCCGGCCGGTCGCCGCCCCCATCAGCTCGATCGCGCGGGCGAAGGCGGATGCCCCGGCCTCTTCGGCCAGCCCGTCGGCGAGCTTCGCAAGGGCCTCCGCCTCGAGGGCGAGCACGCGACGGCCGGCCCCGGCTTCGGCGATCCGCGATGGTTTTGGGTTCGGCCGCACCAGGGCTTCCTAAGATCTTTTCAGTGTTTCGGCAAGAATGTTGCGCGAGCCTCCGGAAGCTTCGGCACGCTTCTTGCTCACTCTTAAGTATGCCCCTGATTCGGGGCTTCCGCCAGCCCTCGTTCTAGCCGGGGGCCTGGCCAGGGTTTGTCCGGTGAAGCTCCAACACCGGGCGGCCGCCCGCCGTCCCTTTGGCCTGGGGACGGGTCTCGTAGAAAGCGAGCCTCTCATCCTCCCCCGGCAGCTCCCTGGGGGAGGAAGGGCCCTTCAGCCCTGCTTCGACTCCTCGGCGAGCTTGCGATAGCGCTTCAGGCTGTTGGTCAGGTGCCGGCGCATGGCGCCGCGCGCGCTCTCGCCCGAGCGCTCGCGGATCGCCTCGAAGATCGCCCGATGCTCCTTCTGGAAGAGATCGAGGAACGGGCGCGCCGCACCGTCCTTCCGCCACGGCGCGTCGACCACGGCGCGACGGGGAATCACGAAGTGCCCGAGGAACTCGAGGAAGCGGCCGAACTGCGGATTGCCGGTCGTCTCCGCGATGGCGCGATGGAAGGCGCGGTCTTCGTCGATCGCGGTCTCGCCGCGCGTGATCGCCTTGTCCATCGCGTCGAGCGCGCGGCCGACATCGTCGATCTGCTGAGGCGTGCCGCGCTCCGCCGCGAGGCCCGCGGCCTCGATCTCGACGGCGCGGCGGAGCTCCATCACCTTGATCGCCTCGCCAAGCGACTCCATGCCGTCTGGGTCGAGGCGGAACGGGCGGCGCTTCGCATCGGTCGCGACGAAGGCGCCGACGCCCTGGCGCGTGACCACCAGACCTTCGGCGCGAAGCGCGGCGACCGCCTCGCGCACGACGGTGCGGCTGACGCCCATCGCCGACATCATCGCCTGCTCGGTCGGAAGGCGCGCGCCGGGCTCCAACCCGCCGCCGGTGATCTCGGCGGCGAGGCGCCCGACCACTTCCTCGGTCAGGTTCCGGGGCGGGGCCAGCGGTCGGAAGGGGGTGAGCTTGTCAGTCATCGAGGCGGGTGATAGGAATCGTCCTGTACGGTCATCCTATGACCGTATGACTAATTGAGAACCGTAGTGGCGTCAACGTAACGCCGCTTCATCCCTGGGAGGATACACATGAAATCTTGGACAAGGCGCGGAGTCGCACTTCTGCCGGCGGCCCTGGCGCTCGGCCTGGCGCTCCCCGCCGCGGCCCAGCAGAAGCAGGTGCTGAAGGCCGCCGACGTGCACGTCGTCGGTTACCCGACGGTCGAGGCGGTCGAGCGGATGGGCAAGAAGCTCGAGGCCGCAACCAGCGGCCGACTCTCGATCCAGATGTTCCCGGCGATGCAGCTGGGCGGCGAGAAGGAGATGATCGAGCAGGCCCAGGTCGGCGCGCTGCAGTTCGCGCGCATCTCGGTCGGCCCGGTCGGCACCATCGTCGACGAGCTCAACGTCTTCAACATGCCCTTCGTGTTCCGCGACGTCGCGCACATGCGCAAGGTGATCGACGGCCCGATCGGCGAAGACCTGATGGAGAAGATCAGCTCGAACCCGCAGACGCGCCTGATCGGGCTCGCCTGGATGGATGCGGGCGCGCGCAGCGTCTACAACGTCAAGCGTCCGGTCCGCACGGTCGACGACCTGAAGGGCCTCAAGGTCCGCATGATGGGCAATCCCATCTTCGTCGACACGATGAACGCGCTCGGCGGCAACGGCATCGCCATGGGCATGGACCAGGTCTACAACGCGCTGCAGACCGGCGTCGTCGACGGTGCGGAGAACAACCCGCCGAGCTACGACTCCTTCGGCCACTTCCAGCTGGCGAAGTACTACTCGCTGACCGAGCACCTGATCATCCCCGAGATCCTAGTGTTCTCGCGGCGGAGCTGGGACGCGCTCTCGAAGGCCGACCAGGACCTGATCAAGAAGGTCTCGAAGGAAGCCCAGCTCGAGCAGAGGAAGCTCTGGGACGAGCGCGAGGCGGTGTCGATGAAGAAGATCAAGGACTCCGGCATCGAGGTCATCACCTTCGCCAACAAGAAGCCGTTCCAGGACGCGGTCAAGCCGGTCTGGGACAAGTACGGCGGCAAGTACGCCGATCTCGTGAAGAAGATCCAGGCCGTCCAGTAGCGGCTCGCCGTTCCGGCCCGGGCATCGTGCCCGGGTCGGACCCACCCGTCTCCCGAAGCGGATGCGCTCCATGAAGTCCGCCTATGTCAGGGCCATGGACTGGCTCTACGTCGCCTGCATCGCGACCGCCGGGGTCGGCATCGTCGCGATGACGCTCGTGATCCCGTACGGCGTTTTCATGCGCTACGTGCTGAACAGCGCCGTGCCGTGGCCGGAACCGATGTCCGTCCTGATGATGGTGGTATTCACCTTCATCGGCGCGGCGGCATGCTATCGCGCGGGCGCGCACATCGCCGTCGCGCTGCTGACCGATCGGCTGACGCCGGGGCCGGCGCGTGCGGTCGGGTTCGCGGTCGATCTGCTGATGGCGGTCCTCAGCCTGCTCATCCTGATCTACGGCGTCGAGCTGGTGACGCTGACGATGAACCAGGTCATCGCCGAGTTCCCGTTCCTGCCGGTCGGCGTCGCCTACCTTCCGGTCCCGGCGGGCGCGGCGATCACTCTGCTGTTTATTCTCGAGCGTGTCTGGATCGGGTCGCCCGCGAAGGACTCGATCGTCCACCGCGAGCCTACACCCATCAACTGACGCAGGGCAGCAACGGCTCCATGGACATCTTCGTTCTGCTTGCCAGCTTCTTCGTGCTGATCGCCGTCGGCGTGCCGGTCGCCTACTCGATGGGGCTGGCGGCGATCGTCGCGGCGCTCTGGGTCGGCATCCCGCTCGAAGCGGTGATGATCAAGATCTCGGACGGCGTCAGCAAGTTCTCGCTTCTGGCGATACCGTTCTTCGTCCTCGCCGGCGCGATCATGGCGGAGGGCGGCATGGCGAGGCGTCTGGTCGCCTTCGCCCAGGTCCTCGTCGGCGCCATCCGCGGCGGCCTGTCGCTGGTGAACATCCTGGCCTCCAGCCTTTTCGGATGCATCTCCGGCTCCTCGGTCGCCGATACCTCCTCGATCGGCACCGTGATGATCCCGCAGATGGAGAAGGCAGGCTATCCGCGCGTCTTCGCCGTCAATGTCACCATCACCGGCTCGGTGCAGGCGATCCTGATCCCGCCGAGCCACAACGCCGTCATCTACTCTCTGGCTGCCGGCGGGACGATCTCGATCGGCAGCCTGTTCCTCGCGGGCGTCCTGCCCGGGGTGCTGCTCGGAGCGTCGCTGATCGTGCTCTGCCTGGTCATCGCCCATCGGGAAGGATATCCCAAAGGCGAGCCGGTGCCGCTGCGCCAGGCGCTCAAGGCCGCGGTCGAGGCGCTGTGGGGCCTCTTCACCGTCGTCATCATCCTGGGCGGCATTCTCTCGGGTGTCTTCACGGCCACCGAGTCTGCGGCCGTCGCCTGCGTCTGGGCGTTTCTCGTCACGATGCTGGTCTATCGCGACTATCGCTGGCGCGACCTGCCGCATCTCGTCCATCGCACCGTCAAGACGGTATCGATGGTGATGATCCTGATCGCCTTCGCCTCGGGCTTCGGCTACATCATGGCGCTGACGCAGCTTCCGGCGCAGGTGACGCAGTTCTTCCTGACGCTGTCGGACAACAAGTACGTCATCCTGCTGCTGATCAACGTGATGCTGCTGGTGCTCGGCTGCCTCATGGACATGGCGCCGCTGATCCTGATCTGCACGCCGATCCTGCTGCCCGTGGTGGTGAAGTTCGGCGTCGATCCGGTCCACTTCGGCATGATCATGCTGGTCAATCTCGGCATCGGGCTGGTGACGCCGCCGGTCGGAGCGACCCTCTTCGTCGGCTGCGCCGTCGGCAGGGTGACGATGGAGCAGGTGACGCGGAAGATCTGGCCGTTCTACCTGGCGATGATCGTGGTGCTGATGCTGGTGACCTACGTGCCGGCGATCTCGCTGTGGATCCCGAACCTGTTCAGGTGACGCCGCCGCGGCCTCAGTGCGAGAAGATGTCGTCCTCGTCGTCCCATCCCAGCAGGTCGAGCTCGGCGCGGACGGGGAGGAAGCGGAAGCAGGCCTGAGCGATCTCCATGCGGCCCTCGCGGACGAGCACCGCGTCGAGCTTGTCCTTGAGCTTGTGCAGGTGAAGCACGTCCGAGGCAGCGTAGCGGAGCTGCTCTTCCGACAGGTTGGCCGCGCCCCAGTCCGACGACTGCTGCTGCTTGGAGAGCTCGACGTTGAGCAGCTCCTTGCAGAGGTCCTTGAGCCCGTGCTTGTCGGTGAAGGTGCGGGTCAGCTTGGACGCGATCTTGGTGCAGTAGAGCGGCTGAGTGGTGACGCCGAGATACTGCCTGAACATCGCGATGTCGAAGCGCGCGAAGTGGAACAGCTTGGTCGTCGCCGGGTCTGTCAGCATGCGCCCGAGGTTGGGCGCGCTGGTCTGTCCCTTGGCGATCTGCACCATATGCGCGGTGCCGTCGCCGGACGAGAGCTGGACCAGGCACAGCCGGTCGCGGCCCGGGTTGAGCCCCATCGTCTCGGAATCGATCGCGACCAGAGGCCCGAGGTCGAGGCCGTCCGGCAGGTCGCCTTTATGGAGGGTGATGCTCATCGGATCGATGGTGCCCAGGAGAAGACTCGAACTTCCAAAGCCTTGCGGCCACAGGTACCTGAAACCTGCGCGTCTACCAATTCCGCCACCTGGGCAGTGGGAGGCGACTTATGCCGCCGGCCGGCGGGGCTGTCAATGGCCTGTGAACGCAAGGATTTCATCCGGCCCGAACCCGGGCGATGTCGTCGAGCGCGACCGCGGTACGCGAGTGGGTGAGGCGGTGGAGCATCAGCGCCACCACGCCGACGGTCGCCAGAATCATAAGGATGGGGCTGACCACCCAGGTGACGGCCGCGAGCGCGAAATAGTAGGAGCGGATGCCGCTGTCGTAGGAATCGCCGACGCTGGTGACGATCGTCGCCATGTGGTCGGCCAGCCGGCGGCGGCGGTCCTCGTCGAGCTGCTCGGCGGGCGGGGCGGCGCCCATGGCGATGGCGGCGAAGTTCGCCTGCCGGATCGCCCAGGTGAAGCTCTGGAAGGCGAAGGCCGCGACGACCACGACCAGCGCCAGCTTGATCTCGATCGCCGAGGGCTCGTCGATGGCGAGCCAGGCGCTGGGCGCCGGCGCCGCCGCATGGCCGATGGTCGCCAGCACGCCGATCAGCGCGCCGACCAGGATCACCGTCGTGGACGCGAAGAAGGAGGCGGTGCTCATGATCTGGCCGATGATCGTGGCATCCGCGATCTTCACCTCGCGCCCCAGGAGCTCGAACATCCAGGCCCGCCGGTGGTCGCCACGCGCGCTGGCGATCACCTGATGGCGGCTGCTGCTCCATCCGACGACCGGCGCATATCCCAGCCAGCAGCCGACAAACAGCGCGAGCGCCGCCAGATCGAGCGCGGTAAGACTCCAGAACACCATCGAGGCCTCTCTTGCCGTCCCGGACGGGAAGTCCCGAGCATGAACCTGCCGACCCGTATTCGTCACTGATGAGATCGAGGAGCTTCCCGCCGGTGTCGTCCCCGCATGCCCGGGTGCTGATCCTGGGCTCGCTGCCGGGCGCGATGTCGCTGGCGATGCGGCAATACTACGCCCAGCCTCAAAACGCCTTTTGGCGGATCATGGCGGACATCGCCGGCGCCGGGCGGGACGTGCCTTACGAGGAGCGACTGGATCGCCTTCGCCAAGCGCGGGTCGCGCTCTGGGACGTCTGCGAGGCGGCCGAGCGACCGGGAAGCCTCGACTCGGCGATCGTGCTGTCCAGCGTCACGTCGAACCGGTTCGAAACGTTCCTGATGCGTCAGCCGGAAATCCGCGGCATCTGCTTCAATGGCAACACCGCGGCGCGGCTGTTCGAGCGGCTCGCAGTGCCGAAGCTCGCGCCGGCCCAGCGGGCGCTGCCGCGGACGGTGCTGCCCTCGACCAGCCCGGCGCATGCGGGCATGCCGTTCGAGGGAAAGCTCCGGCGCTGGCGCGAGGTGCTGCTGCCGTTGATCCGCTAGACCGGGCGGATCTCGACCTGGGCGAGCCCGTCCTCGAGGGTCAGCACGCCGACGGTTTTGGTCTTGGCGAGCGTCGGGCTCCCGGGATTGACGAACAGCGTGCCGGCGGCGGCGGCGACGACCGGCGCATGCGTGCCGCCGAAGACGCAGACGTCGACCTTGCCGCCGAACAGCATCTGCATCGAAGCCTCGGGGCTGTACTTGGGGAAGCGCAGGTGAGGGTCGGTCTCGGCCCCTATCGGATCGGTGGTGAGCGCGAAGACGACGCCGATGCCGGCCGATCCGACCTCGAGGATGCGCGGGCCGTCGATCAGCACCGGCGGGGACGGGTCGGCGTCGCCGGCCGGATTCCGCGTCGCCCAGACCGGCGCGATCCTGGCGAGGCCCTCGACCGCCTTCGGCGAGGTCAGGTCGCCGCAATGGATGATCGCATCCACCGGCCCCATCGCCGCCCTGATCTGCTCGACCGCCGCGGGCCAGTCGACAGCGACGTCGTGAGTGTCCGCGACCAGCCCGAAGCGTCTCCCTTCGATGCGCTGGCGCGGGGGCTTCACGAGGTGATGCCCTTGCGCTGCTTGTACTCGGTCACCGCCTTCTTGAGCTCGGTGTATTCGGTGCAGCCGAAGGTGCAGAGCTTGTCGAGCTTGGCGAGGTTGGTCTCGGCCGACTTCACGTCGTCGAGCATCAGGAACATCTCGCCCTGATATGCCAGCGCGCCCTTGTGCTCGGGCTGGAGCTCGAGCGCCTTGGCGTAGTGGATGCGCGCATCCGGCAGCTTGTTGAGCTTGCGGCTCGCATAGCCCAGCTGGTTGTAGGCATCGGCGTTCTTCGGGTCGTCCTTGACCACCTTCTGCAGGAGCGGGATCGCTTCGGCGTATTTCCACTCCTTGATAAGCTTCTCAGCCTGGGCGTAGTCGGGATTGGCGAGCGAGGTCGGCGCCGGCCCTGTCCCCATCGCCTGGGCGGAAAGAGGCAGTGCAACGGCGAGAGCGAAGATGAGCGAACGAAGCATGAGGCACCTCATCGGGTCAGCAGCTTGTCGATTTCCTTGGTGATCGCGGCCGAGGTCGGCTTGACCGTCGACGGCCAGGCGCCGGCAATCTTGCCGTCGGGCGCGATCAGGTACTTGTAGAAGTTCCAGCGCGGCGCCGCACCCTCGCCGAGCTCGGCCGCGATCCATTTGTAGAACGGATGCGCGCCGCTTCCGATCACCGCCTGCTTCTCGGTCATCGGGAAGTCGACGCCGTACGTCACTTCGCAGAAGCCCTTGATCTCGGCCTCGCTGCCCGGCTCCTGGCCGCCGAAGTCGTTCGACGGCACGCCGAGCACGACGAGGCCCTTGTCGCGGTAGCTCTGCCAGAGCTTCACCAGGTCCTCGTATTGCGGGGTGTAGCCGCATTGGGAGGCGGTGTTGACCACCAGCAGCGGCTTGCCGGCGAATCTCGCGAGCTTGAGGTCGTCGCCCTCGATCGACTTGAACTCGAAGCCGAAGCCGCCGCTGGACCCGGCCGGCGCCGGCGGCGAGAAGGTCATGCCGACCGCGGCGACCAGCATCGAGGCGAAGCGCCACGCATTCTCCAGGCTCTCAACCATAGCGCTGCTCCTTCCACGGATCGCCGAGACTGTGATAGCCGCGCACTTCCCAGAAGCCCGGCGCGTCCCTGTCGGTGAACCAGATGTGCCGCACCCACTTCGCCGACTTCCAGAAGTAGAGCTTGGGGATCACGACGCGCACCGGCCCGCCGTGGTCGCGGCTGATCGGCTGGCCTTCCCAGCTATGCGCGAGCAGCACGTCCTCGTCGGCGAAGGTCTCGATCGGCACGTTGGTCGAGTAGCCGTCGTAGCTCTTGAAGACGATGAACTTGGCGTTCGGCTTCGGCTCGACGACCGACAGCAGCTGGCGGCCCGAGACGCCGTCCCACCTGTTGTCGTAGCGCGACCAGGCGGTGACGCAGTGGATGTCGGAGACGTGGCTGAACTGCGGCTGCCGCATCAGGTCGTCCCAGCGCCAGGTGACCGGGCGCTCGATCAGGCCGCCGACCTTCATCTCCCATTCCTTGGCAGGGACGTTGGGATGGACGCCGAGGTCGAGCACCGGCCAGTTCTTCACTTCGCGCTGGCCGGGCGGCAGCCTGCGGCGCTGGCGCATCTCGGTGCCGCCAAGGGATGGGCCCCCGGTCAGAAGCCGGCCCTCGCGGGCCCACTTCTCCTTGGTCTCCACCAGCTTCTGCTTGATCTGGCCGGTTGTTCCCGGCGCGTCGTCCGCCATCTTGGTCTCTATACGGATGATCCGTGTCCCTAGATTAGGGGGCCGGGCCCCCCGGCGGTAGGGCCCTCGCCGGCCTGTGATGAGACCAACGTGCAACCGGGCGTGTCTATTCCGTTACTGCCGCCAGCCGAGCAGGCGGCGTTCCGCCGCCGAGACCGCGAAGCCCACCGTGATCCCGAGCACGGACAAGAGGCAGACTCCGGCCAGCAGATCCTCGGTCCGCATCAGGTTGCCGGCGGTCAGGATGTAGGCGCCGACGCCGAACTCGGCCCCGATCATCTCGGCCGCGACCACGAGCACGAGGCCGATCGAGGCCGAGATGCGCACGCCGGCGAGGATGCCGGGCAGCGCACCCGGAAGGATCACCTTGCCCACGATCGCGAGGGCCGGCACGTCGAAGCTCTGCGCCATCCGGATCAGCGTGCGCGGCACCTGGTCGACGCCGGAGTATGTGGCGATCGCCATCGGGAAGAAGACGCCGAGCGCTATCGTCGCGACCTTCGACGGCTCGCCGATGCCGAACCACAGGATGAACAGCGGCAGCAGTGCGATCTTCGGGATCGGGAACAGTGCCGAGATGATCGGTAGCCCCGCGGCGCGCACGTGGCTGAGGAGGCCGAGCGCGAGGCCGATGGCGAGCCCGGCCGAGCCGCCGAGCACGAAGCCCGCGACGATCCGCTTCAGCGACGCTGCGAGGTGGCGCCAGAGCTGTCCCGACAGCGCCATGTCGGCGAGTGCCTGGGCGATCCCGGCCGGGCTCGGCAGGAAGATCGGCGAGACCCATCCGGCGCTCGACGCGCCTTGCCAGATCGCGATCACGGCGAGGCCGGCGATCCAGCCGGTATGACGCTTCGGCTGGATCGTGAACCCGCCGCCCCTGAAGCGAAGCGGCGCCATCATCGATGATCCCCGGCATCGAGAATCTCCGGCTGGCGCTCGCGGTCGGCGGCGCGGGCCTCGTCCTGGATCAGGCGCCAGAGCCGGTCGCGCAAGGAGGCCAGGCGCGCGCCGTCGCGTTCGGGCCGCGGCACGTCGACCGCGACGATCTCGCGGACGCGGCCCGGCCGGCGCGACAGCACGCAGACGCGGTCGGCGAGCCTGAGCGCCTCGTCGAGATTGTGGGTGACGTAGACGGCCGTGGTGCGGTGTCGAGGCCAGAGCGCCAGGAATTCCTCGATCAGGAGTTCCCGGGTCTGCGCGTCGAGCGCCGAAAGCGGTTCGTCCAGCAGCAGCACCGCCGGCGTGACCGCGAGCGCGCGGGCGATGCCGACGCGCTGGCGCATGCCGCCGGAAAGCTGCTTCGGCAGCGCATCGGCGAAGTCGGCGAGCCCCGTCGTCGCCAGCACCTCGGCGACGCGCCGCTCGCGCTCGGCCGCCGTCAGGCGATGATGCTCGAGCGCGAAGGCGACGTTGCCGGCGACGCTCCGCCACGGCAGCAGCGCGAAATCCTGGAACACGTAGGTGAAGGGGTTGAGGCATCCGGCCGGCGGCGCGCCGTCGGTCAGGATGCGGCCGGCGCTCGGCTCGAGCAGCCCGCCGAGGATGCCGAGCAGGGTCGACTTGCCGCAGCCCGAGGGTCCGATCACCGCGACGATCTCGCCTTCGGCGACGGTCAGCGAGATGCCGTCGAGAACCTCGAGCGCGCCATAACGATGACCGACGCCCTCGACGATCAGGCGCATCGCCCCTTGCCTCAGTCGATCGACGATACGAACGTCGTGACGACGATGTCCTTCGCCTCGATCGACTTGTCGGCCTGGCCCTGGGCCTGCCAGTAGGCGACCTGCTTGGCGATGTCCCTGGCGCTGAAGCGGGCCTCGGGCTCGATGTAGGGGAGGCCGGCGGCGATCGCACCCTTCTGCTGCTCGGTGTACCTGGCGAGAATGTCGAGCGCCTTGTCGGTCGCCGCCTGGTCGCCCTTCTTCTGGAAGGCGAGGTCGTAGGCCGCGACCCCTTTCTTGTAGGCGCGGACGAAGCGTTCGACCGTCGCCTTCTTGGTGTCGATCATCTTCGGCGAGGTGAAGAGGGCGCCCAGCTGCCACGGCGTCTCGTCGCCGGCCCAGCCGACGATCTTGGCATCGCCGCGATCCATCATCGGCACCGCGACGGTCGACGGCAGGATCGCGGTGTCGGCCTGTCCGCCCTGGAGCGCCGAGACCATGTTGGGGATGCTCTGGAGCGCCAGCAGGCGGTTCTTCGAGAGATCGAAACCCTTCTTCTCGGCGAGCAACCCGATCATGTAGTGGAAGGTCGATCCGACCTGGGTCATCGCGAACGAGCGGCCGCCGAAATCGGCCGGCGAGCGGACGCCCGCGGCGAAGGCCTGGTTCGAGACCATGTAGGCCGAGAGCTTGTAGCCCGGCTGCTCGCGCGACTGCCCGGCGATGATCTTGAGCGCGCCCTTGCCGGCGAGGTTGTAGAAGCCGGCGGTCAGGCCGGTGACGCCGAACTCGGCATCGCCCGAAACCACCGCGACCGCGACCGGCTGGGCGGCGGCGAAGAACTTGAACTCGACTTCCAGTCCCTCGGCGGCGAAGTGCCCGAGATCCTGCGCCAGGAATACCGGGCCCGACGAGGCGAGCTTGAGCACCGAGAGCGAGGTCTTCTCGGCCAGGGCCGGCGTCGCCAGCAGAGCCAGCGCGGCGGCGATCGAAAGCAGTCTCATCGGTGTCTCCTCATCTGATTGGGTCAGGCTTTAAGGGCTGGCCTGCCTGCTCGTCAATTCCACCAGCGCCACCGGCTCGGCCTTGCCGCGGAGCGCCACCGTTCCCAGGTCGCGGCGATCGAGGCCGGCGGGAAGGGTTGCGCCCTCGATCGCCGCGGCCGAGGCCACCACGAGCGCGTCGTAGTTTTTGGCGACACCGGCGATGCGCGAAGCGGTGTTCAGCGTGTCGCCGAGGAAGGCGATCTCGCGCTTGAGGTCGCCCATCTCGCCGGCGATCACCGGGCCACCATGGAGCGCGATCCGCATCCTCGGCATCTCGCCGAAGTCGCGTTTCCAGACGGCCTCGTCGGCGGCGATGGCACGCGTGGCGTCGACTGCGAAGGCGAGCGCGCGGTCGGCGGCATCGCCGGTCCATTCCCAGGTGAGGATCGCTTCGTCGCCGATGTAGCGATAGATGCGCCCCTTCGCGGTCAGCAGCGGTTCGGTCAGCGTATGGACCCAGCGGTTGAGGAAGGCGAGGAAGCGCTCGGGTCCCAGGCGCTCGGCCAGCGTCGTCGACCCCACGACATCCAGTATCAGGAACAGACGTCGCTCCGCGCGGGGATAGCGATAGCGTCCGAAGAGCACCGCACCGAACACGCCGGGCCCGATCAGCCGGCGAAGCTCCATCGCGACGCTGACGGTGACCACCAGCGCGACCGAGAACTCGAGAGACTCGAACAAGGTGGGGTCTTCGAGGAAGGCGCCGGGGAACCGCCAGATCAGGAGATAGCAGAGATAGTGTCCGCCGATCAGCAGGACCGCCATCACCATGCTGTTGATGGCGAAGTACGCCAGGAGCGGCAGCTGCTTCAGCCGCCGGCCGAACTCGGCTTCGAGCCCGACCAGCATCCACAGCACCACCGGCGCGCCGATCAGCAGGCTGCTGGCGGCGCCGATCCAGGCCGACATCAGCTTCGGCCGGTCCGGGAACAGGTGCAGGGCGAACGCCGCCCCGCACAGGCAGGCGATGGCGATGACCACGGCGACGGTGATCATCCGGTTCTGCACGCGACGACGCGACAGCATGCGGCTCGTTCCGCTCCTGGCGGATGGTGGTCCGACCGGCACTCTACAGCGCCGGCCGCCCCACTCCAGCGCTCGCGCACAACGGTGCCGCGCGAATGCGCCTTGCCGCTGGCCGTGCGGCCCGATAGAGGAATCCCATGTACACGCCTCGCCACTTCGCCGCCGAGGAATCGGCCGGCCTCGACCTGATCGAGCGGAACGGCTTCGGCGCGCTGATCATGCAGGGCGCCGACGGCAAGCCGGAGATCTCGCATTTCCCGTTCGTGCTGGATCGCGCCGGCAACCGTCTCCTGGCCCATGCCGCCCGCGCCAACCCGATCTGGAAGCTGATGGACGGGACGCGGGAGGCGACCGCGGTGTTCCAGGGCCCGAACGCCTATGTCTCGCCCGACTGGTACGAGAAGCCGGCGGCCTCGGTTCCGACCTGGAACTACGCCGTGGTCCACATCCACGGGCGGCCGGCGGCGCTCGACGACGACGGGCTGATCGACGTCCTGGTCCGGCTGACATCCGTGAACGAGGCGAGGCTCGCGCCGAAAGCACCTTGGAAGATCGACAAGCTCGATCCAGCGTTCTTCGCAGGCTTGCGCAAGGGCATCGTCGGCTTCGCGCTGCCGATCGAGCGGATCGAGGCCAAGCTCAAGCTGAGCCAGAACAAGACCACCAGCCCCGACTTCGCCCGCACCCGCGACGCGCTGGCGGCACTCGACGATCCTGACGCGAGGGCGGTCGCCAGGATGATGACGACGCTTCAGCCGAAGTAGCGAGTCCGCACCCCCCCATAGTGGGAGAGGGTTAGGGTGGGGGGCTCGTGTCGTCAGCCGCGATACACGACCCACCCGTCTTCAACAGACACGTCCACTGCCTGCAACGATTCCCCCTCGCACGGCCCTGCGACGCAGAGTCCGTTCTCCGGCAGGAACAGCGCACCGTGGGTGGCGCAGATCAGGTGGCGGGCGTCGGGGTGGAAGAACTTGTCGGGCACCCAGTCGAGCGCGGTGCCGACATGCGGGCATACATTCAGGTAGCCCTTGAGCGCACCTTCCCAGCGGACGACGAAGACCCGCGTCTGCCGGGGCGCCTCGCCGAACCTGAAGCCGCGCGCGTCGCCTTCCTCGACGTCCTCGTCGCGGCAGAGCCGGATCAAGGCGCGACGCCACCCATCTTGCAGATCGCGGCCCAGTGCGCGTCGGAGACCGGGCTCACCGAGAGGCGCGAGTGGGTGACCAGCCTCATGTCGGCGAACTTCCTGTCCGCCTTGATCTCGGCCAGCGTCACCGGCTTCTTGAACGGCTTCACCGGCACCACGTCGACGACGACGAACTTGGCCGTCTCGTCGGTCGGGTCGGGATAATGCTCCTTCTCGACCCGCATGATGCCGACGATCTCCTTGCCGATGTTGGAGTGATAGAAGAAGACGAGGTCGCCCTTCTTCATCTCCTTCATGTGCCCGGCCGCCATGTGGTTGCGCACGCCGTCCCACATGCTCCGCTTCTTCTCGACCAGATG
>JAEULB010000191.1 GCA_016792585.1 Rhodospirillaceae bacterium
GGCCTGGCTGCGAGAAGACGATGTGCCGGGCGTAGCGGGCGAGTCGATGGACGACGCCCGGCGGCGCCACCTCGCCGTCGAGGATGGTCAGCACGCCCGCCTCGTGCGCCGTCTTGAAGCCGTGCTCGACGCCTTCCGGCCAGCGCACGTCGGAGAGCACGGCGGCGTATTGCCCGATGCGGTCGACGGGCAGCCAAGCCGGGGAGGGATCGAGGGTAGGGTCGTAGTAGGGAACGACCAGTCTCTCTCCTAAACGGTCGATCAGGATGGCCGAGACCGGCGAGCGCTTGCCGGCGACCCGCCGCAAGCTAGAGATGTCGACGCCCTCGGCCGCGAGGTCGTCCGCGATACGGTCGCCGGTCGGGTCGTCGCCGCAGCGGCCCCAGAAATGTACCTTGCCGCCGAGACGCGAGATCGCGACCGCGGCCGAGGCCGACATGCCGCCGCCGACCTCGACGCAGTCCTTGGCCGGGACCTTGATCCCCTTGGTCGGAATCTCGTCCAGCTTGAACAGCATGTCCCAGGTGACGATGCCGAGGCAAAGGATGGGCTTCATTTCGGGGCGCAAGATGCACAGGCGGCGCGGCCTTGCCAAGGCGCTGGAAAGACCGTTATCTCTCGGGCCCTTCCGATCATCCCCGAGTCCCCGCCATGAGCGCCATCGTCGACATCAAGGCCCGCGAGATCCTGGACAGCCGCGGCAATCCGACCGTCGAGGTCGACGTCGTACTGGAGTCCGGCGCCATCGGCCGCGCCGCAGTCCCCTCCGGCGCCTCGACCGGCACCCACGAGGCGCTTGAGCTCCGCGACGGCGACAAGAAGCGCTACGGCGGCAAGGGGGTCAGCAAGGCCGTCGACGCGGCGATGGGCGAGATCTTCGACGCGCTCTCGGGATTCGATGCGGCCGAGCAGATCAAGATCGATCGCACGATGATCGCCCTCGACGGCACGCCGAACAAGGCACGGCTCGGCGCCAACGCGCTGCTTGGCGTCAGCCTGGCCACGGCCAAGGCGGCGGCGGCCGATCTCGGGGTTCCGCTCTATCGCCACGTCGGCGGCACGCAGGCGCGCGTGCTGCCAGTGCCGATGATGAACGTGATCAACGGCGGCGCGCATGCCGACAATCCGCTCGACTTCCAGGAGTTCATGATCCTGCCGGTCGGATTCTCGACCTTTGCCGATGCGCTCCGTGCCGGCGCGGAAGTGTTCCAGTCGCTGAAGGGCCTGCTGAAGGATGCGGGGGAGGCGACCAATGTCGGCGACGAGGGCGGCTTCGCGCCGTCTCTGGCCTCGGCCGACGTGGCGCTGGGATTCATCGCCAAGGCGGTGGAGAAGGCGGGCTACAAGCTCGGCGACAACATCATGCTCGGCTGCGATGCCGCCTCGACCGAGTTCTACAAGGGCGGCAAGTACGAGATGGTGGGCGAGAAGAAGTCGCTCGACGCATCCGGCATGGTGAAGTTCTACCAGGACCTCTGCTCGCGCTATCCGATCGTCTCGATCGAGGACGGCATGGCCGAGGACGACTGGCAGGGCTGGAAGGCGCTGACGGATGCGCTGGGCTCGAAGGTGCAGCTGGTCGGCGACGACCTGTTCGTCACCAACCCGAAGCGCATCGCCGAGGGCGTGAAGAAGGGCGTCACCAACGCGGTGCTGATCAAGGTCAACCAGATCGGCACCCTGACCGAGACGCTGGATGCGGTCGAGATGAGCCTCCGCAACGGCTGGGGCGCGGTCATGTCGCATCGCTCGGGTGAGACCGAGGACAATACGATCGCCGACCTCGCGGTCGCGACCAACTGCGGACAGATCAAGACCGGCTCGCTGTCGCGTTCGGACCGCGTTGCCAAGTACAACCAGCTTCTCCGTATCGAGGAGGAGCTGGGAACTCAGGCCGCGTATGCCGGCCGCAACGCCTTCAAGGCGCTCGCCCGATAGAAAGGGACCCCAAGGAGATCATCGTGGCTGCAGAATGCAGGATCCTGATGGTGTCGCCGCAACCGACTGCGGTCGTGAAGATCACGGTTCCGATGTCGGAGATTCCAAGGGCCCAGAAGGAGTCTCGGGCGAAGATCGAGGAGGCGCTGCCGAAGCTTGACGCCGGCACCTCCGGCTACGGCTGCACGCTGTGGCGCCCGCCGGTGATGGACAAGCTCTACATGGAGCCGGGCTTCATCGTCACCCGCGGCTTCAAGCCGGCCGGCGAGGTCGTGGCCTCCGAGCTGCCGGGCGGCCGCGCCGCGCACTACCTGATGCGTGGTCCCTATGACGGCCTGCCGGATGCATGGAAGATGCTGCTCGGCTGGGTCGAACAGCGGAACCTGAAGCCGGCCGGGATCAACTGGGAGATCTACGGCGACGATCACCCCGATCCGTCCCGCCTGAAAACCCAGCTCTACGTCCTCCTCAAATAGGGCCGGAGACCTGGCCTCAGGCCGGTGTCTTCCAGTGGCAGCGCTCGAGATAGACGTTCTGGCGAATGAGAAAGACATCCTCGTCCGGCCAGCGCTTGAGGTTGAGAATTGCGCATGACACCGCCGAGGCGCCGTCCCCGATGAAGCGATCGCACCGGGCCGCGAGATAGGCGTCGGTCAGGACTTCGAGACCGAGGCTGTAGCCGTCGATGCTCATGTCGAAGCCGACATCGCTGACGCGCGGCAGCCCGAGACCGGCATAGCTGTCCTGCTCCTTCGAAACGCGGGCTCGATCGAGGGTGACGATGCGTGCCGGCCCGTATCGCTCGCGGAAAGCGGCGACGGCGCTCTCGCTGTCGGTCAGGAGGAAGAGCCGTGCCCGGCGATCGGCGTCGAGCCAGCGATCCGCCTGGGCGAAATGCGACTCCATCATGCCGGCGAGCCCTTCCAGTGCTTCGTTGTTCTTGCCCTGGCTCTGGGATCTCGCGTGGACGGCGATCATCGGTCCCGAAAACAGTCGTGACGCGAGCGCGGAGATGGCCTCGCTCACCACCGGCTTGAGGCGGAAGCGCGCCGAGAATATCTCGCGGAAGACGTCGATCTTCGGCAGGGATGCCCAGGGATGAGCCGCAGGCGTCCAGGCGAGGACGTCGCTGATGTCGACGAACCCGTCGGCGACGACCAGAGGCTCCGGGCGGTTCAAGGCGGACAGCGCGCCGATTCCGAGCGGATTGCCCGCAAAGGCGCCGATGTGCCGATAGGGTTCCGAGCTGAAAAGGGTCTCCGGCGTCCAGGACCGCGGGAACACGCTGGCGCCGGCCCGCTCCAACTCGGCGAGGTCGATCGGTGCCACGGGCTCAAAGAACTGCTCCCAGGCATTGGTGCATGCAGCCCCGCGGTAGCGGACCTCCTCGCCCCAGTAGACGAACGGGATCCGTCCTGTGATCTCCGCGAACGCGAGGTTGTTGGCGGCGTGGAACACCTCGGCCCAGAAACCCGTCCCCCATCCGCGGATCAGCACGTAGCTGGGTGCGCGTTGGCGCCGCTGGGCGTCGACAGGATGGTAGGGGCCGCTGCCGGTGCCCCATCTCGCGACGACGTTCCGGACATCGGTGGCCGTCTTCGCTAGCCGTGCCCGGGTGAAGTGAAGCGCTTCGGGGGCACCGGCAAGAGCGGGAAGGCGCGCGACGAGGTCTTCGGCCAGGAGCGCGGCGGTGAGCGTTTTTCCCGCCCTCGCGGTCGCCATGACCACATCGTTGGGAGCATATATCGCGAGATCCGGTGCCGCATCGAGCGTCGCCCGCAGATGCGCTCCGGCGGCATCCGAGTGACCGCCTAGCGCCTCCAGAATGGCCAGCTGCAGCCGACACAGCGGGTTGTCCGCGCCGAGGATGTGCGCGCGGCGTTGGCTGATCAGCGCGAGGGTGTCGTCTCGTTGTGCTCGATGCACGGTGCCGAGGCTGTGCCATGTCGTCCAGCGCCCCGGCTCGAGCGCCGCAGCGACGCGAAGCAACGACAGCGCGGACGCCATGTCGCCCTCGCCGGCGCGCACGTTCGCGAGCGCCGAGATGGCCTCGATCGGATCCGGGCCGACGACGAGCGCGTGGAGGTCGGCGCGAGCCGACGCAGGCGTCTTCGGCGACGAGGTCGCTACAGCGCCGGCCACGGCTTCTGCGGCCCGCGGATCTTCTCGTAGGCGCGGCAGACGCGGAGCACGCCGAGATCATCGAAGCGCTGGCCGACGATCTGCAGCCCGATCGGCAGTCCGGACTTCGTGTAGCCGCAGTTGATCGAGGCCGCGGGCTGCTCCGACATATTGAAGGCGACGGTGAAGCCGATGTGTTCCAGCGGCTTCAGGAAGTCGTTGGTCGGGCTCGGCAGCTCGGCCGCATAGGCGACGTTCGGCGCGGTCGGCGAGAGCACGTAGTCATAAGCCAGCGATGCGTTGTTGGCGGCCGCCCGCATCGCCATGAACTGGCCGAAGTTCTGGAACACCTGCTCGCCGGTCTGTCCTTCCGACGACATCGCCCACCCGGCGATGTAGGGAAGCACCTTGGCGCGGCGTGCCGGGGGCAGCGCCATGAGGTCGATGCGCGCACGCATGCGCCAGAAGTGATCGACGCCGTCGAGCATCGTTCGCGTGAGGAACGGCTTCATCGGCTCGACGATCGCGCCGGCCTGCTCGAGTGCTTTCGCGGCGGCCTTCACCGCCTCGGTCACTTCCGGATCGACGGGAAGGCCGCAGCCGGCTTCCAGCATCAGGCCGAAGCGGAGCCCCTTCACGTCGCGATCGAGGTTGAGCCAGTCGAAGGCT
>JAEULB010000207.1 GCA_016792585.1 Rhodospirillaceae bacterium
CGAGGCCTGGCGCTCGGTCCGGGTCGCGAGGTCGTTGCTGCCCTGGCTGATCTCGCTCGCCGCCGCCCGGATCGCGTCGATCGATTCCGTCACACGCTCCGCCGTCTCCGAGAGCTGCGTCAGCATGTCCGACTGCCGCGCCACCATCTCCTTCTGCTCGGCGGTCATCTCCTTGTTGCGGGCGGTGGTCCGGCGGAATCGCTGCAGCACCTTTTCCAGATCGCCGATCTCGTCGCGACGGCCGGTCGGCTCGTAGTCCAAGGAGAGATCACCGATCGAGAGCCGCTGCATGACGCCGGTCATCCGCGACAGCGGCCGTCCGACCGTCACGTTGATGATCCAGACCGCGATCAGCGACAGGAGCAGGACGATCGCGGCAAGCACACCGGAAACCTGCCAGGCCCGCCGCAGGGTCCTGTCGAAGTCGCTGCGGTCGATCGCCTTGATGCTGATGCCGATCGCGCGCCTGGAGAAGTCGAGCACCGGACTCGCGATCACCGCGTGCGGCACGCCGTCGAGGAAGACCCGGTCCAGGATCCTCGTTTCCTTGATCGCATCCGCGACCCTGCCGACGTCGAATGCCGAAAGACGCGGGTTGCTCGCGGCGAAGAAGGCGAAGGCGCTTCCGTCCAGCAGAAAGAGGGCGACGTCGACGCCCGACTGCCGCTTGAAGGCGGACAGCAGCACGTCGTCGAAGGAGAGCCCGACCTCGACCGAGCCGACATGCTGGCCGGCCGAGAGAATCGGCACGATGCCGCGGAGGCCGAGACCCTCCCTGCCGATCTCGAGCCCGCTGACCGGACGCTTGCTGGTGTTGGTCTCGACCACGCCGGGGCGGATCTCGGTCAGGTCGTCGCCGAAGCGCTCCGGGCGGTGGACGCGAAGGAACGAGGTCGCCGGCGGCAGGTGGAACTGCATCTGCTGGAAGTCGAAGCGATCCCGCATCTGGGCGAACTGGGGCACGAACTCGGCGGCCAGCGCGGCTCGATCCTTGGTGGCGAGCGCCTTCTGCACGCTGGGCATGCCGGCGACGAGGGTCGACACGGTGAGCGCGCGCTTGGCCTGGGCTTCGACATTGGCGGCGAAGCTCGCCTCCGCCGACCTGAGCGCGGCGCCGAGCTGGCGATCTACGAGGCCCTGGGCCTCGTAGATGTTGATGCCGGCCGAAAGCACCAGGACGGCGATCATGCCGACGGTGGCCAATCCGGCGACCTTGAAGCCTACGGATAGCCGCTTGGGCAGCTGGATCTCGGGAAGCCGAAGACGACGCGCCACGCCACGACCCTGTCTGGGAGAATGCGGGAGATATCCGAAACTTAGCACCGGATTTCAGGGGCGGGCCATGGCTTTTCCTTGACCGTAGCGTTAACGCGCGCAGGATGGGCCTCTTCCCCTCAAGGACCGCCTTTCCTCCCGATGACTCAGCTTCCGTCTTCCGTCGACGCGACGCTCGCGTTGCTCGCCAAGGGCGACTATGTCGCCGACCGCTCGCTCGCCACGGCGGTATATCTGTCGCTGTCGCTGAAGCGGCCGCTGTTCCTCGAAGGCGAGGCCGGCGTCGGCAAGACCGAGATCGCCAAGGTGCTTTCGGCGACCCTCGGCCGCGACCTGATCCGCCTCCAATGCTACGAGGGCCTCGACGTCGCGTCCGCGGTCTATGAGTGGAATTACGCCCGCCAGATGATCGAGATCCGGATGGCGGAAGCCACCGGCGCCAAGGATCGCGCCCAGGTGGGTGCCGACATCTTCGACCGCAAGTTCCTGATCGAGCGGCCGCTGCTCCGCGCCATCGCGCACAAGCCGCCGTCGCCCGTGCTCCTGATCGACGAGCTCGACCGCGCCGACGAACCGTTCGAGGCGTATCTGCTGGAGGTGCTGTCCGACTGGCGGATCACGATCCCGGAGCTCGGCCCGGTGATCGCCGAGGAACCGCCGCTGGTGGTCGTCACCTCGAACCGCACGCGCGAGATCCACGACGCGCTGAAGCGCCGCTGCTTCTACTACTGGGTCGATTATCCGAAGGCCGAGCGCGAGCTCGAGATCCTGAGGGTCAAGGCGCCGAACGCGCCGGCCGAGCTCTCGCGCCAGATCGTCGCCTTCATCCAGAAGCTCCGCGGCACCGATCTCTTCAAGCTTCCGGGCGTCGCCGAGACGATCGACTGGGCGAACGCGCTGGTGCAGCTCGACCAGCTCCAGCTCGAGCCCGACGCGGTCAACAACACGCTCGGCGTGCTGCTCAAGTACCAGGACGACATCGCCAAGATCCAGGGCAGCGAGGCCAACCGTCTTCTCTCGGAAGTGAAGGCGGAGATCGCGCGGGCGCAGGCGACCGCCTGACATGCTCGACGGCCCAGTACTTGACGGCCCCGTTCCCGAAGGCGGACGTCTCGCGCAGAACCTGATGCGCTTCGGCCGCGTGCTGCGCGCGGCCGGCCTGCCGGTCGGACCCGGCAAGGTGCTGGACGCGATCCGAGCGGTCGAGACCGTCGGGATATCCAGCCGCGCCGACTTCTACTGGGCGCTGCACGCGGTGTTCGTGAACCGGCGCGACCAGCGCGAGGTCTTCGACCAGGCCTTCCACGTCTTCTGGCGCAACCCGAAGATCATGGAACGCCTGATGGCGATGGTGCTGCCAAGCTTCCGGGCCGAGGGCGCCGGCGACCAGATGGAGGTCTCGCGCCGCGTCGCCGAGGCGATGCAGGGCAATGCCGGCGCCTTTCCGCAGGCCGAGTCCGAGCAGCAGGAAAACGAGATCGAGGTCGACGCAACGCTGACCTTCTCCGAGAAGGAGGTGCTGCGCACCCAGGATTTCGAGAAGATGTCGGCCGACGAGATGCGGAAGGCGGAGGCGGCGATCCGCCGGCTTGCGGCATCGATCAAGCCGGAGCCGACGCGGCGCTTTCGTCCAGATCCCTCGGGCAACCGCGTCGACCTGCGCCAGACCATGCGGGGTGCGCTTCGCGGCCATCCGGACGTGATCGACCTCAAGCGCCGGCGCCGGGTGATGAAGCCGCCGCCGCTGGTGGCGCTCTGCGACATCTCGGGATCGATGAGTCGCTACAGCCGGCTCTTCCTGCACTTCCTGCACGCGGTGACCAACGACCGAGACCGGGTGTACAGCTTCGTCTTCGGCACGCGGCTCACCAACGTCACGCGCGATCTCCGCCAGAAGGACATCGACGTGGCGCTGGCCCGCGTCGCCCAGCACGTCGAGGACTGGTCGGGCGGCACCCGCATCGGCGCCACGCTGCACGAGTTCAACATCCGCTGGTCGCGTCGCGTGCTGGCGCAAGGCGCGGTGGTCCTGCTGATCACCGACGGGCTCGACCGCGACGCCGGCGCGGGTATCGAGCGCGAGATCGAGCGGCTGCATAAATCCGCCCGCCGGCTGATCTGGCTCAATCCGCTGTTGCGCTACGAGGGGTTCGCCCCCAGATCCATGGGAGTCAGAGCCCTCTTGCCGCATGTGGACGAGTTCCGTCCGGTGCATAATCTCGAAAGCCTGGAAGCGCTGGCGACGGCGCTGGCCAAGCCCGCCCCGAGGCGGCTCGAAGCCGCCGCCGCATGGTCGGAAAGACTCGAAGGAGCCGCCGCATGAGCCAAGCCCTCCCGTTCGATTCCGGCGCCGCCGACGTGCTGGCGACCGCGGCCTCGTGGAAGGCCCAGGGCAAGAAGGTGGCACTCGCGACCGTCGTCACCACCTGGGGCTCCTCGCCCAGGCCGCAGGGAAGCCAGCTCGCGATCGACGACACCGGCGCCTTCGTGGGATCCGTTTCCGGCGGCTGCATCGAAGGTGCCGTGGTCAAGGAAGGACTCGCCGCGATGAAGGACGGCAAGCCGCGCCTGCTCGACTTCGGCGTCTCCGACGAGCAGGCCTGGGACGTCGGCCTCGCCTGCGGCGGCAAGGTCCAGGTCTTCGTCGAGCCGGTGGAATGAAGCTCGCCGTTCTCGAAAAGCTGCAGAAGGCGCGCGCCGGGCGTGTTCCCGTAGCGCTGGTGACCGACCTCGACTCCGGTGCGCAGGCGCTGCTCGAGTCCGGCGAGATGATCGGCGATGTCGAACTCGCCGACGACGCGCTGGCCGGCGCGGTCAGGCTGATCGAGCGCGACTCAAGCGGCCAGATCGAGGCCGAGGGCCGGCGCATCTTCGTCCATGTCCACAATCCGCCGGCGCGCTTGATCGTCGTCGGCGCGGTTCACATCGCGCAGGCGCTGGTTCCGATGGCGGCGCTGTCGGGGTATGCCGTCACCGTCGTCGATCCGCGCCGGGCATTCGCGACCGACGCGCGCTTCCCGACCGTCACGCTGTCCGACGACTGGCCGGACGAGGCGATGGAGAAGCTGGCACCCGATGCGCGGACGGCCGTCGTCACGCTGACCCACGATCCGAAGCTCGACGACCCGGCGCTGACGGTGGCGCTGCGTTCGCCCGCCTTCTATGTCGGCTGCCTGGGATCCAAGCGAACGCATGCGAAGCGCGTGGAGCGCCTCAAGGCGCAGGGCCTGACCGAGGCCGAGATCGGCCGTATCCACGGACCGGTCGGGCTCTCGATCAACGCGATCTCGCCGGCCGAGATCGCGATCTCGATCCTGGGCCAGATCACCCAGGTCCGACGGAAGGACGCGAAGTGAAGTTCGGTCCGGTTCCCCTGAAGGACGCTGTCGGCGCGGTGCTGGCGCATAGCCAGCGCGTCAAGGACAAGGTCTACAAGAAGGGCCGCGTGCTCTCGGCCGCCGATGTCGCGGCTCTGGAAGCGGCGGGGATCGCCGAGATCATCGCCGCCCGGCTCGAGCCCGGCGACGTTCCGGAGGACGAGGCGGCCAATCGTCTCGCCGCTTCCCTCGCCGGCGACCACGTGACCGCGTCGGCCGCCTTCACCGGCCGCGCCAATCTGTTCGCCGCCTGCTCGGGCCTCGCCGACTTCGATCCCGATCGCCTCGATCAGCTGAACCTCGTCGACGAGGCGGTGACCCTGGCGGTGGTGCCGCGCTACGAGCCGGTCGAGCCGGGCCAGATGATCGCGACGCTCAAGATCATCCCGTTTGCGGTGAAGAAGACCGTCCTCGATACCTGCGCCCAGGTCGCGCAGTTCAAGGGACCGCTGGTCTCGGTCGTGCCGTTCCGGCCGACGCCGACCGGCCTGGTGCAGACGCGGCTTTCCGGCACCAAGGAAAGCGTGCTCGATGGCACCGTCGAAACCACGCGCGAGCGCCTTGCGCGCCACGGCAGCGCGCTGGTCGGCGAGCGGCGCTGCGGCCACGTCGAGCGCGAGATCGCCGATGCCATCAAGGAGCTGATGAGCGACGGCTGCAAGCTGGTGCTGGTCGCCGGCGCCTCCGCTGTCGTCGACCGGCGCGACGTGATCCCGGCCGGCATCGTGCGCGCCGGCGGCAAGGTCGATCACTTCGGCATGCCGGTCGATCCCGGCAACCTGATGCTGATGGGCCGGATCGGCGAGACGCCGGTCCTCGGCCTCCCCGGCTGCGCGCGCTCGCCCAAGTTCAACGGCTTCGACCTGGTGCTGCAGCGCGTGCTCGCCGGCGCGCCGGTCAAGCCGCAGGACGTGATGAAGCTGGGATCCGGCGGCCTGCTGAAGGAGATCCCGACGCGCCCGCTGCCGCGAGCGTCGCGGCCGGAGCAGGAGAAGGCGGTCGCGCGGATGCCCAGGATCTCGGCCCTCGTCCTCGCCGCCGGCCAGTCGCGGCGCATGGGCGGGCCCAACAAGCTGCTGGTGCAGATCGACGGCAAGGCGATGGTGGCCCATGTCGTCGACATGCTGCTGACCTCGAAGGTGTTCTCGATCACCGTCGTCACCGGCCACCAGGCGGACCAGGTGAAGGCGGCGCTCGCCGGCCGCAACGTCACCTTCGTGCACAACCCGCGCTACGGCGAAGGCCTCTCGACCACGCTGGGATCCGGCGTCGCCGCACTTCCGCCCGAGGCCGACGGCGCCATCGTCTGTCTCGGCGACATGCCGAAGCTGACGGCCGCCGCGGTCGACAAGCTGATCGCGGCCTACGATCCGGTCGAGAACCGTTCGATCATCGTGCCCACCTCCGGCGGCAAGCGCGGCAACCCGGTGCTCTGGGGCAAGCGCTACTTCGCCGAGATGCGGGCGATCTCCGGCGACGTCGGCGCCCGCGCGATGATCGGCGAGCACCAGGACCAGGTGGCCGAAGTCGAGATCGGCGACCGCGGCGTGCTGGTCGACATCGACACCAAGGAAGCGCTCGATGCGCTCACCGCCGAAGGCCGCACCGTGACGGTGCCGGCGTGAATCTCCGCGAGCAGTTTCCGCTGCTCGCGTCCGACCCCGGGATCCACTACCTGGATTCCGGCGCGTCGTCGCAAGTTCCCCAGGCGGTGCTGGACGCGGTCCACACCTTCGAGACCGCGCAACGCGCCAACGTCCATCGCGGCGTCCATCGCCTCGCCGAAGCCGCGACCGCCGCCTACGAGGGTGCCCGCTACGAGATCGCGGCGTTCTTCTCGGGCCGCCGCGACGAGATCGTGCTGACCTCGGGCACCACGGCCGCGATCAACCTGGTCGCGCACAGCTTCGGCGACGGGCTCAAGCCGGGCGACGAGATCGTCATCACCGAGATCGAGCATCACTCGAACATCGTTCCCTGGCAGATGCTGCGCGACCGGCGCGGGCTCGTGCTGAAGGCATTGCCGGTGACGGTCGAGGGCCGCATCGACCTCTCGGCGCTCGACGGCATGGTCACCAAGAAGACGAAGCTGATCGCGCTCGCGCATTGCTCGAACGTCACCGGCGCGGTCGCCGATCTCGCCAAGGTGGTGGCCGCGGCCAAGGCGGTGGGCGCTGCGGTGCTGGTCGACGGCGCCCAGCGCGTGCCGCATGGGCCGCTCGACATCCCGGCGCTCGGCGTCGACTTCTACGCCTTCTCCGGCCACAAGATGTACGCGCCGCACGGCATCGGCGTGCTGTGGGGAAAGCGCGAGCGGCTGGAGGCGATGCCGCCCTTCCTCGGCGGCGGCGACATGATCCGCCACGTGACGATCGAGAAGACCACCTACGCGCCGCCGCCGACACGCTTCGAGGCCGGCACGCCCAACATCTCCGGCGCGATCGGCCTCGGCGCCGCCTGCCGCTGGATGAGCGGGCTGGACTGGAAGGCGATCGCGCAGGAGGAGATGCGGCTCACCGGCCGCGTGCTCGACGGGCTCGCCAAGGTGCCGGGTGCGCGTGTCGTGGGTCCGCTCGGGCTGCAGCAGCGGATCGGCGTCGTCTCCTTCGCGCTCGGCCAGGCACACCCGCACGACGTGGCGCAGATCCTCGACCGCCATGGCGTCGCCTGCCGCGGCGGCCACCACTGCGCCGAGCCGCTGATGGACCGCTTCGACCTGATGGGAACGACGCGGGCCTCGATCGCCCCATACACCGAGGACGCCGACATCGACGCGCTGCTCGAAGGCGTGGACGAGGCAAGGCGGCTGCTCGGATGAGCGACGCGCTCTATCAGGACGCGCTGCTGAAGCTCGCCAAGGAAGCGCCGAGGCGCGGCCGCTTGGAGCCCAACGACGCCAGCGTCCGCCTCGACAATCCGCTCTGCGGCGACCGGGTGCGGATCGACCTCAGGATGAGTGGCCCGAAGATCGCCGACCTCGCCCACGAGGTCCGCGGCTGCGTGCTCTGCGCGGCGGCGGCCGGGGCGATCGGCCGGCTCGCGGTCGGCCTCGACCGGGAGGGGGTCGCCAGGCTCGCCGCCGAGGCCGATAAGGCATTGGCTGGAGATGCGCCGGAGACCCAAGAGTTACAAGCGTTTAATCCGGTATCAAGGCACCGCAGCCGCCACGACTGTGTTCGCTTGCCGTTTCAAGCACTTAAGCAAGCAATGGGAGTCGAGTAGCCAGTTACCGTGGCAACGGTGCGTAGTTTACAAAAGATTATTTAAAATTTGTCCTGAACTTGGGCATGATCTTCCGGGGTGGAGATCATGACCGACAGAATTCCGACGACGTCGCGCCAGGGGTGGGCGCGCATCGAAGCGGAACACGACATCGCCGAGGCCGACAGGGTCCTCGGCCATCCGCTGCTCGTCGACCTCCTCAAGTTGTGGGCCAAGCTTTGCCGGAACGGCGAGCCCCCGGCGCGTGAAGACGTCGACGACCTGATCCTCAAGCCCGGCATCTATCCGCGGATCATGCTGCTCGAGGGCGTCGAGCGGAACGGCCGGCGCGATCTCCGCTATCGGCTGATCGGCACCGGCTTCGCCCAGAACCTCCGCGGCGACATGGCCGGGCGCTATGTCCGCGAGGTCTTCGCCGACTCGACCTACGCCGACGAGCTGATCGCCGCCGCCTATCTGGTGATCGACGGCCGCCAGCCGATCGCCTCGACCGGGCGCTATGTGCCGGCAGCGGGCGGCGAGGCGCTCGATGTCTACCGGCTGGGCCTGCCGCTGAAGAAGCTTCCGAGCGGCACGCCGCTCCTGCTGGTCTGCCAGATCAGCGTCTATCGGGGCGCGATCGCCGATGCGCCCGCCGGCCAACTGTATTCCTACGAACCCGGAAGCCTCGTCGCGTTCGCCGACCGCGGCGCCGGAAGGAGCCAAGCGACATGAGCGAAGAGCAGAAGACGCGAACCCTCCGGCAGCTGACCGCCGGCATCGCAGCCTCCTATGTCGCCGGTCATCCGACGGCGGCGGCCGATCTGCCCAGGGTGATCGAGATCGTGCACTCGTCGCTGGCGGCGCTCGATCCGTCGTCGGTGTCGCTCGAGGCGTCGAACGAGCCGGCGGTGCCGGTCAAGCGCTCGATCGGCACGACGCATCTCGTCTGCCTCGGCTGCGGCATCTCGCTGAAGACGCTCAAGCGGCACCTGCGCGCCGTGCACGACATGACCCCGCAGCAGTATCGCGAGGCGTGGCGCCTGCCGCCGACCTACCCGATGGTCGCCCCCGCCTACGCCCAGCAGCGCTCCCGCCACGCCAAGCAGATGGGCCTCGGCAAGCGCGCGTCGAAGAGGAAGTAGGTCCCGGCGCGGCGACGCGCCTCATCACCGCATCAGGAACCCGCCGTCGACCGCCAGGATGTGGCCGTTGACGTAGCTCGCGAGGTCGCTGGCGAGGAACACAGCACCCCGCGCGCATTCGGCGGCGAGGCCCATGCGGCCCAGCGGAATCCGCGAGCGCGCGTTCTCCAGCGTCTCCTTGGTCATGCCGGTCCGTTGCATCGGCGTGTCGATCGCGCCGGGAGACAGCGTGTTCACCGTGATGCCGTGCGGGCCCAGATCCTTCGCGAAGGACTTGGTCATCGTCATGATGCCGGCCTTGGTGATCGCGTAGGCCGTGGCCCCGACGAAGCCGCCGACCAGGCCCGCGCCGCTCGAGCAGTTGACGATCCGGCCCCATTTGCGCGGCTTCATCGCCTCGCCCGCGGCGCGGCAGAGGAAGAACTGGCTCCTGAGGTTCACGTTCATCAGCCGGTCCCACTCGGCCTCGTCGACCTGCTCCATGTCGATGCGCCGCAGCGTGGCGGCGATGTTGAGTAGACAGTCGAGACGGCCTTCGCGCTTCGCCGTGCGCGTGACCAGCGCGTCGCAGGCGGCGATGTCGGAGAGGTCGACGACCTCGGCGACATGGCCCGCGCCGCCCATGCCGGCGACGGTCGCCTTGACGCCGTCCGCGTTGACGTCGACCGCGGTGACCCTGGCGCCGGCGGCCGCCATGATCTCGGCGGCGGCCTTGCCGATGCCGGATGCCGCACCGGTGACGATGGCGACGCGGCCTTCGAGGCCGAGGATCTTGAGATCGGGGCTCATCGCAGCGCTCATCGCAGCATCAGCCCGCCCTCGACGTCGAGGGTATGTCCGGTGACGTAGCTGCCCCAGTCGGAGACCAGGAACAGGATCGCGCGCGCCACCTCTTCCGGCTGTCCGGCGCGCCTGAGCGGCACGTTCTTCTGGTAATGCGCGTTCCAGCTCTCCTCGGTGAAGCCGAAGCGGCCCATCGGCGTGTCGATGCCACCGGGCGCCACCGCGTTCACGGTGATGCCGTCGGCCGCGACCTGGCGGGCGAGCGACTTTGCCAGCGCGAGCGCGCCGCCCTTGCCGATCGCATAGACCGAGGAATTGTCGGCGCCGCCGTTGAAAGCGGCGGTCGAGGCGATCACGACGACGCGCCCGGACCTCTGCTTGCGCATCGGGCGGACGGCGGCGCGGCACATCGCGAACTGGCTGAGCAGATTGGTGTCCATCATCTGCTCCCAGAGCGCCGCATCCACATCCTTGATCGCGACGCGCCTCAGGATCGCCGCGGCATTGACCAGGATGTCGAGGCGGCCGTGGCGCCTGATCACACTCTCCACCACCTGGTCGCAGGCGGCGGGCACCGAGAGATCGGCGGTGTCGGTCGATCCGTCCTTGCCGAGGTCGAGGCCGGCGAAGCCCTTCGGGTTGATGTCGACCGCGGTCACGATCGCGCCGGCATTGGCCAGCAGTTCGGCGGTGGCGCGGCCGATGCCGGATGCGGCACCGGTGACGATCGCTACCTTGCCGGCAAGGCCGAAGCCGGCGCCCGGATCGGCGGAGACGGTGACGCCTTGCGTGAGCTCGCTCATGCGCCCTCCGGCATCTGGAAGGGCTTGGGATCGATGAAGCGCTTCAGCACGTTCCGGGTGATCCGTTCGATGTTGTTGTCGTAGTTGTTCCACGAGAGCGAGCCCGACCAGGCGATCGAGCCGACCGAGAAGACGGCACCGCCGCCTTGGGTCTCGAAGAACACGATGTCGGCGCGGACGGGATCGAGCGCCTCCTCGTTCGCCTTCGGCACCAGGTCGGTGAAGGCCGGCACCGAGATGTCGTAGACGTTGGTGTGATTGAACGACGAGGCCAGCAGCAGCGCGTGGCGCGGCGAGCCCAGATTGATGTCGTGGCGGTCGATCTCGTATCCCGCGGCACCGCCCATCAGCACGCCGAAGTCGCCGACGATCTCCTCCTTCACGCCCTCGAAGATGAAGGCGGCACGCGGATCGTGGCTCGCCTTGGACCGCTTGTAGCCGGTGCAGGCGTCGAAGCCTTGGGTCACCATGCCGACGCCGCAGAGAAGGTTCGGCGGGCGGCCGACGCGGAGCCAGGTGCCGGCGACCTCGCCGGTGAAGCTCATGTTGCTCTCGCCCTCGACGTTGGAGGCGAGGAAGCCCTGCCCGGCACGGCGAACCTCGACGACCCCGGGCAACGTCGGATGGTAAGCGGTCCGCCAATAGAACCCGTTGCCGCCGAGATACATGAAGCGGCCGCCGTCCCTGAGGAACGTCTCGACCGCGTCCATCATCTCGGTCGTGTAATATTCGGGATGCGATCCGGTGAAGATGCAGGCGTAGTCGGAGATCGCCGAGACGCCTTCGTCGTGCAGATCGTCGTCGGTCACGACCTCGTAGTCGATCTTCGCCTGCTCGAGCCAGGCGATGAAGAACATGTCCTGGCAGAACTTGTAGACACGCCCCGTCGGCCGGTAGTTGGTCACCGGCCGCATCATCGACGAGTAGAGCGTCAGGCTGCCGTCGGAATGCGGGTCGTAGGTGGAGGAGCCGAGATCGGGATACTCCTCCATCAGGAAGTCGGTGCCGTCGAGCACCGTGACGCGGCCGTGATAGAGCTCGCTCCAGCGCCCCTCCACGCGGGACCGGAAGTTCGAATAGGCGGCATAGGTGCAGGTGGGCACCAGGAAGGCGCAGCGCGCCTTCGCCTGGCCTTTCTTCGGGCGCACGAAGAAGGGCACCCAGAATTCGGAATCGCCGGCCTCGAGCCGGAGCGCATAGGTGCCGCTCTTCCAGCTGTCGGGAATCGTCAGCTCATGCGCGGTCGGCCACAGGCAGTCGCAGATGTCGTCGTCGTGGAAGTGGATCGCGCCGTACTGCTCGGGGATCGCGCGCCAGTCGTGGCGCTCGGCCTTCCAGTTCGAGCCGAAGACCGCGCGGGTCGGCAGGTTGACGGTCGTGCCCCAGAGCGCGTTCGGCGAGAGGTCACGGACGACCTCGGACGAGATGTCGCGCGAGAAGTCCCAGTCGGCGATCGCATCCACATGGGCCGGGCCGGTCGGGCCGGCGAGCGCCAGGCGTTCGAGATCGGAATAGGAGAGGGCGCGCCCGAGCACGCGCGGGCGCTCGATCTTGCCGTTGTAGTGACGAATGGCCTTCGGCCCGTCGGACTGCGCGCCGAGGCGGAACGGCCGCTCGGAGGGCGAGGGCCTGGGCACGCGGTCGAAGCGCTGCTGTAGCGGGCCCAGCGCGTCGAACTGGAAGAGCTCGACCTCGCGCGCATAGACGAGAGCGGTGCCGGCCGCCGCGTCGACCGAGGCGGCGACGAAGCTCCAGCGCTTCGGGCGAAGCTTCCTGGGCAGGGCGTAAGTCTGGCCGCCGACCGTGAGCGCCAGGCGGCTCTCGCCGTCGATGACGAGGCCGATGCCGGCAGGGCCTTCGGCATTGCCCATGATCGCCTGCGCGCCCTTGGCAGGGGTCGTGGGCCAGATGAACGCGGCAAGGGTGCAGGACGAGAGCCGCGTCAGCTTCGGATGCGCCGGGATCTCGGCATAGCTGCCGGCCGGGATCGGGTGATGCTGGCCGCGATGCTCGCCGTTGAACGGGCAGGGCATCGCATCGAACCTGAACTCGGGCGCGTGCGGCTGCGGGAAGGTCTGCGCGCTCAGCAGGCGCACGACCGTCGCCCGATAGCTCGGCGATCCGTCGAGGCTGACCTTGAACTGGATCGGCTCACCGACGCGCACGCTGCGGCGATCGGCATATCCCATGACGGCGACCATCGTTCGAACCCCTTTAAGCGATCGCCAGCTTCTGGCCGGTCATCGATTCCCAGCGCAGCTTGAACACGTGCCACTCGGCTTCCTCGAGCGACGTGAAGGTCGGGCCGACCAGGATCGGCTTCAGCGGCCGCGTGTCCGACATCTTCGCCAGCGTCCACTCGCTGTGCGGCTTCGACAGCCAGAGGAAGTAGCGGCCTTCGATCGGCGTGGTCCGCATCACCGCCAGCAACTCCTGCAGCGCCGGCGTGTGGCCGCCGAACGGCTTCCGCCTGAACTCCTGGGCGAGATCAACCCAGGCCGGATCGATCCTGATGGTCAGGTTGCCGCTGCGGTCGCGCATGATTGCCCCCTCGATGCGGCCCGAGTGTCGGGAGGCCCAGGGAGGCGGTCAACCGGGACCGTCGAACGACGGTTCGGCTACTTCGACGTGCGGCCTTCTTCCGGTCGCGGCCGGGGAGCGTCGGAGGCATCGAAGATCGTGCGGGCGTAGTTCCGCCCGGTTTCGGTGATCTCGAGCATCGAGACGGGCTTGCCGAAAAGGCGGAGGGATTCGACGGCGATGTCGGCGTATCCCGCGATGGTCAGCTCGCACATGACCTTGGGCGCGATCACCGGGACGGGAAGAGCTCCCTGGGCCAGCGCCTTCAGGGTGAGCAGTGCTGCACGTGAAAGCGAACTGGCCATGACGCTGCGCGAACCCTAGTCCGATTCGCGCCGATTGGCCCGTGACTTCTTGGCAATTGGGCGCCGATCGCGTCCGCGCCCTAGCTCTTGATGTCGAGCAGCGCCTTCTCGAGCTCGTCGGCGGTCTGGATGACCTTGAGGTTCGCTTCGAAGGCGCGCTGGGCGACGATCTGGTTGGCCTGCTGCTGGCCGAGATCGACGTTCGGCCGGTCGACCACGCCCTCGGCGTTGGCGTCCGGCGCATCGGGCTCGAACTGCTGGATCGAGGTCGGGTCGATCGCGGTCACGGTGGCGCGCACACCGCCGCCGGCATTGCTGGTCTCGACCACCTGGCCCGGCCGGTACAAGGGCGTGCCGTCGGCAGCCGTCGTGTCGGCCGAGTCCCTCGGCGCGCCCCGCGAGCGCAGGTTCGCGATGTTGGAGGCGGTGACCTCCTCGCGACGGGCCGCGGCGATGGCTCCGGAGAGCGCGTTCGAGATGATGCCGGTCATGATGGCGAGCATACTGCGGCGGAACGGGCCGGCCTAGCTGTGACGGTAGTCACGGTTAATTCGGAGCCCTTCCTCGCTGCCTCGTTCACCCTCCCCCATGCGCAGCGTGGGGGAGGGACGGGGTGGGGGCATGTCTCGATCGCACGAACAGACTAGGCAACAGCCGGCGTTACTCCGATCTTCCACCTCGCTCGGCCCCCATCCCGTCCTTCCCCGGGCAAAGCCGGGGGAAGGGGTAAGACCTACTTCAGGAAATTCTCGATCACGTTCCGCGTGATCTTCGACACCTGGTCGTCGATGAAGATCGAGGCGTTCCAGGCGATCGAGCCGGCGGAGAACACTTTTCCGCCCGACGGCATCTCGTAATAGACCATGTCGGCGCCGCCATTGTCGGGGTTCTCGCCCTTGGCGAGCTGGACCGTGCCCTTCGGCGTCCAGGGCGTCACCTTGTCGGTCTCGTGGCCGGAGGCGCCGCCGGGGCAGCGCATGTGCAGGCTCTTCTCGCCGAACAGGTCGCCGTTCTTCAGGCCCGTGCCGGCATAGACCCAGTGGCTCGCGTCCTTGACGCGATAGGGCGCGCCGGTCATGGCCCCGTCGTAGTCGAAGACGACGCCCAAGAGGTTCGACGGGCATTCGACGCGGTCGCGAAAGCGCGGCGTGTACTTGCCGGGTGCGCGCAGCCGGCGCGCGTCGCCGTTGTGGCAGACCACCGCGTCGCCCTCGAACGTCACTTCGCAGTCGATGCCGTTGCCGCCGAGATAGAGCAGCCGGCCGCCGCGCTCGTGCACCCAGGCCTTCACCTTGAAGTACATCTCCCTCGACCAGTACTCGGGATGGGTCGAGAGGATCAGGATCTTGTATTCGTCGAGCGGCAGCGTTCCTTCATGCAGCTGGCTCTCGGCCCAGAAGTCGTAGCCGAAGCCCTCGCGCTCGAGCCAGGCGAGGAAGCGCCATTCGGCGGGCGCGATGTGGCAGGCCGAGCGGCCCTCGATGATGTTCTCCGGCTTCTCGTCCTCGGGCACGAAGTTGATCGGCTCCGGCCGGTCGAACGACAGCGGCGCGTAGGTCTCCGACTGGTACGTCAGGAAGTTCTTCGCCGTGTAGCGCTGCAGGTCCTGGCGCGCGTTGACCGTCGGCGTCTCCGGCAGCTTGTCGGTGTTGATGTAGTTCGAGCGCCCGCCGAAGGCGTTGTAGACGTTCCAGGTGATGTTGGAGGCGAGCACCGCGATCTTCGCGGTCGGCTTCCTCGGTGCCACGATCCACGGGAAAGAGAAGAACAGACCCGACTTGGTCGAGGCGTGGAAGTAGTAGAGGCCGCTCTTCTCCGGCGCCGTCGCGGTCGGGCGGAAGCCGGGGCTGGCGTAGCCGGTCTTGCTCCACTGGACGCCGGTCTGGCTGAAGTCGCCATCCGGCGTGATCTGCACCATTGCGCGGGGCCCGTGCTCGTCCCACCAGCCCAAGCCTTCGATGCGCTCCTTCTTGAGCCCGTAGCGCCAGAGCTCCATGTGGAAGGCCTCCGGCGAGTGCACGCGGAACTCGGACTTCTCGCCCGACTGCACGTATTTCGGCCACGGATATCCGAGAAGCTGGTCGGCAAGCAGCCGGAAGTGATGCGGCGTGCCGCGCGCGACGGTCATTGTCGTGCGCTTCGATCCGAAGCCTGCCTTCGACAGCACGACCTCGTACTCGCCGGGCGCGATGTCGGCGTGAACCGCACCCGATGCGCGCGACGTCACGGCAACCGAGACGCCATTCCGGATGAACTCGAGCGCGACGCCTTCGATCGCGACATAACGTTCGTCGCTGACATAGCCGACCAGCATGGTCACTCCTTGGGCTTCCGATAGAGAACGAGGACGAGGGAGGCGATGACGAGGGTCAGCGACGCGATCTCGCGCCAGCCGACCGGCTCGCCGAGAAGGATCGCGCCGGACAGCACGCCCAGCACGGGCGTCGCCAGCGTCGCGATCGATGCGATCGTGACGGGCAGCACCTCGACCAGGCGGAACCACGCCCAGTAGCCGAAGCAGACCGGGATCGTGGAGGCATAGAGCGCGCCGACGATCACCGGCCAGGTGAGCGTCGAGAGATCGGGCGGCGTCTCGAACAGCGCGCCGGCGAGCTGCACCGGGAAGGCGAAGACGAAGAACCAGGCGGTCGCCACCATCGTCGGCATCGGCAGCTTGATGTATTTGAGCTGGATCGTGCCGAGCGCCCAGGAAAGTGCCGCGCACAGCATCAGGCCGATGCCGAGAAGCTGGCGATCGCCGCGGTTGAGGAAGTCGTCGGGAAGCAGCAGCGCCATGCCGCCGGTGCCGAGCAGGAGGGCCGCCATCACGCGCGGGCTGATCTTCTCGCCGAGCACCGGGATCGACAGCAGCGCGGTCATCAGCGGCATCGTGTAGGCGACGATCGCGCCGCGGCCGGACTCGATGTACTGCAGGCTCATCGCCGAGAACACCTGCCAGCCGGCGACGTTGAGCACGCCCGCGAGCGCCAGCTTCCACCACAGGCCCGGCGGCGGCCACACGTCGCGGCCGCTCAGGCGAGCGATGGTGAACAGGGCTACGGTGCCGAAGGCGGCGCAGAAGGCGCGGAACTGCCAGGGCGGGAAACCCTCGACCGCCAGCTTCATCGCCGGCCAGTTGAGGCCCCAGACGATGGTCAGGAACACCAGCACCACCAGCGCGTGACGATTGGAGACGCCGACGGGCGCGGTGGGCGAGTGGGAAGTCATGAAACCGGCGCGGAGGAACGGGAGGCCGTAAGACGCGCCTCGGGGGCGAAGGCGTCAACCGAATTGTACCGAAGCCGAAGACCCCGCCTTCGGCGGCAGAAGGGGGTACGGAGGCGGAGCGCTCCTCGAGTTCCCTCTCCCGCGTCGTACGCGGGGGAGGGCTAGGGTGGGGGCCGAGCGCAAGCGAGGTTTGATCACGATTTGTGCTATGGCTCCCCCATGACCCTTCCGAGTCCTTCCGCCGCGCCTTTGCCGCGCCGGATCCTGCTTCCGGAGGCGCCGGCGATGGTGCTGAAGGCGGCGGGCGTGGTCTGGCTGAACCCGGAGGGCGATGTCGAGACCGTCGGCCGGAGCGAGGCGTTGAGGCGCTTCGAGCAGGGCCAGCGGCCGTTCCTATGCCATGCCCGCGCGATCGGCCGCCGGCTCGGACAGGCGGTCGCCGGGCACGACGTGATGGAGCTGTTCGCCTTCGTCCGCCCGGCCCGCTTCGCCCCGCCGACGCCCAGAGGCCTCGCCGAGGCCATGGGACTCGATGCGCCGGAGAGCGCCGAGGCCGAGGCGGCGGCGCTCTATGCGATCGCGCGATCGCTGATCACCGAGCTTGCCGACGACCGCGACGTCGAGACCGCCGCCGTCGCCAAGGTGATGGCGGCTTCCGGGTGGTCCTGGGGGCCGGCGGTGCTGGCAGCCCTCGGCATCGATCCGTCGGAGCGCGCGCACACCGCCGCGCTCGAAGCCTGGCGGCGTCTGCCCGAGTGGCAGGAGCACGCGCCGCCGGCGCCGCCGGGAAGCGAGCCTGTCGATCCGTCGGAGGCCCGCGCGCGTCTGTCGCGGCTGCTCGGCGACCGCTCGGAGCCGCGTCCCTCCCAAGCGGACTACGCGTCGGCGGTCTCCGCCGCCTTCCTGCCGCGCGAGCGCGAGGACGAGCCGCGCATGGTGCTGGCCGAAGCCGGGACCGGCGTCGGCAAGACTCTGGGATACGTCGCGCCGGCCAGCGTCTGGGCCGAGAAGAACGAGGGCGCGGTCTGGTTCTCCACATATACGCGGAACCTGCAGCATCAGATCGACGGCGAGCTGGATCGCCTCTATCCGATCGCCTCCGACAAGGCGCTCAACGTCGTCATCCGCAAGGGCAGAGAGAACTACCTCTGCCTGCTGAACTTCGAGGAGGCGATCCGCAACCTCCGCACCAATCCGGATAATTCGATCGCGTTGGGCCTGCTTGCGCGCTGGGCTGCGGCGACGCGCGACGGCGACATGGTCGGCGGCGACTTCCCCGGCTGGCTCGCCGACCTGGTCGGCCGCGGCCGGGCGATGGGCCTCACCGACCGGCGCGGCGAATGCGTCTACTCCGCCTGCACGCACTATCAGAAATGCTTCATCGAGCGGGCGCAGCGCCGTTCGCGCCGCGCGCGCCTCGTCGTCGCCAACCACGCGCTGGTGATGAACATCGCCGCCTCCGGCGGCATGGCGGATGGATCGCTCTCCCATCGCCTCGTCTTCGACGAGGGCCATCACGTCTTCGACGCGGCGGATTCGGCGTTCTCGCTGGCGCTGTCGGGACTCGAAGCGGTGGAACTCAAGCGCTGGGTGCGCGGCCCCGAAGGCAGCCGGCGTGCACGGGGCCGAGGTTTGCAGCGGCGCGTGGAGGACCTTGTCGTCGAGGACGAGGAAGGCAGGCAGGCGCTCGACCAGGCGCTCGAAGCCGCACGCGTGCTGCCGGCCGAAGGCTGGCTGACCCGCATCGCCGAGGGCCAGCCAAACGGCGTGACCGAGAAGTTCCTCAGCCTTTGCCGGCAGCAGGTCTTCGCGCGCGCGACCGAGACCGAGAATGCCTATGGCATCGAGGCCGACGCGCAGCCGCCGATCGAGGGACTTGTCGCGGCGGCGGCGCATCTGAAGCGTGCGATGCAGGAGCTTCGCCGGCCGCTGGCGAAGCTGCGCGACCGGCTGAAGGCGCGTCTCGACGACGAGGCTGAGGAGCTGGAGACCGCGATGCGGCTTCGCCTCGAAGCGATGGCGCGCACGATCGACCGCCGGATCCAGGGCCTGATCGACGGCTGGATCTCGATGCTGGAATCGCTGGCGGCACCGACGCCGCCGGAATTCGTCGACTGGCTGCAGGTCGACCGCATCGAGGGCCGCGACATCGACGTCGGCCTGCATCGCCACTGGGTCGATCCGACGGTGCCTTTCACCGAGACGGTGCTGAAGCCGGCGCATGGTGTGGTCGTCACCTCGGCGACGCTCCGCGATGCGACGGGCCTGGTCGAGCTCGACTGGGCGGCGGCGGAGTCCTCCTCCGGCGCGCGCCACCTGCCGGCGCCGGCGATCATGCGCGCGGCGGTGGCCTCGCCCTTCGACTATCCGAAGCAGACGCGCATCTTCGTCGTCACCGACGTCGACAAGAGAGACTTCGCGCAGGTCGCGTCCGCCTATCGCGAGCTGTTCCTGGCGTCCGGCGGCGGCGCGCTCGGCCTCTTCACCGCGATAAGGCGGCTTCGCGAGGTGCATCAGCGGATCGCTGCGCCGCTCGAGGAAGCCGGCCTCTCGCTCTACGCCCAGCATGTCGACGGGCTCGACACCGCGACGCTGATCGACATCTTCCGCGCCGAGCACGAGAGCTGTCTGCTCGGCACCGACGCGGTCCGCGACGGCGTCGACGTGCCGGGCCGGTCGTTGAGACTGATCGTCTTCGACCGGGTGCCTTGGCCCCGCCCCGACATCCTCCACCGGGCCCGCCGGAAGGCCTTCGGCGACAAGGCCTATGACGAGCGGGTCACCCGTTTCCGCCTCAAGCAGGCCTTCGGCCGGCTGATCCGCCGGGCCGACGATATCGGCGTTTTTGTCATGCTGGACAAGGCCTTACCCTCCAGGCTGGCGGCCGCCTTCCCGGACGGGGTGGAGGTCCAGCGGATTGGCCTCGCCGAGGCGGTGCGGGGGACCCGGGAGTTCCTGGCGGTCCCGCGTTAACTTTTTACCGTTAACTTATTGACGCCGCTGCTTTGACAGTCGCCGGCCCGCCCGCTAGCATTTCTCGTCGGTAGAAAACCTTTCCCGGCGGCCGCCATTGCGGTCGCGGGCCGAAGAGGGTGCCTGAAATGGCGCTGGAGATCGGCCAAGTCGCAGGCGGATTCGGGATCTTCTCGGTCCGCAGGGACAACCAGGTCCCAGGCGATGCGGTCGCAGCCATCGAGACGGAAGCTGCTGCTCCAAGCGAGCAGGCCCCGCCGCTGACCGGCGTCGCGGGCGTACAGCCGCTTTCCAGCCAGGCGATCCAGACGCTCCAGGCGGCCGACCCCGGCGCCGATACCGGCGAGGAAGGCGAGAATGGGGCCGGGGGACAGCCCGGCGGCGACCTCTCCGAAGAGGAAGAGAAGGTCGTCCAGCAGCTGAAGGCGCGCGACCAGGAAGTCCGTGCGCATGAAGCCGCCCACGCCGCCGCCGGCGGGCAATACGCCGGCGCCCCCACCTACACCTACACGCAGGGGCCCGATGGCCGTCGCTATGCGACCGGCGGCGAGGTCTCGATCGACCTGAGCCCGGGGCGCACGCCGGAAGAGACCGCGCAGAAGGCCGACCAGATCCGCGCCGCCGCGCTGGCACCGGCCGATCCCTCGGGCCAGGACCGCGCCGTCGCCGCCGCCGCCGCCAAGATGAAGCTCGAGGCGCAGGCCGAGGCGTCGAAGCAGCAGCAGGAAGAGCTGGCGGCGAAGCGGGCCGAGGACAAGGCCGAAGCGCCGGCATTGCCTGGCCAGAAGAAGCCGGAAGAGACCGCGCCCGAGATCGTCGGGCCGAAGCCGATCGGCCAGAAGGACGAGGAAGGTGCCGCGGGTGCGGGCAACGATGCTGCCGGCGGCGACCGCCGCATCGCCGCCGCCGCGAGCGCCTACGCCCGCACCGACGACTCCGTCAGCCGCACGAGCCGCACCGCCGCCAACGCGTTGTCGCTGGTGGCGTAGTTCGTGTCCCCTCACCCCGCGGAGCGTGGGGGGAGGGAATACGAGGCTCCCGCCTCCTACTTCACCACTTCGTCGGGATACGCGCCGAAGAACTCGGTGCGCTTCAGCCAGCCCTTGTAGCCGCCGATCTCGGCGCGGCACCAGATCTCCCGGCATTCCATCAGGCGGCCGACCAGGCCCGGCTCGACCATCGCGACCGCGGCCGAGTCTTCCTTGCGATCGGCGCGGAGCGCTCGTGTCTCGCCGACGATCAGCAGCGTGCGCCGGCCGGTGAGGAAGCTCGACTGCACCCAGCCGACCGAACCCTGGTAGTCGCGGATGCGCCGCCAGGTGTCGAATTCCTGGATCACCTCGACCGGCATCGAGCGCTTGGTCAGCACCCATTCGATCGGATAGCGGGTGCCGGGACCGGTGCGGAGGTTGATCTCGCCCGAGCGCAGCGAGACGAAGCGCGGCACCGGCAAGCCGCTCTCATTGGCGGCCTCGGCGGGACCCCCGCAGAATATGACGAGGGCCGGTGCGAGGAGGAGGATCAGGAGGACGGCGAGACGACGCAGCATTCAGGTCCCGAACGACCCCGTTTGAATGACCCTGTTTAGGTGCGGAGTGCCTTCCCGGTCAAGGATTTGCACCCCATCGGCGGGGGATTTGCGGCTGGAAACCGACAGGTGCCGGGCTATAGTCTGGCCGCAAGACCTGAACGGCTGGAGCTTGAGTGGGCGTCTGGGAGGATCTGGCGCGGGAACTCGACGCCTGGGGGAAGGCCGAGAGGCGGGCAACGCTGTGGTGGCGGGACGACGACGCGGTCGCGTCGAGCCCGGCGCTCACGCGGCTGAACGACCTCGGCCAGGCCCATGGCGTGGTCCCGGCGCTCGCGGTGGTGCCAAGTACCGCCGAGGCGGCGCTGCCGGGCGAAGCGCTCCTCCAGCACGGCTATGCGCACACCAATCACGGCGCCAAGAAGAAGGCCGAGCTCGGGCCCGAGCGGCCGGCGGCGGCGGTCGCCGGCGAGCTGCAGAAAGGCCGCAAGCGCCTGCTCGATCTCTTCGCCGAACGCGTGCTGCCGGTGCTGGCGCCGCCCTGGAACCGGATCGCACCCGAGGTCGTGGCGCTGCTGCCGTCCCTGGGCTTTCGCGGGCTCTCCACGTACCAGGCGCGCGCGCAGGCCGAGCCGGCGCCGGGGCTGATGCAGGTCAACACCCATGCCGACATCATCGACTGGCGCGAGCGGCGTTTCGTCGGCGACGAGATCGCGGCCGGCGCGGTCCTCCGCCACCTGATCGACCGCCGTCTCGGCCACGTCGATCCGGGCGAGCCGACCGGTGTGCTCACCCATCATCTTGTCCACGACGCGCCGGCCTGGCGCTTTCTCGAGCGCCTGCTGACCTTCACGCGCGCGCATCCCGCCATCCGCTGGCTGACGCCGGCCCAAGCTTTCGGACTGAAGCCAGCATGAGCGTGCACCACTATCCGACCAAGGCCATGATGGGCGACTACGCGCGCGCCGCCTTCGGTCTCGCGCTGACCGGCACGCCGATCCTGCTCTCGCCGCCCGGGTCGGCCGCGCTCTACATCCTGGGGCCGCTGGCGGCGCTGTTCCTCGTCTTCGGCGCGCGCACCTGGCTTCGCCACCGCACCGTGGTCGAGGCCGACGACCAGAAGATCGTGGTCCGCGGGCTCTGGACCAGCGAGCTCGCCTGGTCGGACCTCCAGGAAGTGAGGCTCAACTACTATTCGACCAAGCGCGACCGCAGCCAGGGCTGGATGCAGATGGTGCTGCGGGGCCCGCGCGGAAAGCTGCGCTTCGACTCGACGCTCGACGGCTTCCCGGAGGTCGCGCGCCGCGCCTACCAGACCGCGCGCGCGAAGGGGCTCGAGCTCACCGAGGCCTCGGTCTCGAATTTCGCGGCGCTCGGCTTCGAGCCGCCGAAGGCGCTCTGATCCCAAGATGAGCACGAGCCCGCTTCTCCGCGTCAGCGATCTCAAGATCGCCTTCGACCTGCCGGAGGGCCAGCTCGTCGCCGTCGACGGCGTCAGCTTCCGCGTGCGCTACGGCCAGACGACCGCGCTGGTCGGTGAGTCGGGCTCGGGCAAGACCGTGGTCTCGCAGGCGATCCTCAACATCCTGCCGAAGGCGGCGCGCGTCGTCTCCGGCCAGATCCTGTTCGCCGACCCGTCCAAGCACGGCACCGTCAACGACATCGCACATATGCCGCCCGAGAGCCGCGGCATGCGCGCGATCCGCGGCGGGCGGATCTCGATCATCTTCCAGGAGCCGATGACCTCGCTCTCGGCGCTCCACACGATCGGCGACCAGATCGCCGAGACGCTCGAGCTGCACAAGCCGGTCAGCCGCGCCCAGGCGCTGGAGGCGACCCGCGACATGCTGCGGCTGGT
>JAEULB010000013.1 GCA_016792585.1 Rhodospirillaceae bacterium
GAGCTGGTCGTCGGTTTTAGTGGTTGCGACCGCGAGGCGGTTCTTGGTCTCGGTCGCCCGGCTGTCTGGCAATGCCTCGCTGGCGCGGGTCCCCGAGTCCATCCCCACTTTGGCAAGAGCGATGGGCTTGGCCATCGGACCCTCCAAAAAAGAGTGGACCCTAAGGAAAACGAGCGCGCTATTTGGGGCATATGCCCCCTTGATGCAAGAGGAAATTCCCCCTCCGGGAAAAAAACCGTCGCAATGCGTCAAAGCGCGTCGGCGATCGCCGCGAGCAGGGTGGAATCGACGCCGCCGAAGCCGCCGACGATGCGCGCGCCGAGCCGTCGCGCGACGATTGCGTAGCCGGTCATCTCCTCGACACCAAACGGACGGACGAGCGCGCCGCCCTTGAGTTCCGGCAGACCGGCGTTGGCCCGCACGACGAGCGGAATGTCGAGCGCGCCGATAGCACCGAGCGCCTTCAGCGCGAGCTCCGGCCCCAAGCCGGAGTCGACGCCGATCGCGATCGGACGCGGATCGAAGCGGGACGCCGAGGCGACCAGCTCGACGAAGCGCTGCGCCGCCTCGTGATCGCCGAGGACCGGTCGCGGATCGAAGGTCAGCACGTAGGGAATCCCGCTCGGCCGCGCCGCTTCGAACGCCGCCGACGCGTCGCCGGCATCGGCGAGCGCCTCGAACCAGAGAAGATCGGCGCCGGCGCTCGCCAGCGCCGCCGCCTGTCCGGTGAACAGGAAGCGCCGCTCGAACGGCGAACCCGTGGGCCCGATCGCACCGGCGATCGCCGCGTCCGGTGCTGCGATGCGCGCGAGCCGGACCGAAGCGGCGCAGATCGCCTCCGCTTCGTCGCCATAGCGCCCATGGTTGGCGCCGACGCTGTTGGTGGTCACGATCTCCGCGCCGGCGGCGGCGAGGCCGCGATGGACGTCGAGAACGGCCTCGGGACGATCGAGACACCACGCTTCGGGCGGCTCGCCGAGCGGAAGGCCCAGCGCGTGAAGACCATCGACGACGCCACCGTCGACAAGAACCATGCGATGCCGGGCGAGCTTGGCCGAGAGCCGGTCAGCCAACGGCAGAGTCCCGCCGCTCACGAATGCGGACAAGCACGGCGCGGCGCCCCTCCTCGTCGAGCCCGAGCCATGCGCCGATCTCCTCGATCGTCCGGAAGCAGCCTTTGCAGAAGCCGGTGCCTGGATCGAGGATGCAGAGCCCGATGCAGGGCGAAGGAACGGAAGCGGCCATGTCCTTAGGGTTACGGCAATGCGATGGCCGATGCCAGGGTGGCCGGCAGCGGGGCGGATGGGGCATCCTGTGGGTTGCACGGGACCGGTCCCAGGGCTAACTACCGGGTTAACGATTTACAGATCGGACGCGTTCCATGGCTCTCACCCTGGTCGTCGGCAACAAGAACTACTCCTCCTGGTCGATGCGGCCGTGGCTGGTGCTGAAGAAGTCGGGGGCGGCGTTCGAGGAGGTCGTGATCCCGCTCGATCGGCCGGAGACCCGCGCCGAGATCTTCAAGCATTCGCCGAGCGGTTTCGTGCCAACCCTGAAGGACGACGAGCTGACGATCTGGGAGTCGCTGGCGATCTGCGAGTACCTGGCGGAGAAGTTCCCCGAGGCGAACCTTTGGCCGAAGGATCCGTCGGCCCGCGCGATCGCCCGCTCGGTCTCGAACGAGATGCATTCGGGCTTCTCGGCACTCCGCACCAACATGCCGATGAACGTCCGCGGCAACCTGCCGGGCAAGGGGCGCGCGCCGGGCGTGCAGGAAGACATCAACCGGATCTCGGCGATCTGGCGCGACTGCCGCACGCGCTTCGGCCAGAACGGCCCCTATCTCTTCGGCGCCTTCTCGATCGCGGATGCGATGTATGCGCCGGTGGCGTCGCGTTTCGTGACGTACCAGGTCGACCTCGACGCCGATGCCAAGGCCTACGTCAACACGCTCTGGTCGGACCCGGCTATGGCGGCCTGGGTCGAAGGCGCCAGGCGGGAGCCCTGGGTGATCGAAAAGTCGGAACTCTAGAGGCTCGCCGCTCTAAAGACTGGCGCGGCCGGGTCGGCGATCGCCGGCCCGCATCGTTCCCACGTATTCGGGCACCAGGCGGAGCAGGCCGGCGAGCGTGTCCTCGGTGCGGCGATTGCGCGCCGCCTCCTCGATCTCGTCGAGCGCGCGCGCGAGGATCGCGAGGTCGACTGTGCGCGGCCTTGCCAGCAGGATTCCCGACCGCTCGGTCTTGATCAGGTTCTCCTGGTCATGGAACAGCTCCTCAAAGAGCTTCTCGCCCGGGCGCAAGCCGGTGAACTCGATCTTGATGTCCTCGCCAGGACGCAGGCCCGCGAGCCGGATCATCTGGCGGGCGAGATCGAGGATCTTCACCGGCTCGCCCATCTCCAGCACATGGATCGCGCCCGGCTCGTCCTTCGGCCGCGACAGCGCCAGCTCGCAGGACTGCAGCACCAGCTCGACCGCCTCGCGCACGGTCATGAAGTAGCGCGTCATCTCGGGATCCGTGACGGTGACCGGGCCGCCGGCGGCGATCTGCCGCTGGAAAAGCGGCACGACCGATCCGGTCGAGCCCAGCACGTTGCCGAAGCGGACGGTGACGATACGCGTGCCGCCGCGCCCGAGCGAGGCGACGTCCAGCGCCTGGCAATAGCTCTCGGCGACCCGCTTGCTGGCACCCATCAGGCTCGACGGGTTGACCGCCTTGTCGGTCGAGATCAGCACCATCGCCTCGACCCCGGCGGCGATTGCCGCGTCGGCGACGACGCGCGTCCCGGCGACGTTGGTGAGCACGCCTTCGTTCGGGTTCGCCTCGACCAGCGGCACGTGCTTGAAGGCGGCGGCGTGGAAGACGAGGGCCGGTTTCTCCCGCGCCAGCACCTGGTCGATGCGCACGCGGTCGCGGACGTCGCCGAGGATCGCCGCGCGCGACAGCGACGGCCAGCTCTCCTCCATCGCGAGGTCGATCAGGTAGAGCTGGTATTCGGCATTGTCGAGCAGCGCCAGGTGCGAGGGCCTGAAGGCCGCGATCTGGCGGACGAGCTCGCTGCCGATGGTACCGCCGGCCCCGGTGACCAGCACGCGCTTGCCGGCGATCATCCGCTCCAGCCCCGATCGGTCGAGCACGCGCTGGGGACGCCCGAGCAGGTCCTCTACCTCGATCGGCTTGATCTCCGACTTGGTGGCGTTGGCCTGCTCGAGGCGGCGCGGATCGGGAAGGCGGCTCAACGGTAGCGCCAGCCGGCTCGCGAGCTCGACCAGCTCGCGCACATGCGCGCCGTCCTCTTCGGCCCGTCCGAGCACCAGCCGCTCGGGACGTTCGTCGCGGGCGGCGAGCTGCTCCACGACCTGCTCCAACGCCGACTCCGGTCCCAGCACCTCGACGCCGAGCACCTGGCGGCCCTGGTAGTCCCTGCGGTCGTCCACGGCGCCGACGACGCGATAGGGGGCGCCGTCCGCCCTCACCAGGTTGCGGACGAAGGTCTCCGCCGCGTCGCCCCATCCAACCAGCAGCACGGGCACGCGCCGACCTTCGCGCTCGAGCACGCCGCCGAATCGGCGCTCGCGCAGGATGCGGGTGAGCAGACGGGGCGCCGCGAGGAACGCGGTCATCACGAAGACGTCGATCAGCACGACCGAGCGTGGGAAGTCCTGCAGGCGAGTCACCAGGAACAGCACCGGCAGGAAGATCAGGTGGGTAAGAGCCACCACCTTGGCGATGGTGGCGACGTCGTCGAGACCGGCATAGCGCCACACCCGGCGCGAGAGCCCGAAGAACTGGCCGACGCCGGCGGCGATCGCCACGAACAGCATGAGCCCGCCCCACAGCGCCTGCGGCGGCCAGTCGACGATGGCGTCGCCGACTCGGAGATAGAACGAGACGAGGTAGGCGGCGGCGGCGAGCGTCGCATCGAACAACGCGACGACGAGCGCGCGGCGCACCGGCCAGCGGCGGTTGGTCATTTAAGGGCGCCTATAGCACATCGAGCCGGCCCAAGGATCAGGCTCGCGCGAATCGGAACAGGGTCGCGGCCACCAGTACCGCGGCCAGGGCGAGGGCCGGCCAGGGCGAGGAGAGCGCCAAAAGCGCCAGGAAGATGAGGCAGAGATTCAGGACGCCGACCGAGATCGAGACCCGAGCATGGCTCCAGCCGCGCTGGGTCGCCTGCTGATAGAAATGCTCGCGATGCGCCTCCCAGACACGCTTTCGCTGGATCAGGCGTCGAAACAGCGTCCAGGTCGCATCCGCCAAGTAGTAGCCGGGAAGGATCAGCGCCGGCGCCCAGTGTCCCGTCTTCGCCAGCATCAGCAGCAGAGCGCCGAGCAGATATCCGAGCGGTACGCTGCCGACATCGCCCATGAACAGGCGTGCCGGATGCCAGTTCCACCTGAGGAAGCCGATCGCACCCGCCGCGACGATCAGCGCCGGTGCCGCGGGCGCGCCGACGAGCGCAAGGCCGATGCCGATCGACGCCGCTTCGACGCCGGTGATGCCGTCGATCCCGTCCATGAAGTTCATCAGGTTGACGAACCAGACCCAGGCGAGGCCGGCCGCGATCAGGTCGAGCGCCGGCGGCAGCAGTCCCTGGAACACCAAGTCGCCGTCGAGAACCGCCAGGCCCGCGGCGACCGCGACGATCTGCGCCAAGAGACGCCAGCGTGCGGAAACATGCTTGCGGTCATCGCGCCAGGATAGCAGCGCCAGGCCCGCCGCTCCCGCAATCAGCACGAGCCAAGGCAGCGGCGCCGAAGTGAAGAAAGCGAAGGCGAGAAGCGCCGGCAGGAGACCCGCAAGGAGCCCGATGCCGCCGCCCCGCGGCGTCGGCCGGGTATGCGAGGAGCGGTGGTTCGGCGTATCGACGATCTGGCGATGGATGAGCCAGGCGAGCACGCGGCCCGTCGCGATCCAGCTCGCTGCGAGCGTCGCTGCGGCGAAAATCCCGGCGACCCAGGGATCGCTCACGGCTCCCTCTTGTTCGCGAGTTCGTGGCGGGCGAGCACCTCGTCCGGCCAGCGGTTCTTCAGGTAGGCGACCACGGCCCAGATCTGCGCCTCGGTCAGGTTGAACTCGAAGGCCGGCATCTGGCTGCGCGTGCCGGAGGGGAGGAATGGCTGTCCGCCATACTTGATCCACTCGAAGATTTGCCGGTCGGAGCGGTCGACGATCGGCGAGCGCTCGTCGAGCGCGGGCGAGAGACCCGAAGCGATTGGCGTCGTCGGCCGCCAGTCCTCGTGCCCTTCGCGGTCCGTGCCGTGGCAGTAGGAGCACTGCTGGCGATAGAGCGTGCGCCCGAGCGCCACCTGCGCCGGCCGGTCCGCCCTGGCATCCGTCGCCGTCGAGGCGAGACGACGCTCGATCAGCATGACACCCGCGGTCAGCCCGATCGCGACGAGCGCCGCGATCAGGATGAACATGCTCCTCCGGTCGGAGAGGAAACCTTGATGCGGCGGCCGGACCTCCTCGTCGTCGTCCTCGTCGGTCACCAGCACGCGCCGGCGGCGCGGGGCGTATTTCGGCTTCGCCGGCTTCGGCGGCTCGCGCTTCAGCCAGCGATCGAGGAACGGCAGGCGCATGTGCCCACTATAAACGGGACCCGTGATACGGTCGCCAGATGCGTGATGCCTGGACCCGCGCCACCCCGATTCTCGAGATCGACGCCGAGGCGGCGGAAATCCTCGTCGCTCCGGCGATCGCCGGCGCGCGCGTCGTCGAGGTCGCGCCGGTTTCAGGCGGCCTCGCCAATACCAATCTCCGCGTCAGGCTCGCCGGCCGCGAGACGCCGCTGCTGCTCCGCCTTTACCAGCGCTCACCGGCCGAAGCGCGAAAGGAGTGGGCACTGCACAGCCTGCTCGCCGGCCGGGTGCCGGTACCGGCCATCCTTCACGCGGCCGAATCGAATCCCGTCACCGGCGGCCCCTACGCGATCGTCGAGTGGATCGAAGGCGCCCATCTCGGCCGGGTCGCTCCCGGTCTCCCAGCGGATGCGCGGCATGATCTCGCCCGTGACATCGGCCGGGTCCTCGCCTCGATTCACGCCATCGCCTTTCCGACTTCGGGATTTCTCGACGCCGACCTCAACGTCTTCCAGCCGATCGACGCCGGCGGCGAAGGCCTCGAAGGCTTTCTGCGTCTCTGCCTCGTCGACGGCCTTGGCGGCGACCGCCTGGGGGGCGAGCTGACCGATGCCGCACTCGCTTTCGCCCGGCGCGAAGGACATCGTCTGGACGCGTGGACCCGGCCCGCTCGCCTGACCCACTCGGATTTCAACGGCTCGAACGTGCTGGTGAGCGAGAGCGGATCCGGCTGGCGCGTCGCCGCCGTGCTCGACTGGGAGTTCGCGTTTGCCGGCGCGCCGTTCTTCGATTTCGGCAACCTGCTGCGCCCGCCTCTGGGGGACCTCGAGGGCTTCGCCGAAGCGGTCGCGACCGGCTACGCGCAGGCCGGCGGCGCGATGCCCGAAGACTGGCGCACGCTCGCACGGATCGGCGACCTCACCGCCTGGGCGGACTTCCTCAATCGCGCCGATGCGACGCCCGGCGTGATCGCGGATGCAAGGCGGATGATCGAGAGGACGGTTCGCCCCTGAAGCGCGAAAGGCCCCGTCCTGTGGACGAGGCCTTTCGACGAAACCAGTCAGCCGCCGCTTACGCGCGAAGGCGCTGCGGCAGCTCCTTGATCGAGGCATCGACGAGGCCGCCGGCAACACCGGCGTCGACCTTCTCGGTCAGCACGCGGCGGGTCGCGGCGAGCGCCAGCTCGACCGCGGCGTCGCGGACCTGGGCCACCGCCGCGGCCTCGGCCTGGGCGATCTTGTCGAGCGCCTGGGCCTCGCGGCGCTTCAAGCGCTGCTCGATCTGCGCCTTCTGCTCGGCTTCAAGCGCCTGCGCCTCGGTACGGGCCTGGGCGATGATCGCCTCGGCTTCCTTGAGCGCGTCCTGCTGCTTCTTCCGGTACTCGGCCAGCGCCGCTTCGGCGTCGCGCTTCAGCTTCTCGGCTTCGTCGAGCTGCTTCCTGATCGCCTGAGCGCGATCATCGAGCGCGCCGCCGATCATGTCGACCAGCTTCTTGCCGAGAAGGGCGAAGAAGACGACGAAGGCCGCCAGAACCCAGAACTCGGGCGTCTTGAACATCAGGCGCGCTCCTTCGCCGCGGCGGCGACGGCAGCGGTCGCGACCTGGTCGTTGATCGGCTGCCCGATCAGCTTCTCGGCCGCGGCCTTGGTGATGTCCGTCGCGACCTGGGTCAGGCTCGCCATCGCCTGGTCGCGCGCCGCCTTGATGCGGCCCTCGGCCGCCTCGGTATCGGCGGCGAGCTTCTTGGCGAGCGCAGCCTCGCGGGCCTCGGCGTCCTTCTGCATCCGCTCCGAGACGGCCTTGATCGCCGCCTGGGCCTGGGCCCGGGCATCGGCAAGCGCCTTCTCGTAGGCGGCCAGCACGCCGGCCGCCTCGTCCTTCAGCTTCGTCGCGCGGTCGAGGTCAGCGGTGATCCGCTCGGCCCGCGCGTCGATGACCCGGCCGATCTTCGGCAGCGCCACCTTCGACATCAGCACGTAGAGGACGACGAAGGTGATCGCCAGCCAGACGAGCTGCGGCGGGAAGTCCTGGAAGTGGAGCTGGGGCATGGTGCGCCCGGCCTTCCGTCAGCAACCGATCAGGTGAACAGGATCAGGAACGAGATCAGCAGCGCGAACAGCGCCACCGCTTCGGTGAGGGCGAAGCCCAGCATGCCGAGCGGGAAGACTTCGCCGCGCGAGGCCGGGTTGCGGCTGATCGAGGCGACCAGCGAGGCGAAGATGTTGCCGATGCCGGCGCCGACGCCGGCGAGCGCGATGACGGCCAGACCGGCGCCGATCATCTTGGCGGAAGCGAGATCCATGGAATCAAACCCTTTCCAGTTAGGAGATCAGTGAAGGTGGATCGCGTCGTTGAGGTAGATGCAGGTCAACACCGTGAAGACGTAGGCCTGCAGGAACGCGACCAGGAACTCAAAGCCCGTCAGCGCCACGTTGATGGCGAGCGGCGCCACACCGAAGATGCCGAGCATCACGGTGAACGCGGCGAACACCTTCAGCATGGTGTGGCCGGCCATCATGTTGGCGAAGAGTCGGATGGAGAGGCTGACCGGGCGCGTGAGATAGCTCAGCACCTCGATCGGCACCATCAGCAGCAGCATGACCTTCGGCACGCCCTTCGGCACGAAGAAGGAGAGGAAGTGCGCGCCGTGATAGGCGAAGCCCACGATCGTCACGCCGATAAAGACCACGAAGGCCATGGCGAAGGTGACGACGATGTGGCTGGTGAAGGTGAAGCTGTACGGCACCATGCCCATCATGTTGCCGAACAGGATGAACATGAAGAGCGTGAAGATGAACGGGAAGAACTTCTTGCCCGAGGATCCGACGTTGTCCTGGATCATCCCGGCGATGAACTCGTAGGAGAGCTCGGCCATCGACTGCCAGCGGCCGGGAACCAGCGCCTGGCGGCGCATGCCGCCGACCAGGAACACGGTGACCGCGGCGATCGCGATGACCATCCAGAGCGATGCGTTGGTGAAGGAAACGTCGAGGTTCCCGATCTTCGCCGGGATCAGCCTGACGATCTCGAACTGGTGGAGCGGATCGATCGCCTTCTCAGCCACGTTCTACCTCAGTCCTCTTCCTTCGTCCGGTCCTTGAGGCCCTGATCCTTCGACCAGCGCCCGAACCCCAATCCCTCGACCGCCCGGTACACGTTCAGCATTCCGGCAGCGGCGCCGAGGAAGAACATGACCACCATCGCCCAGGGGCCGGTTCCGAGCCAGTAGTCGATCAGCCATCCGAGGCCGACACCGACCGCCAGCGCCGAGACCAGCTCGACCGAGACGCGAAAGGCCATCCCCATCGCGCGCGGCCGATCGGCAGCGTCCGCCCCGTCCCTCACCGGCTCCGGCCGCGCCTGCTTCAGGCGCCGCTCGATGTCGTCGAGGTTCGGAGGGGGCGGCTCAGTTGCCATCGCCGATCACGGAAAACCCCCGTCTTTCCGGCGGAAATCCGCCGAAAACCGGCGCGACCATATAAGGGGGCCCCACCCCTGTCAAGCTTTGGCCACCTCAACAAACCGTAATGTTTTCAGAGGCTTCGCCGAGGTGCGCTCAGCGGCCGCGGCGCCGGATCGGGCCGTCCTCGGTGAGGTGGATGCCGGTCAAGGTGCGATCGGCATGTACGAGACGGTGCGAGAGGAGCGCCTGCGCGGCCTCCAGCATGGTGGCCTGGTGGCCCGGGTCGCCCGCGAGATTGCGAAGCTCGTTGGGGTCGGCCTGAAGGTCGAACAGCAGCGGCGCGAGGCCGGCGAAGTGGACGTACTTGAACCGCTCGCCCCGCCAGACGGCGAGGCAGCAGGCATCGAGGCTCAGGCCCAGCCCAGTCTCCGGCGCCGAGCCGACGACGTCGCGGAAGTCGTACTCGAAATGCGTCGCCCGCCGCCACGTCGCCGGGAGCTTGCCTTCGAGGAACGGGCGCAGCGACACGCCGTCGGCCTGGTCCGGCGTCTCGAGCCCGACCAGGTCGCAGAGCGTCGGCATCACGTCGACATGCTCGGTGAACTCGTCGACGACGGCACCGCGGGCGCCGCCAGACGGCGGCTTGACGATCATCGGCACGCGGAAGGCCGGGTCGTAGTAGCCGTCCTTGCCATGGAACCAGTGGTCGCCCAGCATCTCGCCGTGATCGGAGGTGAAGACGATCAGCGTGCGATCGTATTGCCCGGTCTTCTTGAGATAAGCGACCAGCCGGCCGAGATGATGGTCCATCTCGGCGATCAGCCCGAAATACGTCGCCTTCGCCTGCTGCTGATGGTGCTCAGGCATGCCGCCGAGGCCCATCGATCGGGCCAAGTGCCAGGCGAGCCAGGGATGGGTCTTCGATTCCTCGGCGACACTCGCCTTTCGGTGCGAGAGCGGCATCGCGTCGGGTTTGTAGAGATCGTGCCACGGCGCCGGCGCCACCAGCGGCGGATGCGGGCGGAGATGCGAGAGGTGCAGGCACCAGGCGTGTCCGGCCTGGCCGTCGATGAACGCCATCGCCTCGTCGGTGACGAAGGCGGTGTCGCTGTGCTCGGCCTTGAAGGCGGCGGGCGGAAAGCTGGGACCCCGCTTCTCGGCCATCGCCGCGTCTTCGGTCTGCGGCGTGTAGATCTCCTTCGCCACCGCCGGCACGTCGTAGCCGTGGCGGCGGAGATAGGCCAGCCACGCCTTGCGGTCGCTCGCCATCACCACATGCGGACGAAGGCCAGGCAGCACGCCCTCGTAGGTCTTGAGCGCGGGGTCGCCCGGCGAATGCGCGCGCGGATCCGGCGAGATGTCGGTGTAGCCGATCAGTGCCGGGTCGTAGCCGGCCTTCCTCAGCTCTTTCGCCCAGTTGGTGAAGCGCGCATCGAGCGGCGTTCCGTTCCGCCCCGAGCGATGCGTCATCAGATAAAGGCCGGTATGCAGCGACGAGCGGCTGGGGCCACACGGGCTGGCATTGGTGAAGTGCCGCTTGAACAGCACGCCGTCGGCCGCAAGCGCATCCAGGTTCGGTGTCTTAACCACCGGATGGCCGAGGACCGAAAGCGCATCGTAGCGCCACTGGTCGCCGGTGATGAACAGGACGTTGATGTCGGGCATCGGCCTATCTAGGCATCAGGCTTCATGTTGAAGACCGACTGGATCTTGCGCGAGAGCTGGTCGGGCGAGAACGGCTTCACCACGTAGCCGTTGACGCCGTGCTCCTTGGCTGCGAGCACGAAGTCCTCGGTCGCGCGGCCCGTCAGCATGATGAACGGCATGTTCTGCCAGGTCTTGCGCACGTGGCGCAGCAGGTCGAGGCCGGTGACGTTCGGCATGTTCCAGTCGGAGATGATCAGGTCGGCGCGGGTCGCCTTCGAATCGAGGATCCGGATCGCCTCGGCGCCGTCGCGCGCCAGGATCACATGGCCGACACCGAGGTTCCTCAGCACGCTCTGGGCGAGCTTGAGCGCGAAGCCGTCGTCCTCGACCAGCAGCACGGTGAGCTTGGCGAAGAGCGGATTGGTGGCGGCGACCATCGCCTCTCCTTATCACGCCCCGGCGATGGCGGAATAGCGCGCATCCAGCAGGGCCAGGCCATCGGCGACCAGCGCCGCCAGCCCATCAGCCTCCGCCGCCGCCTCGGCCCGGCCGAGCCGCGCCGATTCCTCGACCACATAGGCCTGGCGATAGAGAAGCTTGAGCCCGAGGCTTCCCGAGGCGCTCTTCAGCGTGTGTGCTGCGTCGCCGAGCTCCTTCAGGTCGCCGCTGGCACGCGCCGCCTCGATCTTCCGCGCGAGCTCGGTCGCGCTCGAGCGATACTCGCCGACCAGCTCCTGCACCATCTCGCGGCCGAGCTGCTCCTCGAGGCTTTCGAGCACACGCTCGTCGAGCGCTTCGTCCCCTTCGGCGAGACTGGCGCCGACGTCGATGCCCGAACTCCCGACGGACGCTTCGCCATCGCCGGCCGCCGACGGTCCGAGCGTGCGGAGGATCACCTGGATCAGCTGCTCGGGATTGATCGGCTTGCCGACATAGTCGTTCATGCCGGCATCCAGGCAGCGCTGGATCTCGCCGGCCATGGCGCCGGCGGTGGCGGCGATGATCGGCACCGCATTCTTGGGCGGACTGAGCGCGCGAATGCGGCGCGTCGCCTCGATGCCATCCATCACCGGCATGTGCATATCCATAAGCACCAGGTCGTAGATGGTCTTGCCCCAGTCGATCGCGGTGACCGCGTCGGCGCCGGTCTCGACCACGTCGACCTTGTGGCCGGCGGGCGCCAGCAGGCCGATCGCAACCTTCTGGTTCACCTTGTTGTCCTCGGCAATAAGGATGGTCAGCGGCCTGAGGCGCGTGGCAGCACTGGCACCCTGCGCCTCTTCCCTCGGCTTCTCGCCGACCGGGAGCGCGATCTCGACCCAGAAGGTCGAGCCTTTGCCGACCTGGCTCTCGACGCCGATGGATCCTCCCATCAGCTCGACCAGGCGTTTGGAGATGGCGAGACCGAGGCCGGTGCCGCCGAAACGCCTGCTGATCGAGGAATCGGCCTGGCTGAAGCTGCCGAACAGCTTGGCCCGCGCCTCCTCCGTCAGCCCGATGCCGGTATCGACAACCTCGAAGCGGAGGCCGACCTTGCCTTCCGGTGCCTGGGCGCGACGGATGTTGAGCGCGACCAGGCCGCGCTCGGTGAACTTGATGGCGTTGCCCATCAGGTTCAGCAGCACCTGGCGGATGCGCCCCGGATCGCCCTGGAGATACGGAGGAAGGTCAGGATCGACCGACGTCTGGAAGCCGATCCTCTTCTCGACCGCGCGCGACTCAAGCAGGGCGGCGACGCCCTCGGCGACGCGCTTCAGGTCGAAGTCGACGGTCTCGACGTCGAGCTTGCCGGCCTCGAGCTTCGAATAGTCGAGGATGTCGTTGAGGATGGTCAGCAGCGCCTGGCCGGAATCGAACACGATCTGAGCCTGGCCCTTCTGGTCGCGATCGAGTGGGGACGCGAGCAGAAGCCGCGTCATGCCGAGGATGCCGTTCATCGGCGTCCGGATCTCGTGGCTCATCATCGCCAGGAACTCGGACTTGGCGCGGGTCGCCGCCTCGGCCCGGTCCTTGGCCTCGCTCACCTCCAGCATCGCGCTTTTGAAGACCTCGAGCGCGGATGCCATGCCGCCGATCTCGTCGCGTCGCCCGAGATGCGGAACCGGTTCCTCGCGGTTGCCGAAGGCGAGGCGCACCATCGCGCCGGCCATGTCGTTCACCGGACCGACGATGTTGCGCGCGAGCAGCAGCGCGACGACGACGCTGAGGACGACCGCGATCGCGATCACGATCAGAGTCTGGCGCTTCGCCTGGTCGATCAGGACGATCGCCTCCTCGCGGAACTGATAGCCGTCGTCGGCGGCGAGCTGGGTCAGCGTCTCCAGCTTCTTCCTGATCTCGAGGGCGAGCGCGTCGCGGGCGGCACCGGTCGGCTGCGCTATGCCGCGCATCGGGATGCTGCTCGGCGCCGCACCGCCGACGCGCGCCTCGATCGCCGCCTTCCGCCAGACCTCGATCAGCGCCATCGTCTCCTTGACCAGCGGATGGATCGCTTCCGAGATGCCGCGCTGGTCGACGACACGCAGATCGCCTTCGAGATCCTTGGCGCGCGCCATCAGCTCGGCAGTGTCGGCTTCGCTCAGCGTCTCGCCGGCATCGCGATCGGCGAGCTCGAGCAGGGCGAAGGCCGATTGCGCCGAGCGCGCATAGTTGATCGCCTGCAGCGGCCGGTCGTATAGGGTGACCGCGAGGTCGCCCATCGACGAGGTGGTCAGCAGCGCGGAGAAGCCGAGAAGGGCGGCGGCGAGGGCGGCGAGGAGAAGGGCGCCGACGAGCTTGAGCTTGATCGACACCGGACGTTCGACCTTCCTCTACCTAACGACGACCTCGAGCCGCATCTTCGGGTGGATGCGGCAATACACCTCGAAGGTTCCGGCCCGGCGGAAGACATAAGGCACGCGCGTGCCCGGCGCCTGGCGGCCGAGGTCGAACTCGGCGCCGGCCGAGGTCGAGTGCATGTTGTGGCCGTAGTTGTCCTCGTTGGTGAAGACGAGGCTGTCGCCGGTGCGGATCTCGACCTTGTCGGGACGGAAGCCTAGATCCTTCTGCTGGACCACGACCTCGTTGGCGGCGAAGGCGCTGGCGGCGGCCAGCGCCGACCAGGCGATGCTCATCAGCCAGAAACCGGACTTGGCCATCGGGCCCGTTCCTCTCGCTACTCGAAAATCAGTCTAACGCAACGCCCGGAGGTTTCATCCGCCGGCGGCTCAAAAATCCGTGCAGCGCCCGTTCCGCTCCCAGTCGCCGTAGCGGGTCGGCTCCAGCCCGGTCGGGCCGCCGATCTCGTCCGGCTGCGCCGGCTTGGATCCGGCGGGAGACGGCGGCGGGGCGGTTTCCTGGGCCTTCGCTGCAGGCTTTCCCTGGGTCGCCGGCGGCAACGGTCGGATTTCCCGGAAGGTCTTGGCAGGACTGGTCATCTGGGGCGTTATAGGCCCCTGCCCCACCTCCGCCAAGCCTTGAAGGAAAGGCAGCCCGGGGCCACTTTCTGCTCAGTCCCTTCGGACCCAACTGGAAGAGATGAACGCACGTACTTTCATGCTCCTGGCGGCGATGACCGCCCTGTTCCTGGCTATCGGCTACATGATCGGCGGCGAGAGCGGCATGCTCATCGCGCTGGCGGTGGCCGCGGCGACCAACATGTTCGCCTACTGGAACGCGGACAAGATGGTGCTGTCGATGCACGGCGCGCAGGAGATCGACCGCGCGACGCTGCCCTGGTTCTATGACATGGTCGCCAGGCTCGCCGAGCGCGCCCAGCTGCCCATGCCCAAGGTCTACATCATCGACTCCGACCAGCCGAACGCCTTCGCGACCGGCCGCAACCCGGAGAACGCCGCGGTCGCGGCCTCGACCGGCCTGCTCCGCATGCTCTCGACCGAGGAGGTCGCGGGCGTGATGGCACACGAGCTGGCGCATGTGAAGATGCGCGACACGCTGACCATGACGATCACCGCGACCATCGCCGGTGCCGTCGGCATGCTCGCCAACATGGCGATGTTCTCGGGCCTCTCGAATTCCGACAACCGCTCGAACCCGCTCGGCATGGTCGGCAGCATCCTGCTGATGATCCTGGCGCCGATGGCCGCGATGCTGGTGCAGATGGCAATCAGCCGGACGCGCGAGTACGAGGCGGACCGCGTCGGCGCCGAGATCGCCGGCCAGCCGATGTGGCTCGCCTCCGCGCTCGCCAAGATCGACCAGGCTGCGCATGCCATCCCGAACGAGACCGCCGAGCGCAATCCGGCGACCGCGCATCTCTTCATCATCAACCCGCTGCATGGCGGCGCGATGGACAACCTGTTCTCGACCCACCCGTCCACCGAGAACCGGATCGCCGCGCTCCGCGAGATGGCGGGCATGATGGGAGGCGGCAATACCGGTCGCCCTGCCTACGCAACCAGCTTGCCGAGCAGCGCGCCCCGACGCGGCCCGTGGGGCTGAACCCTTTGCGTGACCAGACGCG
>JAEULB010000039.1 GCA_016792585.1 Rhodospirillaceae bacterium
GACGCCAGGTCTTTGTAGGCCGCGAGCACCGCGACCAACGCGCCGAAGGAGAGCGAGCCCTGGATCACCAGGTAGCCGCCGATCGCATAGAAAAAGAACGGGGTGAGCTGGTTGATGAAGTTGTTGAGGAACTTGACGAAGAACTTCCGCTTAAAGATCTCGTAGCGGATGTCGTAGATGACGCCGAGCTGGGCGGTGAAGCGCGAGAGCTGCCAGCGCGCATTGTCGTGGGCGCGGATCTCCTGCACGCCGGAGACGGATTCGCCGATCTGCTCGGCGAGCTTGCGGACCGCCTTGACCCGCTCCTTGCCGAGCCGGTTCACCCGCCGCTGCAGCTTCGGGATGATGTAGCCCTGGATCGGGTAGAGCGAGATCGCCGCGGCGCCCAGGATCGGGTCCTGGATGAACATGAAGACGACGATGGTCAGCAGCGTGCCGCCCTGGAAGATCGGCTGGGCGATCGCATCGCCGATGTAGCCGCCGAGCGGCTCGACCTCGGCGGTGATCATCGGGATCAGCTCGCCCTGGCTCACGCGCCGGAAATGGCCGAGCGGGAAGCGGAGGATCCGGGCGTAGAGCTCGTAGCGGAAACGGCGAAGCATCCGCTCGCCGAGCCGGCCCTTGAACACGTTGATCGCGTACTTGAAGCCGCCGTTGACGAAGACCAGGAGCAGGAACACCCCTGACAGCAACATCAGGTAGCTGATCTGGTCGACCGGTACGCCGAAGACTTCCTTCGGCAGGTTCTTGCCGCCGATCGCCTGGTTGATGATCGTCTTCGGGAGGTCGAGCGAGTAGTAGAGGAACGGAAAGGAAACAAGAGTCAGGATGACGACCGCGATCTGCTGCCTAAGGCTATGGCGCAGAATGAAACGGATCAGAGACGATTCCATGCGCTTAGACTACCGCCCACCCCTGAAAGAACACTTAGGCTGCCCAGAATAGGGGCACTTGTCCACGGTGTTAAGACCAAGCGGGCGTTGCCAAATCGGCCTTCCGACCGTCACGGACGATATGCCATAGTTCGCCCCTGGAACGGGGGGATGGGGCACCTTCAGCGATGGCAGCTCGCCGCGCGAACCGGCGCATCCTGATCTATAGCCACGACACGCTCGGCCTCGGCCACCTGCGCCGCTGCCGCGCGATCGCGCATGCCCTGGTCGAGCGTCACTCCGACCTTTCCGTGATGATCCTGTCGGGCTCGCCGATCATCGGCAGCTTCGACTTCCGCTCGCGCGTCGACTTCGTGCGGGTGCCGGGCGTGATCAAGCTCCGGAACGGCGAGTACACCTCGCTCAACCTGCATATCGACATCGAGGAGACGCTGGCGCTGCGCGCCTCGATCATCAAGCACACCGCCGACATCTTCGACCCCGACCTGTTCCTGGTCGACAAGGAGCCGCTGGGCCTGCGCGGCGAGGTCAAGGACACGCTGACGATGCTGAAGGCCCGCGGCACGCCGCTGGTCCTGGGCCTTCGCGACGTGCTCGACGAGCCCAACCTGCTTGTGCCGGAATGGGAGCGCAAGAATGTGGTGCCGGCGCTCCGCGACCTCTACGACGCGATCTGGGTCTATGGCCTGCCGGAACTTTGCGATCCCCTCTCCGGTATCGAGCTACCGCAGTCGGTGCGGCGAAAGATCGCCTATACCGGCTACCTCCGCCGGACCGCTTCGCACCATCAGCCGGCCGTCGCCACCCGCCTCGACCTCAAGAAGGAGCCCTACCTGCTGGTGACGTCCGGCGGCGGCGGCGACGGCGAGGCGCTGACCGACTGGGTGCTCCGCGCCTACGAGGCCGATCCGGACCTGCCCTGGCGCGCCTTGATCGTGACCGGCCCGTTCATGCAGCCGGAGTTCCAGGCCGACTTCCTCCGCCGCGCCGCGAAGCTGCCGAAGGTCGAGGCGATCACCTTCGATGCGCATATGGAAACGCTGATGTCGAATGCCGCCGGCGTCGTCGCGATGGGCGGCTACAACACGCTCTGCGAGATCCTGTCCTTCGACAAGCGCGCGCTCATCGTGCCGCGCACGAAGCCGAGGCTGGAGCAGTTCATCCGCGCCCAGCGCTTCGAGGAGGTCGGGCTGTCGGCGATGCTCGGCGACGACGGCGTGCGCGACACCAAGGTGATGGTGAAGGCGCTCCGCCGGCTGCCGCGGCAGAAGCCGCCTTCGGCCGCCGCTCCCGAGGGCCTGCTCGACGGGCTCGACGTCGTCGACCGGCTGGTCGGCGACGCCCTGGCGCGGCCGATCCGCCCGCGCCTCAAGGTCGCCCGCCAGCGCGCCGTCGCCGCCGCCTTCCGCGCGCCGACCCTCTAGAGTCCCCTCTTTGAGCGATCCCGTCGTCGCGGTCGTCGTCAAAGGCTACCCGCGCCTGTCCGAGACCTTCATCGCCAAGGAGATCCTGGGGCTGGAGAAGCGCGGCCTCGATCTCCGCCTTTATTCGCTGCGCTTCCCGACCGACCGTCACGTGCACCCGATCCATGCCGAGATCGCGGCACCGGTCGTCTACCTGCCGGAATACCTCCATCAGGGCTGGCTTCGCGTGCTGCGCGCGTGGGCGCAGGTCCGCGGCCTTGCGGGCTACGCCGCGGCGAGACGCGTCTTCCTCGCCGACCTCCGCCGCGACTTCACGCCGAACCGGGTCCGGCGCTTCGGCCAGGCGCTCGTGCTGGCGGCCGAGATGCCGAAAGAGATCCAGGCGGTCTATGCGCATTTCCTGCATACGCCGGCCTCGGTCGCGCGTTACGCGGCGCTGATCCGCGGGCTTCCCTTCGCGGTCTCGGCGCATGCGAAGGACATCTGGACGACGCCCGGCTGGGAACTCTCCGAGAAGCTGGCGGGTGCCGCCTTCGCCGTCACCTGCACCGGCTCGGGCCATGCGCATCTGGCCTCGCTGGCACCGCCCGACCGCGTCGGCCTCGTCTATCACGGCCTCGACCTCGCCGGCTGGCCGGCGCCCCCCGACCGAAGCGGACGCACGGGTCCGGTCGAGATCGTCTCGGTCGGCCGCGCGGTTGAGAAGAAGGGATTTCCCGACCTGATCACGGCCCTGGCGAAGCTGCCGCCGGAGCCGGCATGGCGCTTCACCCATATCGGCGGCGGCCCGCTGCTCCCGCAGATGAAGGCCCAGGCCGAGGCCGCCGGCATCGCCGACCGGATCGCCTGGAAGGGTCAGCAGCCGAAATCCGAGGTGCTGGCGGCACTCCGCCAGGCCGATATCTTCGCGCTCGCCAGCCGGGTTGCCGCCGACGGCGACCGCGACGGCCTGCCCAACGTGCTGATGGAGGCGCAGAGCCAGGGCGCGGCCTGCGTCGCCACCCGCGTCTCGGCGATCCCTGAGCTGATCGAGAACGGCACGACCGGTCTTCTCGCCGAGCCGGGCGATGCCGACGCTCTCGCCGAGGCGCTCGGGCGGCTGGTCGCCGACGCCGATCTCCGCCGAAGGATCGGTGCTGCCGGGCATGACCGGCTCCGCGCCCGCTTCGACCAGGAGCCCGAGCTCGACCGGCTCGCAACGAAGCTCCGCGAGGCGGCCGCTTCGCGCTAAACTCTCGCCATGGCCGACACCGTCCCCGTCGAAATCTCCGACTGGAAGCCAGCCCCCTTCGCGACCGGCGAGACCGTGTTCGCGATCGGCGATGTCCATGGCTGCGGCAGGGAGCTGAAGGCGCTGCTGGGCGCGATCGGCAAGGCCGCGACAGAGAAGGGCGGCCAGTACCGGCTGATCTTCCTCGGCGACATGATCGATCGCGGGCCTGACAATCTCGGCGTCCTCAGGCAATGGGCGGAAGCCGAGGCGACGCCCGGCATCGGCCGCGTCGACCGGCTGATGGGCAATCACGAGCAGCTCCTGCTTCTGCTGATCACCGACAGCCCCTATGCCGAGAAGGCCGAGGCCAAGTGGCGGAGCGAGAGCATGGGCGGCGAGAAGGTGCTGGAGGAGATGCGCCAGCGCGTCGGCGATCCCGATGCCGAGCCGAGCGCCACGCTGCTGACGGCGGCCCTCGGCGAGGACGCGGCGAGGAAGTTCTACGCGATGCGCTCGCATGTCCGTCTCGGCAACACTGTCTTCGTCCATGCCGGGCTCGAGCCGAACGCCGACCTCGACGAATACCTGGCACGGCCGTGGATGTCCGATTCCGAAGCGACCTGGGCCTGGATCCAGAAAGGCTTCCTGGACTGGAAGGGCGGCTTCGGCGGGACGCTCGTCGTCCACGGCCACACCCCGCCGCCGAAGCATCGGGCCCTGACCGGACAAAGCGATCCGCATCTCTTCCAGTGCGACCGCCTCGGCCTCGACGGCGGCAGCGCGCGCACGGGCTACGTCACCGGTGCCGAGATCGAAGCCGGCCGCTATCGCATCTTCCGCGCCGGCACCCTGATGCCGAACGCCGACATCTGACTTTCGATTCCGGAGCCTCCGAATGTCGACGACCGAAGAGATCACGCGCGTGCTGAACGCCTTCGGGCTCCACACCGACACCCATCGCTGGGACAAGCTGCTCGCGCTGTTCGCGCCTGAGGTGACGGTCGACTACACCTCGCTCTTCGGCGGCAGCGTGCAGGCGACGAGGGCGGCCGACCTGGTCGCCGCCTGGAAGAAGCTGATCCCGCAGTTCACCTGCGCCCAGCACCTGATCACCAATCACCTGATCGATGTCGACGGCGACAGCGCCTTCGCCGAGACCCAGGTCGCGGCCCTCCATACGATGGTCGAGCCGGCGCTCGCCGGGAAGGACGCCTGGACCGTCGGCGGCCGCTACGAGTTCAAGCTCCGGAAGCTCGGCGGTGCCTGGAAGATCGAGGCGGTCAAGCTGATCGCCACGCGCCAGAGCGGTAATTTCGGGATCATGAAGATCGCGCAGGAACGGGCGGCCGCCGTCCGCTGACCATGCGCGTCGCCTTCTACGCGCCGCTGAAGCCGCCCGATCATCCGACGCCGTCGGGCGACCGGCGGGTCGCGCGGCTGCTGATGGAGGCGCTCAAGGTCGCGGGCCACGCGCCGATGCTGGCCTCGCGCTTTCGCAGCCGCGACGCGGAGGGCGATCGCGACGGCAGCATCGAGGCCAAAGGCGCTGCCGAAGCGGCGCAGTGCGTCGAGCGGCTGAAGGCCGAGCCGCCGGCGGCGTGGCTCACCTATCACCTTTACTACAAGGCACCCGACTGGATCGGACCGCCGGTCGCGCGCGCGCTCGGGATTCCCTATCTCGTCGCCGAGGCATCGGTCGCGCCCAAGCGCGCGACCGGCCGCTTCGCCCGCGGACATCGGGCGATCGTCGATGCGCTCGGCCAGGCCGCGGCCGTGCTGGCGCTGTCGCGGCTCGACATGGAATGCCTGGAGCCGGTGACGCGGAAGCTCCACCACTTTCCGCCCTTTCTCGACGCGGCGCCGTTCGCCGCGCCGCGCGCCGCCAACGATCCGCCCGAGCTTCTCGCCGTCGGCATGATGCGGGCGGACGCGAAGCTCAAGTCCTACCTGCTGCTCGCCGCGGCGCTGAAGCAGATCGCCGGCCGGCGCTGGCGGCTTCGCATCGTCGGCGACGGCGTCGCGCGCAAGGAGATCGAGGACGCCTTCGCGCCGCTCGGCGATCGCGTCGTCTTCCACGGAGCCGCCGGGCCGGAGGCGCTGCCGGCGCTCTATGCCGCCGCGGACCTCCTGGTCTGGCCGGCGGTCGACGAGGCCTTCGGCATGGTTCTTCTTGAAGCTCAGGCTGCCGGAACGCCGGTGATCGCCGGCGGCTTCGGCGGCGTGCCCGAGATCGTCGCCGACGGCGTCAGCGGCCTCGTCGCCCCACCCGGGGATGTCGCCGCGTTTGCACGCGCGGTCGCCTCGCTGCTCGACGATCCGGTGCGTCGCCGCGCGATGGGAACGGCTGCGCGCACCCACATCAAGGACAACCACGACCTTCCCGAGGCGGCCCGCCGGCTCGATGCGATCCTGACGGCGGTGACGCGATGATCGCGGTTGCCTTCATCCGCCACGCGCCGACGGCGTGGAACGCCGAACACCGCCTGCAGGGCCGCACCGACATCCCCCTTTCCGAGAGCGGCCGGGCGCTGGCCGCGACCTGGCGCCTGCCCGAGGCCTTGGCCGGCTACGAGGCGTGGTCGAGCCCGCTGACGCGCACGCGCGAGACCGCGTCGCTGCTCGGCCTCTCGCCGAAGGTCGACGACCGCCTGATCGAGACAAGCTGGGGCGAATGGGAAGGCCATACCCTTGCCGCGCTCCGCGAACGGCCCGGCTTCCTCGAGGTCGAGAAGCGCGGCCTCGATCTCGCGGCCCCCGGCGGCGAGAGCGTTCGCCAGGTGCAGATGCGTCTTCTCGACTGGCTCTCGACGCTGACGAAGCCGACGGTCGCGATCACCCACAACGGCGTGCTGCGCGCGGTCTATGCGCTCGCGACCGGCTGGACCATGCAGGACAAGCCGCCGGAGCGCATGGCCAACGCGTCGGCGCATCTCTATGCCTGGGACGGGAAGCACCTGGCGCTCGACCGCCTCAACCTGCCGCTCGATTCATGAGCCGCGTCCTCATCCATGTGCAGCACCTGCTCGGCATCGGCCATCTGCGCCGGGCGGCGGCATTGGCGCGCGGACTCGTCGCAGCCGGCGTCGACGTCGTCGTCGCCTCCGGCGGCGTGCCGGTGCCGAAGCTCGATCTCGGCGGCGCTCGCCTGGTGCAGCTGCCATCGGCGCGATCCGCCGACGAGACCTTCAAGATCCTGCTGGACGAGGACGACAAACCCATCGACGACGCCTGGCGCGCGCACCGGCGCGAAGCCCTTCTCGACCTGTTCGAGAAGGAGCGCCCCGACGCGCTGGTGATCGAGATGTTCCCCTTCGGCCGCCGCGCGCTCCGCTTCGAGCTGATTCCGCTGCTCGAGCGCGCCCGCGCCTCGACACCAAGGCCGAAGGTCTTCGGCTCGGTCCGCGACATCCTGATCCATCGGCCGCGGCCGGACCGCGAGGCCGAGTTCCTGAAGACCGTGCGCGAGGGCTTCGACACGATCCTGGTGCATGGCGATCCGCGCCTGGTGCCGCTGGAGGCGACGTTTCCTCTGGCGCGCGAGATCTCGGCCCATCTCGCCTATACGGGATACCTGGTCGAGACCTCGGCCACGCGTCGCAGCGACGACGGGCCCGGCAAGGACGAGGTGATCGTCTCCGTCGGCGGCGGCGCCGTCGGCGAGGAGCTTCTTCGGATCGCGCTCGCCGCACGCGGGCTGACCACGCTGAAGAGCCACACCTGGCGCCTCCTACTCGGCGCCAATCTGCCGCCGTCGCTGATGGGCGATCTCAAGGCCGCAGCTCCGGCGAACGTCATCGTCGAGCCGGCTCGCCCCGACTTCGTCGCGATGCTGGCCCGCTGCCGGCTTTCGATCAGCCAGGCCGGCTACAACACGCTGATGGAACTGATGGCGGTCGGATCGCGCGGCGTCGTCGTCCCCTTCGCCCGCGGTGCCGAGACCGAGCAGACGACGCGCGCCGAGCTGCTGGCGGCACGTGGCCTCGTCGACACCGTCGCCGAAGCCGGCCTTACGCCGGAGCGCCTCGCCGAGGCCGTGAACCGGGCGGCGGCGAGAGAGAAGCCCGAGGCTGGCGCGATCGACCTCAACGGCCTTGCGAAGTCGGTGAAGATCATCACCGCAGCCATACGACCTCGCTGAGGGTCTTACGCCCCCGACGCCTCGATCATCTCGCTGATCGCCTTCGTCGCCGCATCCAGCACGCGGTCGTTCGAGCCGCTCTTGTGCAGCGCGATCTGCGCCTGATAGGTGCGCATGCCGAATTCCTCGGCCGGCGGCAGGTAGCCCAGCGAGCCGTTGGCGATGTTCATCACCGCGATCCGGGTCGCGGGGAAGCGGTCGCGCAGCCGCATCTGGAACTCGGTGTGCATCTCGCCCGGCATCGCCACGACGAACGCATCGCCGAGCTGCCAGATCCAGAACGAGACATCCATCTCGCGGTCGTCGCCGACGGCAAGGCGGCGCAGCTTCGCGCGGTTGAGGCGTTCCAGCATCGCCCGGTCGGTGCATGACGCGATCTGGCGGTCGAGCTCGTCGCGGGTCGGCATGTCGGCGACCTCGAGCCGCACGGTCAGGCGCCTGACGCCGATCGCGCCGTTCACCTTCGCCCGCGTCTCGCGCCAGATGGCCAAGGGCGTCGCCGATTCCTCGGCACCCTGGAAGACGAGGTCCATGCCCGGGTTCAGCATCGCGGTGAGGCCGGAAAGCGCGGCGAAACCCAGCTCGCGGCCGTTCTTGTCGGCGATCGCCGGATCGGACTCGTAGGCCCGGCGCGGCGCCATGTCGCCCGAGGCGCCGTGCAGGAAGACGCACGGCGCGCCGCCCGTCTCCTTCTCGACCGTCTCGCGCAAGGCGCCGATGTAGTCGGGCGATACCTTGGTGTTGCCGCCGCCGAGCGAGATCGGATGGCAGGCGTAGTTCACCAGCGTGAACAGCACGCGGCCCGCCGCATCCGCAGCGCGCCCGATCACCACCGTGTCGTCGGCCGCGATGAAGGGATTGAGGCCGCAGAGGCTCCGGGTCTCGGTCGGGGACGGCAGGTTGCGGTTGTAGGCGAGGCCGCAGCGAGCCCCGGTCCAGGTCAGCGTCGCCGGCACCATCGATGCGCGCGCCTCGGCGACGATGCGGATCAGGGTCTCGATCAGCCGCTTGCGGTGCCCGGCGACCAGATGCCCGCCCGGCTTGCCGGCGAGGTCGGGATCGACCATCGGCGCCGAATGCGAATGGCTCGGCTGGACGATCAGCCGGTCCTCGGGCAGTCCCGAGGCCTCGAGCACGGCGGAGCGCAGCCCCCACTCGTCCTCCTTCGAACGCCACCAGCTGTGATCAAGCGTCAGCAGCACGAGCTGGGTCTCGCCCTTGGCGTCCGCGAACGCCGCTGCGGTCGCCAGCATCGGGCGGTGCACGCCCGAGGGCTGGTCGTGCCTGGCGCTGCCCCAGAGCCGGAAGTAGATGCCGTCCGGCGGCGTGATGTCGCCGCGCGCCACGCCGGCCCGCCCGCCGAACTCGCAGGAGCGGATGACATGCGTACGGTTGCGGGTGTCGGGAGCGTCGCCCATCGGAGTGTCCTTGAAGCTGAAGGCCGCGGATATTCGGCCGGAAGACCGAAGCCGGCAAGCGTCAGTCGACCGCCGCGAGCTGCTTCGGCGTCGGCGCCAGGTGCGCGGGCAGGTCCGCCACCTCTCGGATCAGCTTCGAAAGGATCGCGTTCTTGAACTCGGCGAAGGTCTCGATGGCGAGCACGAAGGAGCCTGGCCCGCCGATCACTTCCTGGTGGTAGTGGATGTCGAGGATGCCGTCGTCGGTCATGATCGCGAGGCCGTTGATGACGATTCCTTTCAGCACCGCGGCATCGCGTGCGTAGCCGGCCGGGCGGCCGGCGTTGTTGTGGCCGTCGCCCGACACGTCGATAACGCGGCGCTCGGCCTCGTAAGGGCTGCTCTCGAGAAGACGGACACTGGCGTCGATTGCGCCGGAGATCGAGGTGCTGCGGCCACCGAAGACCTGACGAGGCAGGGTCTTCAGGCGGTCGGCAAGCGCGTAGGCCGCGGCGCGACCGTCGATCAGCATCCAGGGGAAGACCTGGATCTGTCCGGTCGATCCGGCCCACTCGAGCAGAGTGACGGCGATGCGCTTTTCGCGGCCGCCCATCACCGCCGCGATCAGGCGCGGATCGCGGAAGGCATCGGCATAGCCGTTCCGCTGCAGCAGGAATTCCTGGGCGTCGATCGAACCGGAGACGTCGACCGCCAGCACCAGCGCCAGATCGACCTTCTCCGCCGCGCGCGCGTCGCCGCCGAGCAGCAGCACGATCAGGAGAAGGAGACGGCGCACCGCCGGCCTATCCGGTCGGAGCCGGCGCCGGCGGGATCTCCGGAACCGGCTCCGGCGAGACCGAGCCCAGCATCGTCGGCGGCCGGTCGATCTGCTGGATCCGGGGCGGCGGCTTCCAGGTCAGCGAGTTGAAGGCGCCGCAATGACCGCAGCGGGCACTCCAGAGGTTCGACTGCGCGCCGCAGGAATTGCAGACCCAGGCCGGATCAGGCTCGGCCGCGGGCTGGCGCTCGAGCCAGGCACGGGCCGCCTCGACATCGGCCCGCTCCTCGCGCTCGACCCGCGCCATCAGGCGGATCACGCGCGGCGTCGGCGATTGCGCAAGGTCCTGCAGCTGGCGCCGCGCCTCGCCCCAGAGCTGCGCATCGAGCGATGCCTCCGCGAGCGCCAGGTGCGACTCCGCATGATCGGCATGCGTCGAGGTCAGCCGCTGCAGCCAGCGCAGCCGGTCGAGCGGCGTCGAATTCGCGCGCAACGCGAGCCAGGCGCGTGCGACGTCGGGATGCGGCTGCGCGGCCCAGGCGCGTTCCAGTGTCTTGATCGCCTTTCGCTCGGAGCCTGCCGCCGCGTGCAGCTCGGCCAGCTTCACCGCCGCCGGCGCGAATCCCGGCGCCAGCTCGGTCGCCTCGCTGGTCAGGTGCTTCGCCTCGAGCGCATCGTCGGATTCCATGGCGAGCGCCACCAGGAGCGCGGTGCGGGCGCGGCGCGCGGACTCCTTCTCGATCGCGGCGCGGCCGGCTGCATCCGCCAGCGTAACCATCGCCTTCCGCCACTTCCCCGCCTCGGCCTGCAGCGCGAAGGTCTGCTTGAGCAGCCACGGCGCGTTCGGCTTGAGCTCCAGAGCGCGCTCGGCAAGAGCCAGCGCCTGGATGCGGTCGTTGTCGCGGAGCGCCTTCGCCAGCAGCCCGCGAAGGCCGATGAACTCGGTCTGAGGATCGTCGCGCATCGCCTGGAACTGGCGCTCGGCCTCCTTCTCGTCGCCGCCGAGCTGGGCCGCCTGCGCGGTGAGCAGCCGCGTCAGCGGCGGCTCGTCGAGAAGCGTGCTCGCCTTCCGCGCGAGACGCCGCGCCTCCTGCGCGTCGCCGGCCGCGACCGCGGCGAGCCCGCGGCCGAGCGCCTCGTAGCCTTCCTCGCGGCGACGTTCGCGCCTGGCCTCGACGAAGCGCCCAGGTGCCCGCCGCATCCATTTCCAGAGTCCGCGCAGCACCGCGAGGATCCAGGCGAGCGCCAGCACGATCAGCAGCAGCACCGCGGCGGACGTCTCCAGCCGCCAGCCGAGCCAGTCGATGCGCACCTCTCCCGGCCGCTCGGCGAGCCAGATCGCCGCCGCGACGATCAGCGCGAGCTGAACGAGATAGAGGATCACCCGCCGCATTCTGGGTCAGCCGGCGCGGGCGGTGGCGACGGCCAGCGTCGCGCGATCGAGGGCGCGTTCCGCCTCGAGCCGCGCCTGCGCATCGGCACGCCAGGGCGCGAGCGCGCGAGCAGCGCCTTCCGGCAGGCCATCGAGGGCGGCGAGTGCTGCGGCGAGGTCGCCGGCCTTCAGCAGCGTCTCGGCGCTGGCAAGCCGGCCGTCGAGATCGTCGCCGGGGGCCACGCGCCGGATCTGCACCAAGCCCTTCAGCTTGGCGATCGCCTGGCTCAGGAGGTCGTCGCCGCGATCGGCGTTGCGCGCGGCCGCGGCCGCCGCGGCCGGGAAGCGCTCGACCAGCGATGCCCGCGAGGGTACGCCGGTCTCGGCGCGCGCCGTCAGGATCTTCACCTCGGCCTCGATGCCGGGCGTGTTCGCGAACAGCGCGAGCTCCGCCTTGTACGGCCGGCCGGCGTTCAGCGCTTCGCCGAGCTTGAGCGCGGCCAGCGCCGCTGCATCGACATTGCGCTCGGCCTTGGCCAGCCGTTCGACCTCGGCCAGGCGCTTCTCGGTATCGGCCGACGCCGTTGCGCGGCGCGAGACGTCGGCGAGCGCGCGTTCGAGTCCGGCGAGCTTCTGCTCGATCGGGCCGAGATCGACGGGCGCCGCCACTGCCGGCGCATCCGCCGGCCGCGCCGCGGCCGCTTCGGCGGCGGCCGATGCCTTGGCGCCCGCCTGCCGCGCCTCGCTGGCGACACCGTCGACGCGCTGGCCGAGCGCCGTGACCGACGCCTCGATCCGGTCTAGGCGCTGCAGCACCGGCGACAGATCGACGGGTGCGGTGACCGTCGCCGGCTTCTCGCGCGTGAGCACGATGGTGCCGGCGATCACGGCGGCGGCGACGATCGCGGTCGCCGCGATCGGAACGAAGCGTGAGCGCTTCTCGGCGGGTGCGGCAGGCCTGGTCTCGGTCATCGGCGGTTTCGCGGTCAACCCATCCACGGTTGCAAGCAGCGCCGCCTGGGTCGGTTCGGCGGCGACGGCGACGCGCCGGAACGAGAGCGACGCCGCCTTGGCGGCAGCCTCGCTCAAGGCCACCAGCGTCAACTTCCGCGCCGCGTCGGCAAGGCCGGCGCTGTTGGTCACGCTAGCAAACGTCGCGGCGGTCCGGGGGGAGAATACCAGCACCCAGTCGATGCGGCCGGCGGCGATCTCGGCGCGTGCCGCCTCGCTCAAGGCATCGGCCGGATCGGCGTCGTAGAGCTGGACGCGCTCGACCTCGAATCCCGCCGCCTGCAGACGTCCGGAGAGGTCGCCCGCGACCGACGATCCGGCCGCGTGCAGCAGCTTGCCTCGGGTCGGATCGAGCCGGCGTCGCGCCAGCCGTTCCAGATCCTCGACGTCACCGCCGGCGCTGTCGACCCTGGCGAACCCCAGATCGCGCAACGTCGTCGCCGTCGCATCGCCGACGGCAAGCGCCGGCAACTCGCGGACCGGCGAGGCCCCGGCGAAGGCGCGCGCGCCATTGGCCGAGGTGAACAGCAGCGCCTGCACGCCTTTCGTGTCGATCTCGACGCCGGTCCTCGGCCTGATCTTCAGCAGCGGCTCGGCGAGGACCTCGATGCCGCGCTGCTCGAGCGCGCGGATCAGATCCGCCGAATCCTCTTTCGGTCGCGTGACCAGCGCGCGCGTCATCTGGCGATCGCCGCCTTCAGCGCCTCGCCGAGGTCGCGCCCGATGGTCTCGGCGTCGGAGGCGGCACCGCTGCGCTCCTCGCGGTCGACGCGCGTGCCGTCGATGCTGGCGACCAGGCCGCGCAGCTTCAGCGTGGCGCCCTCGATCTCGGCCAGGCCCGCGATCGGCGTCCGGCAGGAGCCGTCGAGGACCGCCAGCATCTCGCGCTCGGATGTCACGCGAAGCCGGCTCGGCTCGTCGTCGATCCCGGCGAGCCAGTCGAGCACGCGCTGATCGTCGGCGCGGCAGGCGATCGCGATCGCACCCTGCGCGACCGAGGGCAGCATCTCGTCCGGTTCGAGCGGCGCGCCGGTGTCGCCGAGGCCGAGGCGCTTCAATCCTGCCACGGCGAGCAACGTCGCCTGCGCCTCGCCGGCGGCGATCTTGCGAAGCCGGGTGTCGACATTGCCGCGGAGCGGCACGATCGCGAGGTCGGGCCGCAGCGCCTTGGCCTGGGCGGCGCGGCGGAGCGAGGCGGTGCCGAGCGTGGCACCCTTCGGCAGGTCGGCGATCGAGCCGGCGCCGATCAGCGCGTCGCGCGGATCCTCTCTCGGCAGCACGGCGCCGATCGCGATGCCGTCGGGCATCCGCGTCGGCAGGTCCTTCATCGAATGGACCGCGATGTCGACGCGGCCTTCGAGCAGCGCCTCGTCGATCTCCTTGGTGAAGAGGCCCTTGCCGCCGATCTCCGACAGGAGCCGGTTCTGCACCGAATCGCCGGTCGTGGTGATCGGCACGATCTCCACCGCGTCGGGGGCCGAAAGCGCCGCATGGGCACGGCCGAGACGCGCCTGGGTTTCGTGCGCCTGGATGAGGGCGAGCTTGCTGCCGCGGGTGCCGAGGCGGAGGACGGATGCCATGATCCTTAAGACCTACCCCCCGCCGGTGACGACGCCAAGCGCGCCCTTCGACGCGGGGGTGAAAAATGTATCAACCGTGCCTACATTTATTTCGTTCCGCCTCGGAGTGAAGCCGATGTCCCGCCTGCCGACCCTGTTCGTCTCCCATGGCTCGCCGATGACCCTGATCGATCCGGGCCGGCCGGGCGCCGCCATCGCGAGCCTCGGAAAGCGCATCGAGAAGCCGAAGGCCATCCTGATCGCCTCCGCCCACTGGCTCACCAACATCCCGGCGATCAGCAACGCCGAGAAGCCGGAGACGATCCACGACTTCTATGGCTTCCCGGACGAGCTCTATCGCCTCTCCTATCCCGCGCCCGGCGCGCCGGACCTGGCGGCGCGCGCAGCCGGCCTGCTGAACGCGGCCGGCATCCGCTCCGGCACCGCCGACTACGGGCTCGACCACGGCGCCTGGTCGCCGCTGAAGCTGATGTTCCCGGACGCCGACATTCCGACGACCCAGCTCTCGATCCAGCCGGAGCTCGACCCCCAGCACCACTTCCGCGTCGGCCTGGCCCTCGCCCCGCTTCGCGACGAAGGCGTCCTGATCGTCGGCTCGGGGCAGTTCACCCACAACCTCCGCGACATCGACCGCCGCGCCGGCGAAGGACAGATCGCCGGCTGGGCCAAGGAGTTCGTCGACTGGATCAAGGCCCGGATCGAAGAACGCGACTTCACGGCTCTCCTCGACTATCGATCCCAGGCGCCGAATGCCCAGCGCGCGCACCCGACCGACGAGCATTTCCTGCCGCTCTTCGTCGCCCTGGGGGCCGGCGCCGAGACCGCGACGATCGAGCACCTGCCCTTCGGCGTCACCGGCGGCACGCTCGCCTGGGACAGCTACCTGCTGCACTAGCGCTTGCCGCGCGAGTTTCGCGAGCGGCCGTCTCGAATAGGGCGGCTGGCGATCGACGGATAGGGTGAGGCGCCCCGCCTCTTCCAATCCGAGACCTCCATGCAGCACGACCTGATGATCGTCGATGGCCATGTCATCGACACCGCCCAGGGCATCGATGGGCCCGCCGACGTCGCCTTCGCCAATGGCAAGGTCAGCGCGATCGGGCCCAACCTCGACCGCAAGTCGGCGAAGGACGTGCGCTCCGCCCGCGGCAAGCTGGTCCTCCCCGGCATCATCGACCTGCACACGCATGTCTATTGGGGCGGCACCGCCTGCGGCATCGACGCCGACAAGCTCGGCCGCGACAGCGGCACGACGACCAGCATCGATGCGGGCACGGCCGGCGCCGGCAACTTCCTCGGATTCCGCAAGCACGTGATCGAGAAATCCGAGGTGCGGATCCTGGCCTACCTCAACATCTCGTTCGCCGGCATCTTCGGCCTCGGCCGCGTCACCGCCTATGGCGAGGCGCAGATTCCCGAGCTGATGAACATCGAGGAATGCGTGCGGGTCGCCAGGGAGCACCCGGACCTGATCGTCGGCGTGAAGGTGCGCATCGGCTACAACACCTCAGGCGGTCTCGGCATCGGGGCGCTCGACCTCGCGCGCGAAGCGGCCGAGCTTCTGGGATTGCCGATGATGGCGCATGTCGGTCCGCCGCCGCCGCGCTTCGTCGACATCCTGGAGCGCCTTCGCCCCGGCGACGTGCTGACCCATTGCTGCCGCCCGACGCTCAGCCATGCGCTCGACACCAAGGGCCGCGTGCTGCCGATCGCCGAGGAAGCCCGCAGGATGGGCGTGATCTTCGATGTCGGCCACGGCGCCGGCGCCTTCAGCTTCGAGACCGCCCAGGCGATGCTGAAGGCGGGCTTCCCGCCCGACGTGATCTCCTCCGACGTGCATATCCGCTCGATCGACGGGCAGGCGATCTCGACCCTGCACACGATGTCGAAGATGCTCTGCCTCGGCATGCCGCTGAAGGACGTGGTGCGCGCCGCGACCGAGGCGCCGGCAAAAGCCGTGCGGCGGCCGGATCTCGGCAACCTGAAGGTGGGCGCGCCCGGCGACGCGGTGCTGATCGAGATCCAGGAAGGGAACTTCGACTACCTCGACACGGTCGGCATGACCTTGGCAGGCAAGAGGCGCCTCGGCCTTCGCGGCACCGTGCTCGGCGGCCGCTGGTGGCACGACGGCGAGAAACCTTAAGCGATCGGCTTAACCAGGTCGGTGGCGTAGGGCTTGAAGCCGAAGCGGGCATAGGCGCGCTCGGCGACCGCGTTGCCGTGGAGCACGCCGAGCAGCATGTGACGGAAGCCCTTCGCCTTGGTCAGGCGCTCGGCTTCCAGCAGCAGCGCGCGGCCGATGCCCCTGCCGCGATGAACCTCGCGCACGAACAGCTCGGAGACGTAGCCGTAGTCCTTCACGTCGTCGCGGACGCAGGCGCCGTGCCTCTCCCAGGTGAGGAACAGGTGGCCGACCACCGCGCCGTCCACCTCGGCGACCAGCTTCACGCCGCCCGTGGCGGCGACCTTCCTCTCGGCATGAATCAAGGAGTCGACCCCGCCAGCCCGATCCATCCGCCGGTTGCCGACGAACTGCTCCTCGTAGACGTTGAGCCCCTGGAACAGCTCGATCAGCACCTCGCGGTCGGACTCGCGCGCCGGACGGATGACGACGCCCGTCGTCACGACTTGAGCTTGGCCGAGAGCATCGGCAGCGACTTGATGTCGAAGCCCTTCGCCGCGGCCTCGGCCACCAGCGCGGCCGCGTCCGCCTTGCCGCCTACCACCTGCGTCGCGGCCCAGAGCAGGTATGTGCGCGTGCCCGAGCGGCAATGGGCGAGGATCGGCTTTGGGTTTTCGGCGACCAGCTTCTCGAAGGCGACGAGGTCGTCGGCCGTGATCGTCGACGAGGTCACCGGCAGATAGGCGTAACGGAGCCCGTTCCGCTCGGCCTCGGCCTTGGCATCGGCCGCGGTCATCGGCACGCCCTCGCTGTCGGGGCGGTTGTTGATGATGGTCTTGAAGCCCTGCTTCGCCAGCTGGGCCACGTCCGCCTTCTCGATCTGCGCCGCCACGGAAAGGCCCGGCGCGATCTCGGTGGTCTGGGTCATCTGCAATCCTCGTGAATTCGTGTGAAGCTCTTAAGTCGCCCGCATGACGAGCGCAAGCCACGAGGCCGTGCTATAGCCACCTTCATGTTGGCCCTCGGCATCGAGACCAGCTGCGACGAGACGGCGGCGGCGGTCGTCGACGGCGACCGGCGCATCCGCTCCAGCGTCGTTGCCTCGCAGCTCGAGCATCACCGGCCCTTCGGCGGCGTCGTGCCGGAAGTGGCGGCGCGCGCTCATCTGGAGCTGCTGCAGGGGCTGGTCCGCCGCGCGCTCGAGGAAGCGACGCTGGGATTCGACGATCTCGACCTGATCGCGGCGACCACCGGACCGGGCCTGATCGGCGGCGTCATCGTCGGGTCGACGCTTGGCAAGGCACTCGCGCTCGCACGCGGCCTTCCCTTCCTCGCGGTCAATCATCTCGAAGGCCACGCGCTCAGCCCACGCCTCTCCGACGACGTACCGTTCCCCTACCTGCTGCTGCTGGTCTCGGGCGGCCACTGCCAGCTGCTCGCGGTCGAGGGTGTCGGCCGCTATCGACGCTACGGCACGACGATCGACGATGCCGCCGGCGAAGCCTTCGACAAGGCGGCGAAGAAACTCGGTCTCGGATTCCCCGGCGGCCCGGCGATCGAGCGTGCGGCCAAGGCCGGCGATCCCAAGCGCCATCCGCTGCCGCGGCCGATGATCGGGCGGCCGGGCTCCGACTTCTCGTTCTCGGGCCTGAAGACCGCGGTCGCACACGCCGCCGACGCGATCGGCCGGGCGCCGACCGACCAGGAGCAGGCCGACCTCGCCGCGAGCTTCCAGGAATCGGTCGCGTCGTCGCTCGCCGATCGCACGCGCAATGCGTTGCGGCGCTTCGCCGACGAGTTCGGTCCCGGCCACACGCTGGTCGTCGCCGGCGGCGTCGCCGCCAATACGCGGCTTCGCCAGGTGCTCGGCGATCTCGCGGCGCGCGAAGGCGTGCGCTTCATCGCCCCGCCCCTGGCGCTCTGCACCGACAATGCCGCGATGATCGCCTGGGCCGGCATCGAGCGTCGCCGTCTCGGCCAGGAGGACGGGCTCGACGTGGCGCCGCGCCCGCGCTGGCCGCTCGATGCGGAGGCGCCGCCTGCGCCTTACGCGGGAGCCAAGGCATGAGGGTCGCGGTGATCGGCGCCGGCGCCTGGGGCACCGCCCTTGCGCAGGTCGCGATCGGCGCCGGCGACGCGATCCTATGGGCGCGCGAGAAGGAGGTCGCCGCCGAGATCGCCGTCGACCACGAGAACGCGTCGTTCCTTCCCGGCATCAAGCTCGATCCGAAGCTGCGCGCCACCGGCGATCTCGGCGAGGCGACAAAGGGCGCCGAGGCGGTACTGCTGGTGGTGCCGGCGCAGTTCCTGCGCATGGTCGCGCGCGACCTCGCCCGGACGCTCGCGGCGAATGTGCCGGTCGTGCTCTGCGCCAAGGGGATCGAGGCGACTTCGGGCGCGTTGATGACCGAGGTCGCGGCCGAGACGCTGCCGCGGCATCCGCTCGCGGTTCTCTCCGGCCCCAGCTTCGCTCATGAAGTGGCGAAGGGACTCCCGACGGCCCTCGTGATCGCGAGCGCCGTGGACGGCCTCGCCGAGACGATGGCGACGCGGCTCGCACGCCCGACCTTCCGCCTCTACGTCTCCGACGATCCGGTGGGTGCCGAGATCGGCGGCGCGGTCAAGAACGTGCTGGCAATCGCCGCCGGCATCGTCGAGGGCGCCGGACTCGGCGACAACGCGCGGGCGGCGATGATCACGCGGGGCCTGGCCGAGATGATCCGCCTCGGCAACGCGCTCGGCGCCCGGCCCGAGACTCTGAGCGGCCTCGCAGGAATGGGCGACCTGGTGCTGACCTGCACCGGCGCCTCCTCGCGCAATCACCGCCTGGGCGTCGCCCTCGGCAAGGGCCAGACCGTCGCCGAAGCCACTTCCGGAAGCCGCGCCGTGGTCGAAGGGGTGGCCTCCGCGCATCCGGTGCGCGCGCGGGCGAAACGCCTCGGCGTCGAGATGCCGCTGGTCGAGGCGGTCGACGACGTCGTCAACGCCGGGCTTTCGGTCAAGGAGGCGATGCAGCGCCTGCTCGGCCGGCCGCCCAAGGCCGAGGTCTGGAGCTGAGCGCTTCACGCTCGTCGTTTTGCCTTTGAAGGGATCCGGGTTCCTGGGCGATGCTGGCCGCTGACCATCCTCCCGGAGCGACCATGCTTTTTTACGTGCACCGCCTGGACAAGAAGAACCACGTCGACCTGCGCCTGAAGACGCGGCCGACGCATCTCGAATACCTCAAGTCGCAGTCGGCCAAGCTGTTCGCCGCCGGCCCGGTGCTGTCGCCCGACGGCAAGGTGCCGATCGGAAGCCTGCTGCTGGTCGAGGCCAAGGACGAGGCCGAGGTGAAGGAGATCCTCGCCGGCGATCCCTACGACAAGGTCGGCCTGTTCGAGACGATGACGATCATGCCGTGGCGGAAGGTGTTTTCGCACCCGGAGGTCGGCGGGCCTCCCGGCTGACCTGCAGGAGTCGACGATGAAGCACTGGCTGATGAAGTCCGAGCCCGACACCTTCTCCTGGGACCATCTGGTCGAGAAGAAGCGGAGCATGTGGGACGGCGTGCGCAACCACATGGCGGCCGGGCACATGAAGGAGATGAAGAAGGGCGACCTCGTCTTCTTCTATCACTCCAACATCGGCAAGGAGATCGTCGGCATCATGCGG
>JAEULB010000050.1 GCA_016792585.1 Rhodospirillaceae bacterium
TCGCATGGACGGCGGCTTCCAGCTGCCCGACGACGTCGCCGAAGGCGACTGGATCGAGATCGGCCAGCTGGGGGCCTATGGCGCCTCGCTGCGCACTGCCTTCAACGGCTTCGACCGCGGCCACCTCGTCGAGGTGTCCGATCCGCCGCTGATGACGACGCCAGGCTACGCCGCCGGCTGAACAGGCGCTGGCGCGCGCCGCAACTCGGCTAGACTTCGCGACGGGTTCGGGCGGGGTCTTGGAGACTAAGGGACGGGCGCAGCCGACAAGGCGCGCCCGTCGCCTCTTTAGGGGCTCCGGCGGGGGTCATTGAAAAGGGCGGAAGGGGCAGCCTAATCTCAAGGGTAAGAGCGCTTTCCAAGCGCACTCAAAGCCCCGGAGGAGCCCCATGGCCCAGGACATCGTGATCGCTTCAGCCGCCCGCACGCCGATCGGCGCCTTCTCGGGCGGGCTTTCGACCCTGCCGGCCCATCAGCTGGGGGCGGCGGCGATCACCGCGGCGCTCGGGCGCGCCAAGGTCGAGCCGGGCGAGGTCAACGAGGTGATCCTGGGCCAGGTGCTGGGCGCCGGTGCCGGCATGAACCCGGCCCGCCAGGCCGCGATGGCCGCCAAGATCCCGATCGAGGCGACGGCGATGGGGATCAACCAGGTCTGCGGCTCGGGCTTGCGGGCGGTGGCTCTCGGCATGCAGTCGATCCGCAACGGCGACTCCAAGATCGTCGTCGCCGGCGGCCAGGAGAGCATGAGCCTCTCGCCCCACTGCATGCATCTCCGCACCGGTACCAAGATGGGCCCGGCCGAGATGGTCGACACGATGATCAAGGACGGGCTCTGGGACGTCTTCAACGGCTACCACATGGGCAACACCGCCGAGAACGTGGCGCAGAAGTGGCAGATCAATCGTACCCAGCAGGACGAGTTCGCCGCTTCCTCCCAGGCCAAGGCAGAGGCCGCGATCAAGGGCGGCAAGTTCAAGGACGAGATCGTGCCGATCACGATCAAGACCCGGAAGGGCGACCAGGTGATCGACACCGACGAGCACCCGCGCTTCGGCACGACGTTCGAGGTGCTGTCGAAGCTGAAGCCGGCCTTCACCAAGGACGGCACGGTGACCGCCGGCAACGCGTCCGGCATCAACGACGGCGCCGCGGCCCTGGTGCTGATGACGGCGGACGAGGCCGCCCGGCGCGGCATCAAGCCGCTCGCCCGCATCGCCTCCTGGGCGACGCGCGGCGTCGATCCGGCGGTGATGGGCTCCGGCCCGATCCCGGCGAGCCGTGCCGCGCTCGAGAAGGCCGGCTGGAGCGTCGGCGATCTCGACCTGATCGAGGCCAACGAGGCCTTCGCCGCCCAGGCCTGCGCCGTGAACAAGGATCTCGGCTGGAGCGACGATCGGGTCAACGTCAATGGCGGCGCAATCGCGCTCGGCCATCCGATCGGCGCCTCGGGCGCCCGCGTCCTCACCACGCTGCTCTACGAGATGCAGAAGCGCGGCTCGAAGAAGGGCCTGGCGACGCTCTGCATCGGCGGCGGCATGGGGATCGCGCTCTGCGTCGAACGCTGAATTCGTCGTCGATAAAGCAAATAGCGAAAGCAAGGGGGAGCTCATGGCTCGGGTTGCAGTGGTCACCGGCGGCACGCGCGGCATCGGAGAGGCCATCTCGATCGCGCTCAAGGACAAAGGGTACAAGGTCGCCGCCAACTACGGCGGCAACGACGCGGTCGCCGCCGAGTTCACCAAGCGGACCGGCATCCGGGCCTACAAGTGGGACGTCAGCGACTTCGCCCAGTGCCAGCAGGGAATCAAGCTGATCGAATCCGATCTCGGGCCGGTCGACGTGCTGGTCAACAACGCCGGCATCACCCGCGACGGCACGATGCACAAGATGACGTTCGAGCAGTGGAACCAGGTCATCCAGACCAATCTCTCCTCCTGCTTCAACATGTGCCGCGGCGTGATCGAGGGCATGCGCGCGCGCAAGTTCGGCCGCATCGTCAACATCGGCTCGATCAACGGCCAGGCCGGCCAGTACGGCCAGGTCAACTACGCCGCCGCCAAGTCGGGCATCCACGGCTTCACCAAGGCGCTGGCCCAGGAAGGCGCCTCGGCAGGCATCACCGTCAACGCGGTGGCGCCGGGCTACATCGACACCGAGATGGTGCGCGCGGTGCCGCCGAACGTGCTCGAGAAGATCGTCGCCCGCATCCCGGTAGGGCGCCTCGGCAAGGCGTCCGAGATAGCCCGCACCGTGTGCTTCCTGGTCGACGACGAGGGCGGGTTCATCACCGGCTCGACGCTGTCGGTCAACGGCGGGCAGCACATGTACTGAGGTGAGTTCGGAACCTCGCGAATACCCGCGTCGTCCCTGGTCGGCCGTCGGCGGCATCGTCTTCAAGGGCGATGCCGTCCTCCTCATCCGCTCCCGCAAAGGCGCGATCAAGGGCAAGTGGACGCTGCCGGGCGGCGCCCAGGATGTCGGCGAGACGATCTTCGAGACCGCGATCCGCGAGGTGCGCGAGGAGACCGCGATCGAGATCGAGCCCAAGGGCATCATCACCGCCGTGGACTCGCTCTGGCGCGACGAAGCCGGAAAGCCGAAGTACCACTACACGATCGTCGAGGTGCTGGCCGAGTGGCGTTCGGGCGAGCCGATCGCCGGGGACGATGCGGAGGCGGCGGACTGGTTCGCACCCGACGCAATCCCGCCCCTCGGTCTCTGGTCCGAGACGATCCGCGTGATCGAGCTCGGACGGACGATGCGCGCCGGTCGCTGAACGGCTATTCCTGCGTCCCATGACCACCCCCCACCCTAACCCTCCCCCACTTAGGGGGGAGGGAATACGAGGCGCTTGTGCTCCTTCCCCCCGCGGCGCGTGGGGGAAGGTTGGGATGGGGGGCGGGACTCGATGACCGCCCTGACCTCCCGCCGCCGCGCGACGGCGATCGGCTTCACGGCAATCGCCATGTGGGCTGGGCTCGCCCTCCTCACGACGCTCGCCGGGCCGGTGCCGCCGTTCCAGCTCGTCGCCATGGCTTTCGCGATTCCAGGCATCGCCTCGCTGATCCTCTGGAGCGTACGTGGCGAGGGGCTTCGGCATCTCCGCCAGAAGCCGGTCGTCTGGGCGCTCGGGATCTACGGTCTCTTCGGCTACCACTTCGCCTACTTCGTGGCGCTCCGGGCAGCACCGCCCGTCGAAGCCGGCCTGATCGCCTATCTCTCGCCGCTGCTGATCGTCGTGTTCTCGGCGTTGCTGCCGGGCGAGAGGCTTCGCTGGTACCACCTCGCCGGCGCGCTCGCCGGTTTCGCCGGCACCGTGTTGGTGGTCACCGATGGCGGCGTCGCCTTCAAGGCCGAGTTCGTGCTTGGCTATGCTGCGGCCTTCGCCTGCGCGCTGATCTGGTCGAGCTACTCGGTCTTGAGCCGCCGCTTTGGCGAGGTCCCGACCTCGGCGGTCGGTGGCTTCTGCGCGGTGACCTCGATCCTCGCCGCACTTTGCCATCTGGCGCTGGAGCCGACCGTCTGGCCGCAGGGGCGCGAATGGCTGGCGGTGATCCTGCTCGGCATCGGCCCGATCGGGCTTGCCTTCTTCACCTGGGACGTCGGCATGAAGCACGGCGACATCCAGGCCCTCGGCGGCCTCTTCTACCTGGCCCCGCTCGGATCCACGGCCCTCCTGATCCTGTTCGGCAAGGGCGAGGCGAGCTGGATCATCGGTGCGGCGACCCTCTTGATCGTCGGCGGTGCGGCGATGGCGACCCTCGACATGCTTCGGCGTCAGCCCGGCTCCCAGCCCTGAGGCGCCATCTCGAAGGACGAGAACTCGAAGGCGGGCGCGACCGCGCAGCCGACGAGTGTCCACGTGCCCAATGGCCGCGCCGACTGCCAGCAGTTCGCCGGCACCGGCACCTGGTGCGCCGTATCGCGGCCGAGGATATGACGCTCGACCCGCCTACCGTCAGCCGATAGCGCGAGCTCGAGTGCGTCGCCGTCGTGGAAATGCCAGATCTCGACCGCATCGGTCACCCGATGCCAGCGCGAGACTTCTCCGGATTTCAGCAGGTAGAGGATCGTGGTGAGGCTTCCGCGACGGCCGTCGGCGGGGCGGTCGCGGAAGGTTTCCCGGTAGTGTCCACCCTCGGGATGGGGCTGAAGCCCTAGGCGGGCGATCAGCGCGTCGGCGGTCATCCCTTCGGCGTCGTCGCCTGCATCGAGGGCCGGCGCGAGAAGGCCTCGTACCAGGCGGTCAGCTTCGGCCGGGTCTTGCGGATGTCGCCGGCGACGTTGCGGAACTCGAGCCAGCCGATCGAGCAGGCGAGCGCGATCTGGCCGAGGTTGATCGGGCCGGACAGCAGCGCCGAGTCGTTCTCGGCCATGTCGAGGCCCTGCGTGACCTTGGTCATCTGGCCGCTCATCCACTCGGCCGAGCGCTTGTCCTCAGGCCGCACGACGGTCTCGTAGCGGCAGAGCAGGCCGGCATCGGTGATGCCGTCGGCCATCGCCTGCCAGCGCAGCACCCGCCAGCGGTCGGGACCGGCCTTCGGGATCAGCGGCGTGCCGGCATGCTGGGAGTCGAGATACTCGCAGATCACGCGGGAGTCGTAGAGCGCCATGCCGTCGTCGGTGACCAGCGTCGGCAGCTTCATCAGCGGGTTTTCCTTGCCGAGATCGGTGTTCGGCTTGGTCGGCATGACCGCGACCGGCTCATGCTGGATGCGGCCGTCGATACCGGCCTCGATCGCGACGACCATGCACTTCCGGACATAAGGCGAGGCGGCGGAGTAGTAGAGCTTCATCGGATTCCTCTTCGGGGCTTAGAAGACGTCCTTGGCCTTGCGCACGGCGGCGAAGACGGCGACCGGGTCCTTGGCGTCGAGGCCGACGCCGCGGGCGAGCGTCTGCTCGTCGGCGCGGAGGAACGGGTTGGTCGCCCGTTCCTCGGCGATGGTCGAGGGCACCGTCGGCTTGTTCTCGGCGCGGAGCGCGTCGACGGCGCGGCTTCGCGCCTGGAGCGCCGGGTTGCCGCCGTCGACCGACAGCGCGAAGCGGATGTTGGACTGCGTGTATTCGTGCGCGCAGTAGACGCGGGTCGGATCGGGCAGGCGCTTCAACTTGCCGAGCGAGGTCCACATCTGCTGCGGCGTACCCTCGAACAGCCGCCCGCAGCCGCAGGCGAACAGCGTGTCGCCGCAGAAAAGGGCGTCCGATTCCGGAAACCAGAAGGCGATGTGGCCGCGGGTATGGCCGGGCACGTCGAAAACCTCGGCCTCGGCGTCGCCGAAGCGGAACTTCTCGCCGTCGCCGAGCGCTATCTCGATGCCCGGGATCCGGTCGCGGTCGGCCTTGGGCCCGACGATGGTGCAGCCGGTCGCGGCCTTGATCGCGAGATTGCCGCCGACATGGTCGCCGTGGTGATGGGTGTTCAGGATATGGGTGATCGTCCACCCGAGGGCCTTGGCCCGCTCCAGCACCGGATCGGAGACGGCCGGGTCGACGACGCCGACCTTGCCGGTGGCGCGGTCGCGTACCAGGTAGACGTAGTTGTCCTTGAGGACGGGGATCTGCTCGACGTCGATGCGGCTCATGGATTCAGGTCCCGGGCTCGGGGCGGCGGACGATAGCAGAGCGTGCTAAGGTAAGGCCATGTTCACGGATGTCGTGGATCTCCGGGATTTCTACGCCTCGCGCCGGGGCCAGGTGGCGCGCCGGCTGATCCGTGCCCGCCTCCGCCGTATCTGGCCCGACGCTAAGGGTCTTTCGGTGCTGGGCCTCGGATTCGCCACCCCCTATCTCGGCGCCTACCGCGAGGAGGCGGCCCGTCTGGTCGCGGCGATGCCGGCGAGCCAGGGCGTGCTGCCGTGGCCGCGGCCTCCCGGCCTCAATGTCGTGGCGCTGGCCGAGGAGACCGAGCTCCCGTTCCCGGACCTCTCCTTCGACCGGGTCCTGCTGGTCCATGCGCTGGAAGGCACCGAGGCACTCCGGCCCATGCTGCGCGAGGTCTGGCGGGTGTTGGCGGGCGGCGGCCGCCTGATGGTGGTCACGCCCAACCGGCGCGGCGTCTGGGCCCGAAGCGACCGCACGCCCTTCGGCCACGGCCAGCCTTACTCGCTAGGGCAGCTTTCCCGCCTGCTGCGCGACACGCTGTTCACGCCGGTGCAGAGTGCGGCTGCCTTGTTCCCGCCGCCGCAGGCGATCGTGCCGCTGGCCCGCTGGGCTCGGGATCTCGACAATGTCGGCGAGCGCTGGGCCTCAACCTTCGCCGGCGTGGTGATGGTCGAGGCGGCGAAGCAGATCTATGCCGGGACCGCGGTGCCGCAGACCGGCCGAAAGCGGAAGCGCGTGCTGGTGCCGATCCAGGGCGGCGCCGTCGCCGCCTCGGACCGTCACTCCAGGTCTACCCCCGACGAAGCATGAAGATCGCCTGAGTGGCGACAAGGTTCGCCCAGCGCGAGGTGACTCGGCTGGGCAGCGGCCGCCCGTTCACGTCCAGCGCCAGCCCCTCGACGATCGCGACACCGAGCGTCTCGGCGAGCTTTAGGAAGTCGCGGATCGAGCAGAGGTGGATGTTCGGTGTCTCCCACCACTGGTAAGCCAGCGCCGGCGTCACCGGCATCCGCCCGCGCGCGGCGACCGACCACCGCACCCGCCAGTGGCCGAAGTTGGGGAACGAGACGATCGCGTGGCGGGCGATCCGCGACAGCTCCGACAGCACGCCCTTAGGATCCGCGGTCGCCTGCAGCGTCTGGCTCAGGATCGCGTAGTCGAAGGCGGCGGTTGGGTAGTCGCCGAGATCCTTGTCGGCATCGCCCTGGACCACGGAAAGACCGCGACCGACGCAGGCGTTCACGCCGGCCTGGGAAAGCTCGATGCCGCGGCCGACCGCCCGCTTTTGGCGCTTGAGGTACTCGAGCAGCGCGCCGTCACCGCAGCCGACGTCGAGCACGCGCGAGCCGTCCTCGACCATGTCGGCGACCAGCTGCAGGTCGGGGCGGATCAGGGTGGCGCGCGTCATCGCCTGAGCCCGGCAAGCTCGGCCGAGCCGGCGATGAACCCCGACAGCACCGCATGGAACTCCGGTTCGTCGAGCAGGAAGGCGTCGTGGCCTTTGTCGCTCTTGATCTCGACGAAGCTGACGTCGGCGGCGACCGCATTCAGCGCATGCACGATCGAGCGGCTCTCGCTGGTCGGGAACAGCCAGTCCGAGGTGAAGCTGATCAGGCAGAAGCGGCAGGTGGTGCCGCGAAACGCGTTGGCCAGCGCGCCACCATGCTCGGCCGCGAGGTCGAAGTAGTCCATCGCGCGCGTGATGTAGAGGTAGGAGTTGGCATCGAAGCGGTCGACGAAGGTGATGCCCTGGTGGCGGAGATAGCTCTCGACCTGGAAGTCCGCCTCGAAGCCGTAGGAGAGTGCCTGGCGGTCCTGCAGGTTGCGGCCGAACTTCCGGTGCAGCGCCGACTCCGAGAGATAGGTGATGTGCGCCGCCATCCGCGCGACCGCGAGACCGCGCGTCGGGTTGGTCTCCTGGTTCAGGTAGTCGCCGCCGCGCCATTCCGGATCGGCCATGATCGCCTGGCGGCCGACCTCGTGGAACGCGATGTTCTGCGCCGAGTGGCGCGCTGCGCCCGCGATCGGGATCGCGGCGAACACCTTCTCCGGATGACGCGATGCCCATTGCAGCACTTGCATGGCGCCCATCGAGCCGCCGATCACCGCGAACAGGCGCTCGATGCCGAGATGGCGGACGACGCGAAGCTGGGCCTCGACCATGTCGCCGACGGTAATGACCGGGAAAGAGAGACCGTACGGCTTGCCGGTCTTCGGATCGATCTCGCGCGGTCCCGATGAGCCCATGCAGCCGCCGAGCACGTTGGCGCAGATGACGAAGAAGCGGTCGGTGTCGATCGGCTTGGCCGGGCCGACCATCATCTCCCACCAGCCTTTCTTGCCGGTGACCGGATGGTCTTCCGCGACGTACTGGTCGCCGGTCAGCGCATGGCAGACCAGGACGGCGTTGGTCCGGGCGTCGTTCAGCTGGCCATAGGTCTGGTAGGCGACCGTGCAGGGTGCCAGGTCGATCCCGCAGTCGAGCTTCAGCGGCGCGTCGGCCCCGAGCACCAGCCGGTGGCCCGGCAGGGCGTCGTAAGTCGGTACGCGCGACAGGGAGCCGAAGGTCGTGGTCATACGCCTGTCAGGGCCCGGAAATGGATGGGGAAAGGGGATTAGATGGCGATCTGGCCCCACGCCTGTCAATGGCGGAAAGCTTTGATTTTATCGGCATCCAAGACTACACCTAGCGGCCCTAACCCGCGCTTTTCCGGCCATGCCCGCGCCCGCTCCGACCCTCGACGAGATCCGCGCCGAGATCGACCGCATCGACCAGGCGGTCCACGACCTGCTGATGCAGCGGGTCGAGGTCGTTCGCCGGGTGGCCAGGGTCAAAGGCGCCTCGGCGCCGAAATGGCGTCCGGCCCGCGAGGCGGTGCTGCTCCGCCGCCTGGCTTCCCGCCACAAGGGCGAGATGCCCTTGGGCGTGCTGGTCAGGATCTGGCGAGAGATGATCGTCGGTGGATCGCTGGCGCTCCAGGAAGCGGTCACGGTCTCGGTCGCCGAAGGTACCTGGGACCTGGCGCGCGATCATTTCGGCAGCGCGGTGCCGTTCAAGGCGCGCAAGTCGGCGGCGCAGGTCGTGCGTGACGTTGCCTCTGGCAAGGCGACCATCGGCGTGGTTCCCGCGCCGGGCGCGAGCGATGCGTGGTGGACTCTGCTCGCGGCCAAGGATGCGCCGAAGATCGTCGTGATGCTGCCCTTCGTCGCGGCCGGAAAGGCCAGGGCCGTCGCGATCGCACGCGTCACCTTCGAGCCGTCGGGCAGCGATCGCAGCCTGTTCGTCGTCGATGCCGGCGGCTCGGCACTCCTCAAGAAGGCGGGCCTTCCGGCGCGGAAGATCGCCCGCGACGGAAAGCGCGAGCTCGCCGAGGTCGAAGGCTTCGTCGGCGCCGACGATGAGCGCCTCCGGAATTCCAAGTTGCGTAGCGTTGTCGCGGTCGGCGGCTATGCCGATCCCCTGTCCAAGAGCTGACGTCGTCGGAGACGAGAAATGAGTGACGCCCCCGTTCCGCAGCCCGGCATCATGGAGCTGACGCCGTACAAGGCCTTCGCCAAGCCCAAGCGCCCGGGCCGCCTGATCCGACTGATGGCGAACGAAGGTGCGCTGGGCCCGAGCCCGAAGGCGGTCGAGGCCTACAAGGCCGCTGCCGGCGAGATCCACCGCTACCCGGAGAGCGGCTCGGGCACGCTCGTCTCGGCGCTCGCCAAGCACCACGGCCTCGATCCGGAGAAGTTGGTGATCGGCAACGGCTCGGACGAGCTGATCGAGCTGATCTGCCATTGCTTCGCCGGTCCTGGCGACGAGGTGATCTACACCCAGTACGGCTTCGTCATGTATCCGACCTGCGCGCACGCGTCGGGCGCCACGCCGGTCAAGGTGGCCGACGATGGCTTCACCGCGAGCGTGGACGCCATCCTCGCGCGCGTCACGCCGAAGACCAAAATCGTCTTCCTCGCCAATCCCAACAACCCGACCGGCACCTACCTGGCGCGGTCCGAGGTCGAGCGCCTGTGGTCGTTCCTGCCGAGGAGCGTCGTGCTCGTGCTCGATGCCGCCTATGCCGAGTATGTCGAGCGCAACGACTACACCGACGGCGCGGACCTGGCCGAGAAGGCCCCGAACGTGATCATGCTCCGGACCTTCTCGAAGATGTACGGGCTCGCCGGCCTGCGTCTCGGCTGGGGCTACGGCGCCCCCGCCGTGGTCGACGTGCTGAACCGTGTGCACGGGGTCTTCAACGTCAATGCCGCTGCCCAGGCGGCTGGCGTCGCCGCGCTCGAGGACGTGCCGTTCCAGGATCGCTCCAAGACGCACAACCGGATCTGGGTGCCGAGAGTTCAGGAAAAGCTGAGGGAACTGGGGCTCGAGCCGCTGCCGACGGTCGCCAACTTCATGCTGGTGCGCGTGCCGGCCAAGACCGGCAAGACGCCGGAACAGATCCTCGCCTTCTGCGCCGAGCGCGGCATCTTCATGCGCGAGATGAAGACCTACGGGATGACGGACTGCTTCCGCTTCTCGATCGGCACCGAGGAGGAGAACCAGGCGCTGTTCGAGACGCTGACGGAGTGCCTCCGTGCCTGAGATCTTCGATCGCGTCGCGATCATCGGCATCGGCCTGATCGGCTCCTCGATCGCCCGCGCGCTCAAGGAGCACGGCGTCTGCAAGGAAGTCGTCGTCGGCGATATCAGCGAGGCGCATGGCAAGCGTGCGGTCGAGCTCGGTCTCTGCGTCGCGGCGCATACGGATGTGGCGAAGGCGGTCTCCGGTGCCGATATAGTTGTCATCTGCACGCCGATCTCCACCTATGAGTCGATCGCCGATGCGATCGGCCCGGCCCTGAAGCAGGGCGCGATCGTGACCGATGTCGGTTCGGTCAAGCAGAAGGCGATCGAGGCCGTGAAGCCGCGCCTGCCCAAGCATGCGCGCTGGGTCGCGGGGCACCCGGTCGCGGGCACCGAGAACTCAGGCCCTGATGCCGGCTTCGCCGCGTTGTTCAAGGGGCGCTGGGCGATCGTGACGCCGGAGGCCGACAGCGATGCCGACGCGACCGCGAAGATCAGCGCGATGTGGACGGCGTTCGGCTCGAACGTCGTCACCATGGATGCCGAGCATCACGACCTGGTGCTGGCGATCACCTCGCACTTGCCGCACCTGATCGCCTATACGATCGTCGGTACCGCGGACGATCTCGAGACGACGCTCAAGTCGGAGGTGATCAAATTCTCGGCAGGCGGCTTCCGCGACTTCACCCGCATCGCCGCTTCCGATCCGACCATGTGGCGCGACGTCTTCCTCAACAACAAGGAAGCGGTCCTGGAGATGCTTCAGCGCTTCACCGAGGACCTGATCCACCTGCAGCGAGCGATCCGCTGGGACGAAGGCCAGAAGCTGCACGACCTGTTCACGCGCACGCGCGGCATCCGCCGCAGCATCATCGAAGCGAAGCAGGCTTAAGGACGCGCGCCGACGATCGGACGCAGCGTCGCGATCGCTGCGGGGCCCAGGAACAGCCTTCCGTCCTGGGCGGTGATCGGCACCGTGATCTCGGTGCCGCCATCGGCGGTCGGCTTCGCCAGCAATCCCAGAACCACCTTGGCGACGGTCGCGTCCTGGGGCCGCACCTGGCCCTTGGCCACGAGGCGGTCGAGCACCGGGTTCAGACCCTGGAACTTCGCCGTGCCGGCGCCGAGCAGCCGCATCTGGCCATCGAGGGCCAGAGTCGCGTCGCCGTCCAGCTTCATGGGTCCCCAGACCAGCACCACCCGGCTCAGATCGAGCGTGCCGCCGGCATCCCGCCACCCGGCGAGATCGGTGAGCGGTCCCTTGATCGCGCCGGTGGCCGCGAGGTCGAACGGGTCGGGGAAGAGCAGTTGTTCGGCGACCGTCGGCGTCGGCCTGGCACCCCAGAGGCTCATCGAGCCGGAGAGGGTCCCGGCCTGCAGCCCGGTCGTCGTCGGCGAGAATCCGTCGACGACCAGGCGCGCGCGGTCGGCGCGGCCGAGATCGTCGGTGCGTATGCGGGCGGTCGCGGCCACTCCCTCGATCGCGACCTGGGTCGCCTGCCCGCCGCCGAGGCGCACCTCGCCGACTGCCTGCTCGAGGCTGCTGGCGATCTCCGGGCCGGTCAGCGCCAGGCGAGGGGCGGCGAGGTCGATGCGATCGGGGCGCCAAGGACGGTAGTTAGCCCCGAGCCTCGGGGCTTCGGCTGTCCAGCCGTTGCGGCCGATCCTGGGCTCGGCGAAGGCCAGCTCGAAGCGGAACGGGAAACCGCCGACGTCGAGCGCCTGCCAGGCGATCGCGTAGCCCTCCGCCCTTCGAGCGTCGGCCCAGGCGAGGGCTCGCTCTTCGATCTGCTGGGCGACGATCAGCCAGGCGAGAAACACCAGCGAGACCGTGGCGACGCCGACGACCGTCACCCACGGCAGGAGCCGGCGGATCATGCGGGCGTCACGGCACGACGCGGTCTGCCGGCAGGACGAGACGGACGGTCGTGCCGGCACCGGTCCGGCTGGCGATGTCGATCCGTCCGCGATGGCTTTCGGCGATGCGCTTCGCCAGCGGCAGCCCGAGCCCCGATCCGCTCCGTTCGCGCGCGAGCCCGCGCGAGATCTGCTCGAAGGGCTCCATCGCCCGCGACAGGTCCTCGGCGGCGATGCCGATGCCGGTATCCGTGACCTCGACGACGGCGGAGCCGTCGGGCTCGCGCCTGGCGCCGATCCTGACCCGGCCTCCGGCCGGCGTGAACTTGATGGCGTTGGAGAGGAGATTGAAGATTGCCTGGCGGATCAGGCGTTCGTCGCCGCGCACCGCCGGCAAGCCCTCGTTGAGCTCCATCTTGAGCTCGACCTTGGCCTCCTCGGCATGCGGCTGGATCAGCTGGCGGCAGCGCTCGACGGCGGCGCCGATCGAGAACAGGCCCTCCTGCAGCGTCAGCTTGCCGGCATCGGCCCGCGAAAGATCCAGGATGTCGTTGATCAGCGAGAGAAGGCGGCGGGCGCCGTCATGGATCTCGTTGGTGAAGGATTCGATCTTCGGGTCGCGCGAGGTCCCGGGGTGACCGCCGATCAGCGCGGCGTAGCCGATGATGGCATTGAGCGGCGTCTTCAGCTCGTGCGTCATCATCGCCAGGAATTCCGACTTGGTGCGATTGGCGCTCTCCGCACGGATGCGGGCGTCGTCGAGCCGATCGATCATCTCCAGGCGCTCGAAGCGGAGCCGGAGCGACTCCTCCAGGGTCGAGCTGACCGTGCGGACCGCCGTGATCAGGACGATCACGAAGAAGACGAAGCAGGTGGCGAAGACGATGTTGACGAAGTCACCGGTGATGCCGAGCACGAAGATCACCGGCGGCAGGTGGGCCAGGAGATAAGCCAGATAGGCGGCCGGAAGCGCCGAGAGCACCGCGAGGCCGCCGGAGGCGATGCCGGTCGCCGTCATCGTCATCGCGACCAGGTTCATCGGCGCCGTCGGATCGAAGAACAGCAGCACCGAGGCACCCCAGCAGATGCCGGCGCCGGCGGTCAGGGCGATGGCGACGCGGCCCCAGCTCTCGCTGTCCTCGACGCCCGGCTTGGCGCGCATGAACAGGGTACGGGCGACGAGCCGGGAGAGCTGGATCGCGACCATGATTCCGAGCCAGACCAGCATGAGCACGGAGACGCCGCTCTCTGCCCAGAGGATGGTGACGAGGAAACAGGCGATCGCCGTGCTGGCGGCGATCGTCGTCACCTGCTGCCGGTAGAAGAGGCGGACACGCTCGGCGTAGACGCGCCGGGCGAGATCGGGCGGCGTTACGGCGGCGGTGCCGACAGTCTTGGAAGTCGGCGTCGACTCATCCACAGCGGGAATAGCCGCAGCTCGTGCAGAGATCGCAACCTTCCTGGCGGATCAGCGAGGGCTGGCCGCAGCGGACGCACTGCCGGGGCTTGGCGCCGGTCGGGCTCGGAAGGCCGACGACCTTGCGCTCGGCATTCGCCTCGATCTCGGCTCCCGGCGGCTGCAGGAAGCCGATGTCGACCATGTGCCGCTCGATCACGTCGCCGATCGCCGCCAGCAGCGAGGGCACGTAGCGCCCGCCCATCCACTGGCCGCCGCGCGGATCGAACACGGCCTTGAGCTCCTCGACGACGAAGGAGACGTCGCCGCCGCGGCGGAAGACCGCCGAGATCATCCGGGTGAGCGCCACGGTCCAGGCGTAGTGCTCGGTGTTCTTCGAGTTGATGAACACCTCGAACGGGCGCCGGCGGCCGTCCTGGATGATGTCGTTCAGCGTGATGTAGATCGCGTGGTCGCTCTCCGGCCACTTGATCTTGTAGGTCTTGCCGGGAAGCTCTTCCGGCCGGTTCAGAGGCTGCGTCATGTAGACGACGCCGCCCGCGTCCAGCGCATCGGCCGGCTTCGCGGTGATGTGGGTGGTCTTCGGCGTGTCCAGCGGCAGCTCGCGCTGGCCGGCGGTCTCGGTCTTGATCGTCAGAACCGACCCGGTGACGTCGTTCGGCCGATAGGTCGTGCAGCCCTTGCAGCCGAGGTCGTAGGCCTGCTGGTAGATGTCCTTGAAGGACTCGAAGTCGAGCTCGGCCGGGACGTTGATGGTCTTCGAGATCGAGCTGTCGATGTACTTCTGGACAGCCGCCTGCATGACGACGTGATCGCCGGGTGCCAGCGTCTGCGCATTGACGAAGTAGTCGGGCAGCGGCGCCGTCTCGCCCTTGATCCGGCGGAAGGCGCGATAGGCGGCGTCGGTGACCTCTTCCTGGCGGCGCGCGCCGTCGGGCATCAGCACCGACCGGGTGTAGCTGTAGCTGAACACCGGCTCGAGGCCGGAAGAGACGTTGTCGGCCAGCAGCGAGATCGTGCCGGTCGGCGCGATCGAGGTCAGCAGCGAGTTGCGGATGCCATACTTGGCGATGTCGGCGCGAAGCTCGTCGTCGAGCTCGCCGACGGATTCTCCGGAGATGTACTTCTCCGCGTCGAACAGCGGGAAGGGGCCCTTCTCCTTGGCGATCTCGACCGAGGCGGCATAAGCCGCCCGGCGCAGCGTCGACATCCAGGTCTCGGTCAGGCGCACGGCCTCCTCGCTGCCGTAGCGCGCCCGGCAGTAGAGGAGCGCGTCGGCCAGGCCGGTGACGCCGAGGCCGATACGCCGCTTGGCCTTCGCTTCCTCGGCCTGCTGCGGCAGCGGGAAGTTGGAGACGTCGACGACGTCGTCCATCAGGCGGACGGCGACCGCGGTCAGCTTCGACAGGCGGTCGAGGTCGAGGGACGCGCTCTCCTCGAACGGGTTCGAGACCAGGCGCGCCAGGTTGATCGAGCCGAGCAGGCAGGCGCCGTAGGGCGGCAGCGGCTGCTCGCCGCAGGGGTTCGTCGCCGCGATCGTCTCGGCGTACCAGAGATTGTTCCGCTTGTTGATGCGGTCGATGAAGATCACGCCGGGCTCGGCATAGGCGTATGTCGCCCGCATGATCTTGTCCCAGAGCGCGCGCGCCTGGACGGTCTTGAAGGTGGTGCCGTTGAAATGCAGCTCCCAGGCCTGATCCTCGCGCACCGCCTGCATGAAGGCGTCGGTGACCAGGACCGAGAGGTTGAACATGCGGAGCCGGCCAGGCTCCTGCTTGGCGTCGATGAACGCCTCGATGTCCGGATGGTCGCAGCGGAGCGTTGCCATCATCGCGCCGCGGCGGCTGCCGGCGCTCATGATGGTGCGGCACATCGCATCCCAGACGTCCATGAACGACAGCGGGCCGGAGGCGTCGGCGCCGACGCCCTTCACCGGCGCGCCCTTGGGGCGCAGCGTCGAGAAGTCGTAGCCGATGCCGCCACCCTGCTGCATGGTCAGCGCCGCCTCGCGCAGATGCGCGAAGATGCCGCCCATGTCGTCGGGGACCGTGCCCATGACGAAGCAGTTGAACAGCGTCACCTGACGCGCGGTGCCGGCGCCGGCGATGATGCGGCCGGCCGGCAGGAACTCGAGGTCGGCCATCGCCGCCTCGAACCTCGCCGCCCATTCCGCGCGGAGTTCGGGCTTCTCGGCCTCGGCGACGGAGGTCGCGACCCGGCGCCAGGTGTCGGCCAGGGTCTTGTCGACGGCCTGACCGTCGGCACCCTTGAACCGGTACTTCATGTCCCAGATCTGCTGGGAGATCGCCGATACCTGACCCATCCGAAGGCTCCGCCCGCGGGCCATGACGCGGCCCTAGTCTTTTGAAAATATTAGAAAATAGAGCGCATCTGCGCGCGAACAAATAGCATACGGCGGCGCTTTTGTGACGTCAAATGCGGCAGGACATGGGGAGGCGGCGATGCGCCCCTTCCGATCGTCCGGCGAGGCGCTCAAACTGGCTTGAGGACGGCGTCGAGACGAGTCTTGAGACTGCCGAGGGAGACCGGCTTTACCAGATAGCCGCTGACCTGATGCTCCTTGGCGAACATCACCGTATCCCGCTGCGAATCGGCGGTCAGGAAGACGACCGGGGTCCGGCGCATCGACTCGACCTTGGACTGGCGCAGCAGTTTGAGGAACGCGAACCCGTCCACAGGCGCCATGTGCACGTCGCAGAACACCAGATGTGGTCGTGAGCGCATCACCTCGTCCAGGCCCGACTTGCCCTCTGCGGCTTCGACGATCGATCGCACGCCGATCTGCCGGAGCAGGCTCTTGATCACCGCCCGCGTGTGCGCCTCGTCCTCGACGACAAGAATGACGAATTTCTCGTATGGGATCTGTTGCGAAGTCATCTCTTCCTCACGTGCCGGAGTTGGTCAGCCGCGCGGTGTCCCGGTGCATTTCTTCGAATGTCTGATGAAGAAGCCCGGCAAAGATCGCGGCGGTCTCGACGTCATCTCCGTCCAGACAGTCCTGGACGTCCGAGGCGATCTGCCCGAGGCGCTGGGCTCCGACCGAGCGCGCGGCTCCCTTGAGAGCGTGTGCGGCGTCGCGCGCGGCCTTCTTCTCTTGGGCGGAGAGTGCGGAGGCGACGGCCTCGATCATACGAGGAACGTCGGCGATGAAGCCGGCAAGGAAGGTTCGAGCTTCCTCGCCGAAACCGCCGAAGGTCTCCGACAGCCGCTGAAGATCGAGGACCTGAGGATCGATGTCGGGGAGCGCCTTCGATGAATCTGCGGCCTCGGCCTTCCGCGCCGACGGCCGTCGGCGCAGGGCGCGGGCCTGGGGAAGCCATTTTTCGAGCGCGGCGAGAAGCGCCTTGGAGTCGATCGGCTTGGTCAGATAGGTGTCCATGCCCGCATCCAGGCACTGCTGCTCGGTCCCCGGCAGCGCATCGGCGGTGAGGGCCACGATCGGGACCCGTTGCCCCGGCGCTTCCCCGACGCGCAGCTTCCGGGTCAGTTCGAAGCCGTCCATCTCGGGCATGTGGAAGTCGGTCAGAACGAGGCCGTGCTCGCCCTGCCGGTACGCCGCGAGGGCCAGGGCGCCGTTGTCGAAGACCTCGCAAGCGTATCCGCGCTGTCCCAGCAGGCGACGGATGACAATCTGGTTGGTCGTATTGTCCTCGGCGACGAGGATCAATGCCCCGGCCGCGCGGGCGTCCTCGGTCTCGGGCGGCACCCAGCCGATCGCATCGTCCTCGAATGCGGCCTGCCGGGCCTCGAGGCTGGTGAGTCCGCAGGCTGCGGCCAGTACATGCCACAAGCGCCGCCGCCTCAACGGCAATGCCAGCGAGGCGAACAGGCCCGCGCGGTCGGCCGCGGCGAGCGTGGAGGCCATCGCCCGCGACGCGACCAGGACTACCTTGGTCTCCCATGAGTCGGCGACCATCAGGACGCCGCGAGCGACCTCGAGTCCGGACTGATCGGACGGCGTCGCCCTGACCAGCAGGATGTCGCCGGCGCCACCGGCTTCGTGCCGCCGCCGCAGTTCGGAGACGATGTCGTCCGAGGTTTCCATCCAGACGACGTCGCGGACTCCGCCCGCGGCCAGGAGCCTCTCCGCCGCTCGGCGAAGCGCCGGCTCGAAGCCTGCGGCGACGACGCGTGCATCGCTGATGTCGAAGTCGGGGTGGTCGCGCTCGCCGTCGGATGCCTGGAACGGAAGTTCGAACCAGAACGTCGATCCCTTCCCGGACTCCGAGCGCACGCCGATGGCGCCGCCCATCATCTCGCTGAGTCTCTGGCAGATCGAAAGGCCGAGCCCGGTGCCGCCGTACTTCCGGGCGGTTGAGGCGTCGGCTTGAACGAACGGCTTGAATAGCCGCGCTTGCTGCTCCTCGGTGAGCCCGATGCCGGTGTCGGTGACCTCGAAGCGGACGCGGACGACCTGTTCGGTTTCGTCGGCCAGCGGCGAGACTGTGATCGAGATGCCGCCCGTTTCCGTGAACTTGATGGCGTTGCCAGCGAGATTGAGCAGGATCTGGCGCAGCCTGGTCGGGTCCCCGATGAGAAGGTCCGGTATCGCGGGGTCGATGTCGACCAAGAGTCCCAAGCCCTTGTCGTCGGCTCTCGCGCCGATCAATTCGCCCACGCCCTCCACGGATTCGGTCAGCGAGAACGGGACCTTCTCGATGTCGAGCTTCCCTGCCTCGATCTTCGAGAAGTCCAAGATGTCGTTGATGATCGTGAGCAGGGCCTGGGCCGAGCCGCGGACCACGGAGGTCATGCTCTTTTGGTCTTCGGTCAGCTCCGTCTGGTCGAGCATCTCGGCCATGCTCATGACGCCGTTCATCGGGGTGCGGATCTCGTGGCTCATCATCGCGAGGAAGGACGACTTCGCCTTCGTCGCCTCCTCGGCTGCCTCCTTCGCCCGCTCAAGATCCGCCTGCGCCTTCTTGCGCTGCGTGATGTCGCGCATGAAAGTGCAGATGTACTCGTTGCCGCCGAACGCGATGAATTTAGAGAGGGTCTCGACCGGCAGAGCCGTCCCGTCGGCCCGAAGCAGCGTCTGCTCGCCCGGGACGTCGACGGTGCGCGTCGAAACTGCCTTCCAGATGAGTCCGAAGATCCTGTCGTCGATTCCCTGCATGACGGTGCTGATATGCGCACCGATCAGCGAGTCGCGCGGGCGGTCGAGCAGGGCTCCCGCCATCAGGTTCGCTTCGACCACCTTGCCTTTCCGGCCGAACCAGAGCACCCCGTCGGCGGCGTGTTCGAGTGCATAGTGGACGCGCCGAAGCTCGGACTCCGCCGCCTTCCGCTCAGTGACGTCGTTGAAGACGGAGACGACTCCGCCGTCGGGTGTTGGAGATCGCAGGATCTCGATGATTTTGCCTTCTGGACCGACGTCCTCGGCCGGTGAACTCGACGGCTGTCGATACATCTCGATGCGGCTGCGCACCAGCTCCGATGGGTCGCCCGGTCCGTAGTCGCCTCGTGCCGCGCGGAGCATGAGCGCGTCCTGGAGGCTCATGCCCTTGACCACTTCCGGAACCTTGTAGGCCTCGATGAAGTTCCGGTTGAAGAGCTGTATGCGCAAGTCGCGATCGACCATCATGATGCCGCCGGACATGTGGTCGAGCGCGGCGTTGAGCTGGCCTGAGACTTCCATCATCGCGGCCTCGGTCCGGCGCCTGAGCAGGATCTCCGTGCGCAGCTTCGCCATGTAGGCGACGGCGATCGCCAGCAGGGCGAGGAGGCCGGCAAGAATGAGGATGTTGCGCTTCAGCTCATCGGCAGCCTTGCCGATCGCGACCTCTTCCGGGATGCCGACATACACCGAATAGTCGAGACCAGACTCGCGCGACAGCGGCAGCTGCATGGCCATCAACGGCCGCGCGCCCGGATGACCAGCCTTGTCGCCGCCGTCCTGGAACTCGTGGAACAGTCCGAGGTCGTCTGGAAGGTTCAGTCGCGCCGCCAGACGGCCGATCGTGACTTTCGCGTTGGCCGCTTCTCCCGCCAGGCCCTTCAGGTACTCGGCCATCTCTGGATGACCGATGAGTTCGCCGCGGCGGTTGGCGATGAAGGTGGTCCCGGATATCGAACGTGCCTGCTCCTGTGTCACCGCCGAGAGGTCGGAGAGGGTGAAGTCGACTCCGACGACGCCGATGAGCTCGCCGGCTCGGGCGCGCATCGGCGATGCGTAGGTGATGCCGAGCTCGCCCGCGGTGGCGAAGGGATACGGCTCGGTCCAGATGGCGTCGTTCGTCTCGAGCGCTTGCCGATACCATGGCCGCGCGCGGGGATCGTAAGGCGTAGGCTTGGCCTGCGAGCGATGCCACTGCTTGGTCGACGGCTCCTGGTAGAACCACGAATCTGAAGGCTCCGCCGAACGTCGGTCGATCACACGGCGGATTGTCGCGGGTCCGGTGATTTCGGTGACGCCGATCGCCCCGAGGACCTCGGTCGGGACGGCGATCGACATCTCGAAGGAGCCGTCGGGGAAGCCGACATAGACGCCTGAAATTCGCTTCTGGCTTTTGACCGTTCCGGCGGCGATCGCCTGGATGGCGTGCAGCCGTTCCTCGTTGGCGAGATCGCTTTCGGCGATGTCGATGGCCTGGGCGACGACGGAACGGACCGGCGCCAGGATGGTGTCTACCTGCTGGACGACGGTGAGCGCCGTCTGGCGGACGTCGCTGCGTCTCTCCTGGAGCAGGCTCGCGCGCGAGGTATCGTAGACCCGAGCCAGGATCACGCCTGTGACGGCAAGGACGGCGACGGAGATCAGGGCCGCCAAGATCAATCGTGGGGAGAGTCTTTGCGCCATCACGAAGCCCCGCAGGTCTCGGCCGTAGGGGCCGGTTCGCACATGAAGCCCTGTTCATACGAGATAAGGCGCGAATTTTAATAAAAACTTATATCCAGGGCTCGCGGCATCGGCGGTGCCGAGCAAGTCGGATCGGCCCAAGGAAGGCGTAGAAATTCACATAACTAATTGATTTTAAATCAAAATTATCGAGGCGCTGATCGCCGAATCCTTGACGTTGACGGCGCCTCTGCCTAAATTAAAAAGAACGGGCGCCTCTTCCGATGGCGCCCTTCGCGTCTCAGGCCTTCATTCCCCGGGGAACCGCCATGTCCGAATCCACGACCAAAGTCAGCGACGCCACCTTCGAGGCTGACGTCCTCCGTTCGAGCCGGCCGGTGCTGGTCGATTTCTGGGCGGAGTGGTGCGGGCCCTGCAAGATGATCGGCCCGTCGCTCGAGGAGCTGGCGAAGGAGTATGGCGAGAAGGTCACCATCGCCAAGGTGAACATCGACGAGAGCCCGTCGGTGGCGAGCCGCTACAACGTGCGCTCGATCCCGGCGCTGATGGTCTTCAAGGGCGGCCAGGTCGCCGCCAGCCGCATCGGCGCCATGCCGAAGAACAAGATCAAGGAGTGGGTCGACTCCGTCATCTGACGGCCGACCCTCCTTCGTCGTCTCGAACGGGCGCCCTCAGGCGCCCGTTTCGTTTTGGTTGAGCGCCCAGGCGCGCTTGAACGCCGGACGCTCCGTGCAGCGCCTGACGTAGGCGGCGCTGGCCGGCTTCAGCGCCACGATCTTCATCCCCTCGCTGCCGAAATAGAGGTCGCCGCCGATCAGCACGTCGGCAGCCGAGAACCTCTCGCCGAGAATCCATGGTCCGCCGGCGACGAGCGCTTCGTCGATCGCGTTGAACACCCGGTCGAAGTCGCCCCAGCCCGCCTGGCTCGGCGGGATCTGCACATTGGCGATCTTCTGCACGAACGCTGCCTCGATATTGGCGCGGAAGAACGACCAGTGCAGGTATCGACCGCGGAGCGGATCGCCGATCGCCGGAGCCAGGTTCGCTTCGGGGCAGCGCTCGGCGACATAGGCGCAGATCGCCGCCGACTCGGCGACCGAGACCTCGCCATCGGTCAGCGCCGGCACCTTCTCCATTGGATTGATGCGGTGGTACTCCGGTGACTGGTGCTTGCCGGCGCGGAAGTCGACCTCTTCCTTCTCGTAGGGTCGTCCGGCTTCTTCCAGGATCCAGAACGCTCTCAGCGACCTCGTCTTCGGCGCGTAATAGAGCTTCATCGCCGCCTCCATCGGTTCGGAAGCCTCAACCGTTCTCGGCCAGCACCGATCCCGCGAGATAGAGCGAGCCGCAGATCAGGATGCGCCCTGTCGCCCCGCCCTTGGCGATGATGTCGGCGACGGCGGCGGCGACGCTGGGAGACGCGGTCCCGGGCAATCCCAGCTCGCGCGCGGCCGCGGCGATCGTTTCCGGATCGTGGCTCGACGGCAGATCCGGGATGGGGACGCCGTGGACGCTGTCGACGAGGCCGAGGAAGGGCCTGAAGATAGGTTGCGGCTGGCGCTGCTTCTGGGTCGCGAACACGATGTGGAGCGGGCGCTTCGGCCAGGTCCGCATCGTCGCCGCCACGACCTCGGCGCCGCCGGCGTTGTGGGTACCGTCGAGCCATATCGCCCAGCCTGCCGGCAATGACGCGACCAGCGGCCCCTTGCTGAGCCGTTGCAGACGCGCCGGCCAGCGCACGGTGCCGAGTCCCGCGGCGATGGCGTCGTCGGAAACCTTGATCTCCGGGCAGGCCTCCAGCACGGCGATGGCGGTGCCGGCGTTCGGATACTGGTAGTCGCCGAACAGGCCCGGCCTCGGCAGCAGGCGCTTGCCCTTGGCGCTCTCGTAGCCGAGGCGGCCGTCGGCTTCCCGCCAGGCCTTCCACTCGCGGCCGGCGCGGAAGATCGGCGCACCGATCTCTGCGGCCTTGGCGTCGAACACGGCGGCGGCCTCGGGCTGCTGCGGGCCGATGATCGCTGGCCGGCCCGGCTTCATGATCTCGGCCTTCTCGGCGGCGATCTTCGCCAGCGTGTCGCCGAGGAACTCCATGTGGTCGAACGAGATCGGCGTGATCGCCGCCGCCGCCGGCCTGTCGACCATGTTGGTTGCATCCAGGCGCCCGCCGAGGCCGGTCTCCAGCAACACGACGTCGCCCGAGATGCGCGAGAAGGCGACGAAGGCGGAGGCGGTGATGAGCTCGAAATGCTGCGGCGAGATTCCATCGCCGGCGCGCGCGACCTCTTCCAGGAGCTCGGCCAGCAGCTCGGCCTCGATGTCGTGCCCGGCGAGATAGATGCGTTCGGTCACGCTGACGAGATCGGGCGAGATCGTCATGTGGACCTTGAGGCCGGCGGCCTCGCACATGGCGCGGAGGAAGGCGACCAGCGAGCCTTTGCCGTTGGTGCCGGCGACGTGGATCGCCGGCGGGATCCGCTTCTGCGGGTTGCCGAGACGCGCCAGCAGCGTCCGCATCTTGTCGAGCGAGAACTTGCCGGGATGGGTGCGCTGCGCCTTGAGCGGATCGAGGATCCGGTTGATGCGCTCGATTGGCGTGGGCACGACGCCTTAGACCCGTGGCTGCTGGGGGATCGCGACTTCGGGCGTCGGCAGGGTCACCACCTCGGCCGAGGGCTTGGGGCGCATCAGCAGGCCGAGGATGCGGGCCAGCGCCGCCTTGAGCTCCAGACGCGGCACGACCAGGTCGACCATGCCGTGGTCGTTCAGGTACTCGGCGCGCTGGAAGCCATCCGGCAGCTTTTCGCGGATCGTCTCCTGGATCACGCGCTGGCCGGCGAAGCCGATCAGGCTTCCGGGCTCGGCGATGTGCACGTCGCCCAGCATGGCGAAGGACGCGGTGACGCCGCCGGTGGTGGGATCGGTCAGCAGGACGATGTAGGGAAGGCCGGCCGACTTCACTTCCTCGACCGCGAGCACGGTCCGGGGCATCTGCATCAGCGACAGGATGCCTTCCTGCATGCGGGCGCCACCGGAGGCCGGGATCGCGATCAGCGCCGCCTGCTGCAGCTTGGCGAGCTTGGCCGCGGCAAGGAAGGACTCGCCGACCGCCACGCCCATCGATCCCGCCATGAAGTCGAAGTTGAACACGGCGACGACCGCCGGCACGCCGCCGATCGTGCCGTGGGCGACGATCAGCGCGTCCTGCTCGGAGGTTTCGCTCTGCGCGTCCTTGAGGCGCTCGGTGTAGCGCTTGCGGTCGCGAAAGCGCAGCGGATCGACCGGCGCCTTCGGCAGCTCGATGCGCGTGTACTTGCCCTCGTCGAACAGCATGCCCAGGCGCTTGAGGGCCGGCAGGCGGAGATGATGGCCGCACTTGTCGCAGACATGAAGGTTCGCCTCCAGGTCGCGGTGGAAGATCATCTGCCCGCAGCCCGGACACTTGTGCCAGAGGTTGTCGGGCGTATCGCGCTGCTTGACCAGCGCGCGGAGCTTCGGGCGGACGAAGTTGGTGAGCCAGTTCATGCGTTCACCCGCGCGCCGCGCACGCCGGCGGCAAGCTCGGCGATGAACTTGTGGGTCTTCGCCACCGCTTCGGCCGGCTGCTTCAGGTGATCGGCGATGACCTTGACCACGGCTGTGCCGACCACGGCCGCATCGGCGACGCGGGCGACCGCGGCGGCCTGATCGGGCGTGTTGATGCCGAAGCCGACCGCGATCGGCAGCTGGGTCGCGCGCTTGAGGCGGGCCACCGCCTGCTCGATCTTGTTCACGTCGCCGGAGGCGGTTCCGGTGATGCCGGTAATCGACACGTAGTAGACGAAGCCCGACGAGTTGGTGAGCACCTTGGGCAGGCGCACGTCGTCGGTCGTGGGCGTCGCCAGCCGGATGAAGGCGATGTCCTTCTTCAGGGCGGGCAGGCAGAGTTCTTCGTCTTCCTCGGCCGGCATGTCGACCATGATCAGCCCGTCCACGCCGGCCTTCAGCGCGTCGTCGAGGAAGCGGTCGACGCCGTAGATGTAGACCGGGTTGTAGTAGCCCATCAGCACCAACGGTGTGGTCTTGTCGCTTTCGCGGAAGCCGCGCACGAGGTCGAGAGTCTTCTTCAGCGTCATGCCTGCCTTGAGCGCGCGCTGGCTCGCCGCCTGGATCGCCGGGCCGTCGGCCATCGGATCGGTGAACGGCATGCCTAGCTCGACGAAGTCGGCGCCGGCCCTGGGCAGGCCCTTCAGAAGATCGAGAGACGTCTTCGGATCCGGATCGCCGGCGGTGATGAAGATCCCGAGCCCGGCCCGGTTCGCCTTCTTGAGCTCGGCGAAGCGGTCGGCGATACGCTTGGTCATATCGGCCGGCCCCGGCGCTCGAGGTGGCCGAGCACGGCGGCGAGATCCTTGTCGCCGCGGCCGCACATGTTCATGACCAGCAGATGGTCCTTCGGAAGCGTCGGCGCCAGCTTCATCACATGCGCCAGCGCATGGCTCGGCTCCAGGGCCGGGATGATGCCTTCGAGGCGGGAGCAGAACTGGAACGCCTCCAGCGCCTCGTCGTCGGTGGCGCTGACATACTCGACCCGCTTCATGTCGTGCAGCCACGCATGCTCGGGCCCGATGCCGGGATAGTCGAGGCCGGCCGAGATCGAATGCGCCTCGGTGATCTGGCCGTCATCGTCTTGCAGCAGATAGGTGCGGTTGCCGTGCAGAACGCCCGGACGGCCGCCGGTCAGCGAGGCCGCGTGCTTGCCGGTCGACACGCCGTGGCCGCCGGCCTCGACGCCGATGATGCGCACGGACGGATCGTCGAGGAACGGGTGGAACAGGCCCATCGCGTTCGATCCGCCGCCGATGCAGGCGACCAGCGTGTCGGGAAGCCGGCCCTCGGCCTCCTGCATCTGATGCCTGGTCTCGATGCCGATCACCGACTGGAAGTCGCGCACCATCGCCGGATAGGGATGCGGGCCTGCGACCGTGCCGATGATGTAGAAATGTGTCTCAGCCTTCGAGACCCAGAAGCGGAGTGCCTCGTTCATCGCGTCCTTGAGCGTCGCCGAGCCCGAGGTCACCGGATGCACGGTGGCACCGAGCAGCCGCATGCGCTCGACGTTGGGCTTCTGGCGCTCGATGTCCTCCGCACCCATGAACACCGTGCACTCCATGCCGAAGCGCGCGCAGACGGTGGCGGTGGCGACGCCGTGCTGGCCGGCGCCGGTCTCGGCGATGATGTGGCGCTTGCCCATGCGCTTGGCGACCAGCGCCTGACCCAGGCAGTTGTTCACCTTGTGCGCACCGGTGTGGTTCAGCTCGTCGCGCTTGAAGTAGACCTTGGCGCCGCCGAGCTTTTCGGTGATCCGCTCGGCGAAGTAGAGCGGGCTCGGCCGGCCGACATAGTGGGTGTGGAAGCCCGCGAGCTCCTTCTGGAAGCCGGGGTCGGCCTTGCACGCGTTGTAGACGCGCTCGAGCTCGAGGATCAGCGGCATCAGGGTCTCGGCGACGTAGCGCCCACCGAAGATGCCGAAGTGTCCGCCCTCGTCCGGGCCGGTGCGGAAGCTATTGACCGTGCTCACGAATTCATCGCCGTAGTGGGGAAAGGCCCGCTCCTGGAGCGGGCCGGCACTATGCGGAAGAGGGGGGCCGGGCGCAAGCGGCGAGCGGCAGGAAACTGGCAGGTTTTCGATGGGGTTCGGCCCCTGGACTTGAGCCCTGGGGGACGCCAGAGTTTCGGCCAAGGCCGCGCACCAAGGCCAGGCCGTCAAGGGAGGCTGTCATGGGGCTCCGATTCCTCGCCCGCACGATCGTCGCCGCTGCCTTCGCGCTCGCCGCGTCGAGTGCCTCGGCGCAGAGCTACCCGGCGCCGAAGGAAGGGGCCTGGATCGCCCGGGACTTCAAGTTCCACACCGGCGAGGTGATGCCGGAGCTGAAGCTGCACTACACGACCGTCGGCAACCCGTCGGGCGAGCCGGTGCTGATTCTCCACGGTACCTCGCAATCCGGCACCGCGATGCTGTCCGCCGCGTTCGCCGGGGAGCTGTTCGGGCCTGGGCAGCCGCTGGACGCGGCCAAGTACTTCCTGATCCTTCCCGACGGGATCGGGCACGGCAAATCCTCGAAGCCTTCGGACGGGCTTCGCGGCTGGTTCCCGCACTACAACTACGACGACATGGTCGCCGCCCAGTATCGGCTGGTGACCGAAGGCCTCGGCATCAAGCGGCTTCGCCTCGTCATCGGCAACTCGATGGGCGGGATGCACACCTGGATCTGGGGCACGACGCATCCGGACTTCATGGACGCCCTGGTGCCGATGGCTTCCCAGCCGACCGAGATGGCGAGCCGCAACTGGATGATGCGCCGGCTGATCATCGACTCGATCCGCTCGGACCCTGAATGGAAGGACGGCAACTACACGACCCAGCCGAAGGCCTTCCGCACCGCCAACGTCTTCTACGGCATCGCCACCAACGGCGGCACGCTCGCCTTCCAGCAGATGGCGCCGACGCGGGAGGCCGCCGACAAGCTGCTCAACGAGCGGCTGGCATCTCCGACCTCGGCGGATGCCAACGACTTCCTTTATCAGTGGGATTCTTCTCGCGACTACGACGCGTCCGCGAACCTCGAGAAGATCAAGGCGACGCTGCTGGCGATCAACTCCGCCGACGACGAACGCAATCCGCCCGAGACCGGCATCATGGAGCGCGAGCTGAAGCGCGTGAAGAACGCCCGGCTCTATCTGATCCCGGCAAGCGCCGACACCCGTGGCCACGGCACCACCGCCAGCGCCAAATGGTGGAAGCACCAGCTCCAGGAGCTGCTGCAGACGGCACCAAGAAAGGCGATGTAGGCGTCAGCCGCCGCTGAGCGCCTGGACGATCGCGATCTCGTCCGCAGCCTTGAGCGGGCGCGAGAGATCGAAGACCTGTTCGCCGTTGACGAAGAGGCGCATGTGCCGGCGCATGCGGTCGTGCTCGTCGACCATGCGGAAGCGGATTCCCGGAAACTGCCGGTCGAGATCGGCCAGTACCGCGCCGACGGTGATGCCGTCCGCCTCCACCAGGCGTTTCTGCCTGGTGTAGGAGCGGAGCGGGGTCGGGATCAGGACCTTCATGGGTTCAGCCGATCTCCGCGGTCTCCACTGCGTAGATCTCGGGCAGGTGCTGGGCCAGCACCGTCCATTTCTCGCCTTCGGTGCGGCTGGCCCAGACCTCGCCCGAGGTGGTGCCGAAATAGACGCCGACCGGATTTGCGCTGTCGGCGGCCATCGCCTGGCGCTTGACCGTCCACCACGCCTCCTTGACCGGCAGGCCCTCGATCTGGCGCTTCCAGGTCTTGCCGCCGTTGCGGGTGACGAAGGTGCCGGGGAGGCCGTCCGGGCTGGTCCGCGGCCAGACCGAGGTGCCGTCCATCGGAAACACCCAGGCGGTGTCGGCATCGCGCGGATGGACGACCATCGGAAGCCCGATGTCGCCGACCTTCTTCGGCATCGCCTTGCCGACGCGGATCCACCTGGTCGAGGGCCGGTCGAGCCGGTAGATGCCGCAATGGTTCTGCTGCCAGAGCCGGTCGGGATCGCTCGGGCTCATGCGCACGCAATGCGGATCGTGGAAGGCGATGTTCTTCGGATCGAAGCCCTCGACCACGTCGAGCCCGTCGACCAGCGTCGACCAGCTCTTGCCGCCGTCGCGCGTCTCGTGCACGCCGCCGCCCGACATCGCGAAGTAGAGGTGCTTCGGATCGCGCGGGTCGACGATGACCGAATGCATCTTCGGCCCGTCTGGCGTTCCGTCCTGCTCGCTGCCGAACCACTCGCGGAACTTCGGATCGTCGTGGAAGTTCGCGAACGGAGCCCAGGTGACGCCGCCATCCTCGGAACGGAACAGGCCCTGCGGCGAGGTGCCGGCGTACCAGACGTTCGGCTCGTTCGCATGCGCCGGCGTCAGCCAGAAGGTGTGGTCGACCGAGCGGTCGCGCATGCCGGACGGCGACTTGGCGAAGGCCGGTGGCTTCTTGGCTTCCTTCCAGGTCTTGCCGAGATCGGTCGAGTGGAAGATCGTCGGTCCCAGATGGCCGGTCTTCGCCGCTGCCAGCAGCGTCCGGCCGTCGCGCGGATCGAGCACCATGTGGTTGATGACGTGGCCGAGGAAATGCGGACCGCTGGTCTTCCATTCGCGCCGGGCAGCGTCGCTCCGGTAGATCCAGGCGCCCTTGCGGGTCGAGACCAGCACCGCGACTCCCGGCTTCGCCGGGGCTCGCTTCGCGTTCTTCTTGGCCGTCTTCTTCTTGGCGGTAGCCATTCGTCGGTCCTCCTTAAGCCGATGCGATCGCCGCACTATCTTGCGCGGCTTTCCATGATGGATACGCGGCTTCCAGTTTTCGGCGGCCGCTGGCGGTGATCTTGATCGGCCGCTCGCGGCGGTCGCCGGTACGCTCGCTGCCGATCCAGCCGTTGCGTCGAAGCAGGGCAGCACCCCTGGTCAGCGTCGTCCGCTCGAGCCCGAGGAACTCGGCGAGCTCGCTCATCGGCTTCGGTCCCGACAGCGCCAGCGATGCCAGGATCGAGAACTGGGTGGCCTTGAGGCCGTGACGGCGCAGCTCCGCCTCGAAGTGCCGGGTGATCGTTCGCGCGGCGCGCCGCGCGGCGAGACAGCGGCAGTCGATGCAGTCGGCGAGGTCGATGCTCATGGCATTCAGTGTAGATACACCTATCGAGGCGTCAAGCAACCGGTGGCTGCGACGGATCAGCTGTCGCCGTAGCGGTTGGGCGTGGCGAGCACGGCCATGGTCACGCGCGAGATGCAGACGAGCTTGTCCTTCTCGTCGGCGATCCGCACTTCCCAGATGTGGCTGGAGCGGCCCATATGGATCGGGCGCGCCGTGCCATAGACGTAGCCGGATGCCGCAGCACGGACATGGTTGGCATTGATCTCCATGCCGACGCAGTGGTGTTTGCTCGAGTCGACGGCGAAGGTGGCGGCCCACGACGCCAGCGTCTCGGCGAGCACGACCGATGCGCCGCCATGCAGTACGCCGGCCGGCTGCTTGGTCCGCTGGTCGACCGGCATGCGTGCCTTCAGGAAATCGTCGCCGATCTCGACGATCTCGATACCGACATGGCTGATCAACGTGCCGGCGGAATGCTTGTTGACCGCCTCGACCGTGATCTCGCGCGTCCAGATCGCCATAGCGCCTCGCTCGTCAGGACCGGCCGGCCGCCGCCAGGAACTGTCTGATCTTTTCCGGCGACTTCTCGCCGGGCCTGTCCTCGACGCCGGAGGAGACATCGACGCGGGTGGCGCCGGTCGAGCGGATCGCCTCGGCGACGTTCGCCGGCGTGAGCCCACCGGCGAGGAACCAGGGCAGCGACCACCTGGCGTCCTTGAGAAGCTGCCAGTCGAACGGGAGCCCGTTGCCGCCGGGAAGCCCGCCCGGCGGCGGCTTGGCGTCGAACATCAGGATGTCGGCGACCGCCTCGTAGGCGCGGGCGCGAGCGATGTCCTCGGACGTCGCGATCGACAGAACCTTCATCACCGTCCGGCCGGTGCGCGTCCGGATCTCGCGTACGCGTTCAGGCGTCTCCTTGCCGTGGAGCTGAACGATGTCGGGGGCCAGCGCCTCGGCGATCCGGTCGATCAGCGCATCATCGGCATCGACGACCAGGGCGACCTTCGACACGGTTGCGGGCACGCCTGCCGTGATCTGCGCCGCGACCTCGGGCGTCACCGAGCGCGGCGACGGCGGATAGAAATTGAGTCCGATGAACGCGGCACCGCCCTCGACCGCGGCAGCGACCGTCTCCGGCGTCCTGAGCCCGCAGATCTTGACCGACGCCGTCACGCCGCCTCGGCCATGTGGCGCGCGATCTCGTCGACCGCGGTGCCGGGATCCTTGGCCTGGGTGATCGGCCGGCCGATCACGATGTAGCTGGCGCCGCGGCGCACGGCCTCGGCTGGCGTCACCACGCGCTTCTGGTCGTCGCCGGCGGCGGCCATGCGGATGCCCGGCACGACCAGCAGGAAGTCGGGGCCGTGCTCGGCGCGGAGCGCCGCCGACTCCTCGGCCGAGCAGACCACGCCGTCGAGGCCCGAGCGCCGGGTGAGGTCGGCCAGGCGCTTCACCTGGTCGAGCGCCGGCCCCTTCTGCCCGACCTGATCGAGGTCGCTGCCGTCGAGGCTCGTCAGCACGGTGACCGCGAGCATGCGCGGCCGCTCGACGCCGGCCTTGGTGGCGGCGTCGCCGGCGGCGTCGCGCGCCGCCTCCATCATCGCCTTGCCGCCCGAGGCATGCACATTGAGGAGGTAGGGCGAGCAGCTCGCGACCAGCGAGCGCACGGCGCCGGCGACCGTGTTCGGGATATCGTGCAGCTTCATGTCGAGGAAGATCTTGGCGCCGGTCGCTTCGGCGACCTGACGCACGCCTTGCGGTCCGTGCGCGCCGTAGAATTCGAGGCCGAGCTTGAGGCCGCCGATCTTCGGTGCGAGGCCGCTGCCGATGCTGCGGGCCCAGGCGAGATCGGTGGTGTCGAGGGCGCAGAAGACGCGCCGGATGGGTGCGGTCTTGGTCATGGCGCGGGCTTATAGCAGAGCCTCCGAGGCAAGGGTAAGGTCCGGCCATGGACGAGCCTGAGATCCGCCCGGCGATTCCCGCCGATGTCCCTGAAATCCTTCGATTGATCCGCGCATTGGCCGCTGCCGGCGAGCGGCCGGCGCCGCTGGTGGCGCCGGTCACCGAAGCCTCGGTGCTGGCCGACGGATTCGGGCCCTCGGCCGCCTTCGAGGTGATCCTCGGCTGCCGCGGCGAGCGCGCGGTCGGGTTCGCGCAGTTCTATCTGACCTACGCCGCGTGGATCGGCCAGCGCACGGTCACGATCGCCAACCTCTATGTCGAGCCGGACGAGCGGCGCGGCGGCCTCGCACGAACGCTGGTCGCCTCGGTCGCGAAGAAGGCGCTTGCGGCCGGGGCGACGCGTCTCGAGCTTTTCGTCGAGGTCACCAATCCGGCGCGTGCCTTCTACACGCGTCTCGGATTCGTCGAGATGACCGATATCCGCTGCCGCATCGAAGCCGGCGGCATGATGAAGCTGGCAGAGGGTTCCTGATGGCGAAGAAGCAGCTCAAGCGCGTCGAGGCCCAGCTTCGCGACCACGGACTCGCATTTCCCGAGACGCACGAGGACTTCCCCTGGGGCGAGCGGGCGCTCAAGGTGAAGGGCAAGGTCTTCGTCTTCATGCGCTGCGAGGACACGCTTGGGTTCTCGGTCAAGCTGCCCTTCACCCGCGACGAGGCGCTGAAGGTTCCGAACGCGGTGCCGACGGGCTACGGCCTCGGCAAGGCCGGATGGGTCTCGATGTCCTTCGAGGCGGATGACGAGATTCCGGTCGATCGGATCAAGCGCTGGTTCGGCGAGAGCTATCGCGCCGTCGCGCCGAGGAAGCTGGTCGAGCTTCTCGACGGGCCGAAGCCGAAGGCGCCGCCCCAGAAAAAGACGACGAAGCGGCGCTAGCTCCGCTCGAAGGCGAGTTGGGCGGCGGCGAGATCCTCGAGCGCGGTGCCGACCGACTTGAAGACGGTGATCTCGTCCGCACGGCCACGGCCCTTCACCTGGCCGCGCGTGAGCTCGAACAGGTCGCCGACCACGTCCTTGAGCACGCCGGAGGCGAGCGGCTGCACGATGTCGCCGGCTTCTTTGGTGGCGCCGGCGCGGGTGTCGACATAGACGCGGCCACGGCGGATGGCGTCGTCGTCGGTCTCGCGCATCTTCGGCGTATAGGCGCCGACCATGTCGAGATGGGCGCCCGTCTTGAGCCAGGCACCCCTCACGACCGGCTCGGCCGAGAGCGTCGCGGTGGTGACGATGTCCGCGGCCTTTGCTGCGGCCTGTAGATCCTCCGTCGCCTCCACCGGCAATCCCTTCCCGGCGAGATCGGCCGCGAGCTTCCTCGCTTTCCCGGGATTGCGGCCCCAGATCGAGATCCGGCGGATCGAGCGCGTGGTCGCATGCGCCTGGATCAGATGCGGAGCGAGCGCGCCGGTGCCGATCATCAGGTGATGGCTTGCGTTCTCGCGCGCGAGGTAGGTCGCGGCGAGCGCCGAGGCGGCGGCCGTGCGCCGCAAGGTCAGCATCGGACCGTCGATCAGCGCCAGCGGCTGACCGGTCGTACCGTCGAGCAGCGTGTAGATGCCCATCACCGCCGGCAGGCTCTTCTCGCCATTGCCGGGGAACACGGTGACCATCTTCACGCCGATGTGCTTGCCGACCTGCCAGGCGGGCATCAGCAGCAGGATCGCGCCCGGCTGACCCGGGACTTCGACAGGGTGGTGATGACGCGTCGGCAGCTCGCAGCCGGCCTTGAACATCTCGCGCAGGCGGTCGATCAGCGAAGGGAAGTCGAGGCGGCGCTCGACCTCCCGGGCATCCAGGGTCAGCATGGGTTTCAGGCTCTTGGTGGCTGCGCCAGGGCGGGGAGGGACGAGGCCGGCGACCGGGCCGCCTCGGCGAGCTTCCGCTCGGCGGCTTCGGCACGCTTCGCCTCGCGGCGGGCGCGGTAACGGGCGGCGAGGGTGCGTACGCTCGCCAGCGCGGCGCCGGCGAGGAAGCCGAGGCCAAGCGTCCCCAGAGCCAGCAGGTAGATCGGCATTTCGATCAAATCGTCGAAAGGCCAGAGTCCGATCGCGACCGGGCCGCGGTTGGAGAGCGCAAAGGCGATGACGAGAAGGGTGAGCGGCAGGGTGACGACGACTCCGAGCGCGCGCGCCAATGCTGACCGGCGCGCCATCGGAGTCAGGCCTTGTCGTCGGCGGTCTCGGGCGTCTCTTCGCCGTTCAGGCGGTCGCGGAGCTGCTTGCCGGTCTTGAAGTAGGGGATCGCCTTGGCGGCGACGTCGACGGCCTCGCCGGTGCGCGGATTGCGGCCGGTGCGCTGGGCGCGACGCTTGACCGAGAACGCACCAAATCCGCGCAGCTCGACCCGATCGCCGCGCGCGAGCGCCTTCGCGACCTCGTCGAAGATCGTGGAAACGATGCGTTCCACGTCCCGCTGGAACAGATGCGGGTTGAGCTCGGCCAGACGCAGGATCAGTTCTGACTTGGTCATGACGTTCCCCTGGTCGCTCGTGCGGTCTCGTCCGTGCCTAAGTCTTTGGGCAGGGCCAGAAAGTCCGCAGCCCGCGGAAAAAGGAGCGTGCCCGAGCGGAATCCGCTCGTCAAGGGCTAAGCCTCTCGGATTGCTGCCTTTTCCTCGCTGAAAACAACGAGGGGCCCGCATAGGGGCCCCTCGCCTTCGATTTAGCCGGTTTTAAGCGGCTTACTCGGTATCGCCGGATTCGCGATCCTTCTCGCGCTTCTTGATCGCCGCACCCAGGATCTCGCCAAGACGGGCGCCGGAGTCCGTCGAGCCGAACTCGGCCATCGCCTGCTTCTCCTCGTCCTGATCCTTCGCCTTGACCGAGAGCGTGAGCTTCCGGGTCTTGGGATCGATCTGGGTGATCTTGGCGTCGACCTTCTCGCCGACGGCGAAGCGGTCGGGGCGCTGATCGGAGCGGTCGCGGGCGAGTTCCGACTTGCGGATGAAGCCCGGGACGCCGTCGCCGACCAGGACGTCGAGGCCGGCTTCACTGGTGGCGGTGACCGTGCAGGTGACGACCTCGCCCTTCTTGAGCTTGGTGACGCCGGTCTCGAACGGATCGGAGCTCAGCTGCTTGATGCCGAGCGAAATCCGCTCCTTCTCCATGTCGACGTCGAGGACCTTCACCTTCACCATGTCGCCG
>JAEULB010000057.1 GCA_016792585.1 Rhodospirillaceae bacterium
GCAGACTGATCGAGGGACCTTGGGCGAGGGACGACCGAATCCGTCCCTCGCTCTTTTTTCCTACCAGCCGTTGCAGCGGGTCCAGACCGCGACGACCTCGTCCGAACCGTCGATCACGTGATAGCGGTCGTAGGCGGCCGAGGTAATGCAGGCATGGTTCGGGATCACGCGCACGCGGGCCCCGACGGGAAGCTTGTCGAAGGGAAGCGGCGACCGCCCCTCGACCATGCCGTGCTCCTGATGGACGCCGACCACCGTCACGTCGCCGAGACCGAAGCCCCCCGACAGATCGGCGACGCGGCCGAAACCGACGTCATGCGGCGTGTTCGCGGTCGAACGGTCCTTTGAGAGCGCCAGGAATCCGGCATCGATCAGCACGCGGTTCTCCGGCCGGCGCTGGCCGATCACCGCCGACAGCACCGAGACCGCAATGTCGCCCGGGCCGCAGCTGCCGATCTCGGACTGGAACAGGTCACCGAACATGTAGACGCCGCAGCGGACCTCGGTGACGCCGTCGTAGCTCTTGCCGTGGAGCGCGGTCGGCGTCGAGCCGATGCTGATCGTGTCGCAGGGAAGCCCCGCCGACTTGAACCGCTCGGCAGCGCGAACGCCAGTCGAGCGCTCGACCTCGGCGACCTCGGCCACCGCCCCCAGCGACCGGCAGGCATAGGAATGCCCGGCATGGACCATGACACCCGCAAGCCTGGAGCCCGGGCCGGCGTGCAGCGCGCCGGCGATCGCCAGCAGCACGTCCGACTCGACCGGGACGCCGCTCCGCCTCTCGCCGCAATCGACCTCGACCAGCGTCGAGAAGACGACGCCGAGTTCCTTGCCGCGGGCGGCGATCGCCTTCGCGGCTTCTAGGTCGTCGGTGATGATCGTGAGGTCGACGCCCGATCTGATCAGCGCCGCCGCCTGGTCGAGCTTGGTCGGCGCGATGCAGACAGCATAGAGGATGTCCTTGAAGCCGTGCGCGGCGAAGTGCTCGGCCTCATTCAGCGTCGAGACCGTGATGCCGCCGAAATGGCCCGAGACCGCCATGCGGGCGACGTCGACCGACTTCGAGGTCTTGAGATGGGGCCGCAGACGCACGCCGAGCTTCTTGTAGCGCTCGGTCATCGCCTGGATGTTGCGGCGAAGGCGGGCGCGATCGAGGACGAGCGCGGGGGTCGGGATGTCGGCGAGGCGCATGGGACTCTCGGGAGAGGACGGATAAGCCGCCTCTAGATATCCGACGGCCGCCTAGCCCGCCACATCCCAGTAGCAGATACGCTTCAAACGGGTCTTCGCCCCCAGTTTCTCGTAGAAGGCGCGCGCCCGCTCGTTCGCCACCTCCATCTCCCAGCGCATGTTCAGCCCCTTGCCCAGAGCCTTGTCCCGAACCTCCCGCATCATCGCCTTGCCGACGCCTTTGGCCCGAAAGGCTTCCCGCACATAGACGTCGTCGACCGCCAGGTAGGGTCCGCCTTTCCAGGCCGAGTAGCGCTCGAAGTAGCTGACGTAGCCGGCCACCTCGCCATCGGCCTCGGCGATCACGGCATGAAACAGCGGCGCAGCTCCGAAGCCGTCGCGACGGATCGCCTCCTCGGTCGTCTCCAGGCCATCGGCGATCCCGTCATGAACCGCGAGTTCCCGCATCATCGCCATCAGCATCGGCGCGTCCGAGGCGACGGCGTTTCGCACCCTGATCGTGTTCATGCGTCGGCCAGCAGGGCGCGCACGATCTCTTCCCACTCCTCGTCGAGCGTGCCCTTGTGGACAGGCTTCTTCGCTCGCCGGTTCCAGTAGCCGGCATTGGCGAGGTCGCCCTCCTTGCGATGCAGATAGGCATGCACCCAGTCGCCCTGGCGGTCCTCCTGCGACTGCGCGCATTCATGCGCCTTGTCCCAGTCGCCCTTAGCGTCCCAGAGGAGCCCCTGAAGCGCCGGCGAGAGATCGGCTGGCGGCTGCTTCTTTCCAGCGAGCGCCTTGAACTCGGGCAGGTCCATTCAGTCCTCCAGCGCGACGAAGTCGAGCGCCTGGTGCGCAGTCCGCCGCACGTGCTTGCGCTTCAGCGGCGCGTTGAGGAAGCGGTTCAGGGACGCCAGCACCGCCGCCTCCGCCTCTTGGGGCAATCCTGCCGCCACCTCCTCGCGCACCGCAAGGAAGGTCTTGAGATAGTGCGCGGCAAGGATATAGCGGTCCTCGCCATGGTCGGCGATCCGCTCGATGCAGTCGGCGTAGAAGGCGTCGCGATCCTTCACCCGCCAGTCGCCGTCGGCCACCGGCAGCGTGAAGCCCGAGTTGCGGCCGGTGAAGCAGGCCATCTGCAGGAGGCCCGCCGGCCACAGCTCCGGATACTTTGCGCATTGCTGGCGGACGGCATTGGCGAAAGTGAGACCGTGAGTGAAGTCGAGCCAGCCGACATTCTGACCGATCGAGGTGTCGGTTCGCGTGTCCCATCCGGTGTCGAATAGCAGCATGTCGGTGGCAGCCGCCTCGAGCAACGCGGGATAAAGCGCCTCCGGCCCGCACTTTCCGGCCGCCTCGATGACCGCCGCGAGCGTGTCCTTCACCGGCCTGGTGCGGAATGCGGATGGATCGGCGCCGCCGTTGGCGCCCCAGGCCGGGAACGCGGCAAGTGCCGGGGCGTACGCGCGGAACTCCGGAATCAGATCCTCGCGCGACGAGGCGACCAGCGAGCGCACCAATGCGAGGAGCAGCGGCAGCTCGACCGGGCGTCCGAGGCGCCGGATCAGACGGCCGGTATGGACGACGTAGATCAGCGAATGGCCGAAGTCGGCATAGTGGCGAAGCGCCACCGTCGAGAGCGCATGCTCCAGATCGGCGAAGCCGAGGCCGGACGACAGCGCGCCACGGACGCGGGCGATGGCGCCGGGCTCGTCCTCGGCTTCCATCGCCGCGAGGAAGGCGGTTTCGTCCCAGGCTGCCTTGCCTTCCGGAAAGGCGTAGGTCTCCTCGTTCGCCGCGTCCCAGGCCATATAGCCCACGGCTTCCAACACGCAGATCAGCCGCAGCTCAGGATCGTTGGACTCGTCGTGGAGCCGGAGCCACCCGGCGGCGGCGGGATAGGCGTGGGTGGTGCCGTACTCGAGCTTGTCGTGCGACCACTCGATCGCGCGCGCCACCGCGTCGACGGGATCGCCGCCTGCCTTGGCGAAGCGGGCGAGCTCGCGGGCGATCCGGTCGTAGGACTCGTCGTCGAAGGCTTCGCGCAAGTTGGCCAGCGCCTTGGCCTGGCGTTCGGCTGCCGGCGCTTCGACGATCTCGACCCAGACCGCGCCGTCCTCGATCTTGGTCGGATAGGTCCTGAGCCCGTCGCCGCCGGTCAGGTTGGCGCCCGTCTTCAGGTCGAACTTCCAGTTATGCCAGTTGCAGGTGAGAACGCAGGCGCCGTCGAGGCTGCCCTCCTTCAGCGGATAGCCTTCATGCGGGCAGCGGTTGTTGCAGGCGAGGATGCCGCGTCCGGTCTCGAACAGAGCGATCTGGCGATTGCCGATCTTCGCGACCGTACGGCCGTCGCGCGTCAGGCGGTCGAGCGTCGTCGCCTTTTCCCATGCCATCGCCGGCCCTCCTGGATCGGAGCCCTCATTCCAGACCCGGCGCCGGAATTAGTCAAGTAACTGCTTTTCAAATACCCTTGCGCGTGCTACGCCATCACCCGATGTCCGAGGGCACGGCCGAGCGCATCCTGTTCCTCCTGAAGACGCGGGCGCCGCTGACGGCGGGCGATCTCGCGCGCGACCTCGGCATCACCGCGATGGGCGTGCGCCAGCACCTGGCGCGGCTGGAGGCCGACGGTCTCGTCGCCTTCGCCGACGAGCGCAAGAGCGTCGGCCGGCCGAAGCGCCATTGGCGGCTGACCGCCAAGGCCGAGGCCCGCTTTCCCGATACCCATGCCCAGGTCGCCGTCGAGCTGATCGGCGGCGTCGACAGGCTGTTCGGGCCACAAGGCCTCGACCGGCTGATCGCGCTGCGCGAGGCCGAGATGCTCCTGCGATACCACCGCGAGCTCGATCTTGCCGGAACGCTGGCGAAGCGCGTGAGGCGCTTGGCCGAGCTGCGCCAGATCGAGGGCTACATGGCCGCGGTGGAGACGGAGACGGATGGCAGCTACCTGCTGGTCGAGAACCATTGCCCGATCTGCGCGGCGGCGAAGGCCTGCCAGGGCTTCTGCCGATCGGAGCTGTCGATGTTCCAGGCGCTGCTCGCCGACTGCACGGTCGAGCGGATCGACCACATCCTCGCCGGCGCGCGTCGCTGCGCCTACCGGATCACGCCCGCCGCGTCGCCTTCTCGGACTTCTTCGCGGGATCGTCGCTCCGCCGTTCCGGGCCGTTGAACGGCAGCACGCGGCGGCGGCGGTCGGGGCCGAAGTAGCCGTTGGCGCGGATGAAGGGGCGCGGCGCGTCGATGATCGCATTGATGCGGGCGCAGAGCGCCTTGACCGAGACCGGCTTCGCCATGAACTCGGTGACGCCTGCATCGCGCGCCTGCAGCACCCGCGCACGCTCGGTGTGGCCGCTCAGCATGATGATCGGCACGAACTGGTCGGGGCTCTCGGGCGAGGTGCGGATCTGCCGGGTCAGCTCGAGCCCGTCCATCGGCTCCATGTTCCAGTCGAGGATGACGATGTCGACGGCGTGCGTTCCCAGCTGCTTCATCGCCGCGGTGCCGTCCACGGCCTCGATGATCGAGCCGACGCCGAGCGCTTCCAGGATGTCGCGGACGAGGCTGCGCATCGGCTTGTTGTCCTCGGCGATGAGGATCGTCAGCTTCTCGAACGGGCTCGCCATATTTTCCTTCCACCCCCTACGCGGGCGCACTTCTCTGCTTCGGATGCTACGAGCAGATCGAGCGCGTTTTAAATAATCATTTTATACGAATTTTAAGTAGTTTAACCAATTGTAATCTAGAGGGCACCAAAGTCACGCCCTCAAGGCTAAAAATCCGTGTTTGCTAGCCCTTGACCGCGCCCGCCTGGAGCCCGGCGACTACATAACGCTGGACCGCGATCACGAAGACCAGCACCGGCAGCAGCTGAATCGTCGCCGCGGCGAACAGAATCCCCCACTCCACCCCATCGGCGGTGCTGAGCATCTCGCTGATGATCAGGGGGGCGGTCTTGGCGACTCGGGTGGTGAAGATCAGCGCGAAGATGAATTCGTTCCACGAGAAGACCAGGACGAAGATCGATGACGCGACGATGCCTTGTGCCGCCAGCGGCAGGATCACGCGGGTCAGCGTCTTAAACAGGTCGGCGCCGTCGACGAAGGCCGCCTCCTCCAGCTCGCGCGGGATCTGCTCGATGAAGGCCCGCATGATCCAGGTGCCGAGACTGACGAAGAATGTGGCGTAGAGGACAATCAGCAGGACGTGCGTGTCGCTCAAGCCCAGCAGGTTCACCGCCGGGAACAACGGCAGCGTGATGATGATCGGCGGGAACATGCGCACGAAGATCATGAAGAACGCAGATCCGGTCAGCAGCCGGCTCGAGTAGCGGGCATAGACGTAGCCCGCCATCGAGGTGACGACGACGGTCAGCACCGTGGCACCTGTGGTGATGATCAGGCTGTTCAGCATGTTCGGATAGAAGGCTGGCCACAGCTGGCCGAGACGTCGGTAGCTGTCGAGCGTCGGCGTGAAGACGAAGCTCGGCGGCACCGCGAAGATCTCGCGGACGTCCTTGAACGACGACATCACCACCAGGAAGATCGGGAACCCCGACCATACGACCGCGATCAGGATCAACAGCAGCCGGATCGCGCGGGTTCTCCACGTATCAGACATGACGAAACAGCTTCACGTACATGGCGCGGAGATAGGGAAGCGCGATCACCAGCGACAACAGCAGCAGCATCCAGCCGGTAGCCGAAGCGCCGCCGAACTCGTGATAGCGGAAGGCCTGGCGGTAGAGATAGACGGCCAGCACCTCGGTCATCCGCGCCGGCCCGCCTTCGGTGAGCAGCCAGACCTCGGAGAAGATCCGCATCGCGAAGATGTAGCGGAACATCAGCGCCACGAAGACCGCCGGCAGGATCAGCCGGAGCGTCACGTGCCAGAAGGTCTGCCACGGCGTGGCACCGTCGACCTTGGCGGACTCGATCAGCTCGCTCGGGATCGTGGTGACGGCGGCATAGAGGATCAGGAAGGTGAACGGCAGGTGCTGCCAGATCGCCAGCACCGAGACGACCATCAGCGCCGTGAACGGGTCGGTCGAATATTCGATCTGGCCGAGTCCGATCGACTTCAGCGCGTAGTTGATCATGCCGACGTCGGGCTCAAGCATGTAGCGCCACATGACCACCGTGGTGACCTCGGTGATCGCATAGGGCGCGAGGATGATCGCGATCACCACGCGCTTGAACGGGACCCATCCGGCCATCAGCAGCGCCAGGCCGAGGCCGAGCGCCAGCTCGCCATAGACCACGACGTTGACGACGATCAGCGTGTTCCAGAACGACCGCCAGAAGATGCGGTCGCCGAGCAGCGTGACGAAATTTGAGAGGCCTACGAACTCCGGCGGGCCACCGAACGTGGAATGCGTGAGGCTGAGCCAGCCGACATAGAGAGCAGGCAAGAAGATGAAGACGAGCAGCAGCAGATGGACCGGCGCGACCATCAGGTAATGGATGGGACGCAGCGTCCACATGCCGGGATGCCTTCGCGAGACTTGGTTGAGACGAAACCGGCGGACGCCCAGGGCGAGCGACCGCCGGGAAAGCCTAGCTGCTTTTCGCTTACTTCGGCAGGAGCGGCTCGACCCGCTTCTTGAGGTCGGCCATCGCCTGCTCCGGCGTCTTCGTGCCGAGCATCGCCTGCTGGATCTCCTCCATGAAGAAGTCCATGGCCTTCTGGGTGTTCTCGAAGCCGGGGACGGTCGAACGGGCACCCTGCAGCACTGCCGCCTCGTCGTCGGCGTAGGGCACGAGCTTCCGCACGCCCTCGTCCTTATAGGCCGAGATGCGGACCGGGCCGTTGCCGTTGATCGCCTGGGCGATCGTCGCCTTCTTCGACGACAGCTCCTTGATCAGCGTCCAGGCGAGCTGCTTGTTCTTCGAGTTCGCCGGGATCGCCATGCCCCAGACCGAGGTCTTCGCCGGCGCGATGCCGCCGCCAGAAGCCGGGATCGTCGTCACCTTGAACTCGCCCGGGAATTTGCTCTGCTTGGCGTCGTTGTAGTTGAAGTAGCGGCCGAAGGGCTGGTTGGTCATCGCCGCCCGCCCCTGCTGCATCATCGTGATCACCTCCTCGGTTTTGAAGGTGAACACGTTCTTCGGAAGGATGCCCTTCTGGAAGAAGTTGCGGAGCAGGTGCACGACCTTGAGCGAACCCGGGCTGTCGGCGACGAACCTGTAGTCGGAGGTGATGAAGTCGCCGCCAAAGGCACGCATCAGGTCGACGACGCCGGAGGGATCGTCGAAGCTGGTGATGAAGCCGTGCACCAGCGTGCCGTCGGAGCGCGTGTATTGCATCTTCTCGGCGAGCTCGAGCAGCGCCTCCATGGTCTTCGGCGGCGCGGCCACGCCGCGTTCGGTGAAGTAGACCTGGTTGTAGAGAAGGCCGTGGGTCGCGTGCCGGAACGGGATCGCGATCAGCTTGCCCTTGTGCGTATGCGCGGTGCGCATGCCGGCCGAGATCTCCTCGAAGTCCTCGATGCCGTCGCGCTTCTGGTACTCGCCCAGATCCTCGAACAGGCGGGCGACCTGGGGACCGGAATAGCGCTCGAGGATGAAGGCGATGTCGACCGTGCCGCTGGCGAGGCTCGCCTCGCGATATACGCGCTCGTGCACCGCCTCGACGCCGAAGGTCAGCCACTCGACGGCGACGCCGTTCCTCTTCTGCCAGTCGGCCGAGCTGTCACCGCCCTTCTCGCCGGTGACCGCCGACTTATGGACAGCGTGGCTCATGATCACCAGCTTCTCGGGCTTGGCCTGGGAAAAAGCGGCCGACGACGTCACGGCCAGGGCCGCGGCAGCGACGGTGCCGAGAATGGTGTGCTTCCAACCGCGCATGGATCCTCCCGGGATGCCTTGTTGGAGGGGTTCTCCCCTCTGTGCCGCTTTCTTCCGGGAAAATTACAAATTTGTCAACGCGAACGACAAGCTATTCAGGCCGATCAGACGTCCTGACGCTGGAAGATGTACTGCCGCGCATTGCCGACATGGGCTTCCATCTCGGTCTTGGCGCGCGGAGCGTCTCGGGAAGCAATGGCGCGGTAGATGCTTTCGTGCTCGAGCCAGACCGAGCGCATGCGCTTCACCGGATCGTCGATACCGTTGTTGCGGACGGCGATGCGCCCGACTCCGACCAGGTTGGGGATCGCCTCGAGCGTGGTCACGATATAGGGGTTCTGCGTCGCGCGGGCGACCGCGCGGTGGAAGGCGAAGTTGAGATCCGAGCCGATATGAGGGTTCGCCTCAGCGATCGCGGTCTCGGCGTCGTTCAGCGACTTCTCGATGTCGGCCAGCGCCTCCTTGGTGTGGCGCTCGGCGGCAAGATAGGCGGACTGTCCCTCGACGACGATACGGAACTCGTAGAAGGCCTGCATGTCGGCGACGCTGCGGACAGGCTGGTAGATCAGCGATCCCGCTTCAGGGCCGCGCTCGACGAAGGTGCCGGAGCCCTGCTGCGAGCGCACCACGCCTTCGTCGCGGAGCCTGGCCAGCGCTTCCCGGATCACCGGCCGCGACACCGCGAAGCGGGTCGCGAGCTCGTTCTCGGTCGGAAGCTTGCAGTGGCGCGGATACTCGCCGCGGACGATCAGGCGCAGGATCTGGTCGTAGACGACATCGCCGAGCTTCGGACGGCTGCGTCCGTCGGCGGCCGGAAGATCGAAGGGCGAGGCGCTCGTCATCTACCGAGCGGGTGTATCACGGGCGACCCTAAGCCGTCACCGTCGCGCGGCTATGATTCGAGCGCTACTCCGGGCGCGTGCCGCGCGTGCAGAGTCGGTGCATGCGCCGGCGGCCCTGGCCCGCGAAGCTGTCGCGGCGATGCATGGTGCAGCGGTTGTCCCAGATGATCAGGTCGCCGACCTGCCACTCCTGCGCCCAGGTGTTCTCGGGCAGCGCCGCATAGGACCAGAGCTCGTCGCAGAGTGCCTCGCTCTTCGCCAGCGGCAGGCCCGGGATATAGGCGCCGAAGCGGCGGCCGAGGAACAGGGCCTTCCGGCCCGAGACCGGATGCGTGCGGAGGATCGGATGGATCGGGCCTGGCATCTCGCGGACGTCGTTGGTCTCGATGTCCTTGTAGCCGGGACGCGTACCGCCCTGCGCGTTGTGGCTCGCCTGATGCTTCATCTTGAGCTTGGCGACGCGCTCCTTCAGCGCGTCCGGCATCGCCTCATAGGCCTTGTACATGTTGGCGAACCAGGTGTTGCCGCCGGCTGCCGGCACTTCGCGCGCCATCAGCATCGTGTACTCGGACGGATAGTCGGTGAACGCGAGGTCGGTGTGCCAGTTGAGCTCGCCGTCGCCATGCTCGCCGATCGCCTCGCCGTTCTCCTTGACGTTCGAGATGATCGTCATCGCCGGCGACTCGCTCGAGTAGACCTTGCGCGAGCGCGTGTAGTCGGGCGAGGGCTGCAGCGTACCGAGCCGTTCGGCGAGGCGCGTGAACGCCAAGTCGTCGAGGTTGTATCCGCGGAAACGCAGCACCAGGTGATCGCGGACCGCCTGCTTGATCGTCGCCTCGTCGGCGGCAGAGAGCGGATCGAGCGAGCCGCCCGTGACTTCGGCGCCGAGTGCGCCGAGCGGACGGATGCGGAGACGTGTCGCTTCAGTGACGATGGTCATGGCGCACTTTCAGGCTTCATGCGGGCGCACGTCGAGCGGGAGCCCGGCCAGCCCTTCTCGCACTTGTCCGGAAAAGTGTCAACCTTGTAAAATTCACGAACGAATATGACTTCGCCCCTCAGCTCCCGAAGCCGATGCGGATCCGCCGATTGTGCCGCCCCTTGTTCTCGACCTTGAGGATGCGGATCGGCCGCGAGTTGCCGGTCGAGGCGAGATGGGTTCCGCCGCAGGCCTGGCGATCGAGGCCGGCGATCTCGACGACGCGCACCATGCCGTCCTCGGTCGGCGGCGGTGCCACCGAGCGCGAGCGGAGCAGCCCCTTCTCTTCCTGCGCCGCCTCGAAAAGGACGTAGGACGTGACGACCTTGAGGTCCTGACGGATCGTGTCGTTGATCCTGGGCTCAAGGGCGCGGAGCTTGTCGTTGTCGGCACCCGGAAGGTCGAGGTCGATGCGCGCGGTGCCGTCGCCGTTCATCTGCGCGCCGGTCACCAGTGCCCCGTCGAAGCCCTGGAAGGCGAGCGCGTTGATGATGTGCAGAGCGGTGTGCAGCTCGCGCTGCATCTGCCGGAACGCCGGATCGACCGCGACCTCGACCGAACCTGAGACCTCGACCGGTGCCGCCAGCAGATGCCAGAGATGGCCGTCGGCCATGTCGAATCCCGAGACCGCGGCCTCGCCGCCGCTCCAGCGGATCGCGCCGCGATCGGGAAGCTGGCCGCCGCCGCCCGGATAGAATGGCGAACGAACGAGCCGGACGCGGCCCTGGCGCGCCTCGATGACATCGCTTGCGACCGTCAGGGTCTCGGGGTTCTCGTGGCAAAAATAGCGAGGCATGGCGCCAGGATGCCGGAAGACCCGCCGTCGCTATTGGTGGAAATTGCGGCCGGCCTGCTCCCTGGTGGCGCGGGCAAACTGAAGCGGCGTTACGCCATAGCAGCGCTTGAGATGCTTGGTCAGCGCGCTCTGATCGTAGAACCCGGCAGAGGTCGCGGCCTCGGCGACGGGCATCCCCGCCTTCAGCGCGTCCATCGCCGCCTTGAGCCGAAGCTGCACCAAGTAAGCGTGCGGGGTGAGCCCGGTCTCACGCTTGAAGAGGGCGATGAGCTGGAACGGCGTGAGGGCGGCCGCCTCGCCCAGCATCTCCAGGCTGAGTGGGTCGGCTGGCCGGTCCTGCATCATCTCGAGCACGCGTTCCAGCCGCCTCTGTTCGCGAGGCGCGGCGAGATGCTCGGGGCGCCCAGTGCCATGACGATGCACCAGAGCTCCAAAGCTTTCGAGCAGCAGCTCCCGCGTCCGAAGGGAGTCGGCGCCGGCATCCAGCGCTTGATGCACGTCGAGGAAAGCCTGGATAAGGTCCGCATCGGTGAAGAGGTTGGTCGCGAAATGCGGCGCTCGTGGAAGTCCAAGGCTTTCGAGCTCCGCAGCCGCCCGGCGGTCGAGGTAGAAGGACCGATAACGCCAGCGGCGGCTACGTCCCATTCGGCCCGAGTGCGGCTCGCCCGGATTGAAGACCAGGAGCCCGGACGGCGTCGCCTCGCCGATGGCGCCCCGGCTGGCGAACTCGGCCCCGCCGGCTTCGGTCATCGCGATGACGAAGCCGTCATGGGCATGTGGGGCGTAGTCGTGGGCCGTGAAGTCCGCGTGGAGGCAGCTAAGCCCTTCCAAGTGCGGGTCTTCCCAATATCTCGTCCGGTTGTGCGGGTCGCTTCGCGCCACGACGCTTCCTTAACGATCGGGCCCTCAGGATGGCGGGGTTCAGACGTTTCGTGGCGAAAAATTTTGGGTTGACGGATACATTTTCACAAAAGATAAATAAAATACGTTTTAAATGATCGTCGACGCGTAAGCGCACGTTTAGCGGCGGGGGCTGCCGGTGTCAGGGATGGGGTTGAAGCAGTCGGCGCGCGAGATCCTGCTCGAGGCCATCAAGGTCGTCGTCGGCCGCGACTCCGACGTCGCCCGCTACCTGATCCGCGCGATCAATTCCGACGATCCCCTCGACCTGCTTCTGGCCCAGGCCGCTTTCGACGAACTCGAAGGGCATATCAAGCGAGCCGTGGCGCAGGAGATCGAAAGCGGCTCCCGCGCTTACCGCCAGCGAATGCAGGCCGCCTAGCTACCCTCGTCCATCTGACGTCTTGCGTCGCTCCCGCCGATCAGCGGCTGGGCAGCCGGCAACCCGCAAACGACCATGCCCCCGCCGTCAACGGGATGGCAGATGAGCTTGGCCGGGCGCCCGCTCGGCAAGGCAAGAAGGATCTCGCCTCCGGAAGCGGACGACTTTGCGACGGCGCGGCTAGCCAGGTCCCAAGGAGCTCCGGCCCCCAGATCACCGCGCTGCGCGAGGACTCTCAAAAGACTTTCGAACGTCATCTCCTTCGTCTGAGACGAATCGCCCAGCTCGATCGCCTCGACGAAGCGTCCGCTCCGCGCCACGACCGAGCCATCCGCCGCAAACACGGCGATACCGATCTTGACGGCGTCGAGTGTCCCTCTGAGCAGTCGCGCCGACTGCAGCAGCTCCTGCTCGCGTTCCATCTGCGCGGAAATGTCGACGGCAACCAGGACGCTGCCACCGTCCGGCGTCGCTGCCCTGCGGACCGTGAATGTACGTCCGTCCGGCAGGACGGCCTCGAACTCCACGCCGTCCGGACCGGTCGGCAATGCCGAATGCGTACCCTCGGCCTCGACCAGCCGTGGCGAGCGGTGACGGGAAAGGCGTTCCATGAGGTCTTCGAAGCGAAGGCTCGGTTCCGGTGCACGGCTCCCGGAGGCGCCATAGTCCGCATGATAGGCGGCGTTCCCCCGGATCAGGTTGCCGTCGGCGTCGAACAGGGCGATCTGTGCCGGCATGGTCTCGACCGCGGCCGCCAGCCGATCCTCGGCGCGGCGCGTCTCGTACTGAAAACGGCGAAGGGCACCGACCACGAGGCAGACCGCGATGATCACGGCCAGTCCCTGCGTCAGCAGAAAGTACCAGGGAACCAGCGTCGGGTTGGCGAGCGTCAGCGGGTACAGGAACTCGACCAGTCCCCATAGCGCGAAGGGCGGCACGGCCAGGTTCAGGTTGAGGACGGCGCGGCGCCGATGCTCGCGAAACAGCGTGATCGATGTCGCCACCAAAGCCCCGCCGGCGAGAAAGTGCAGCGGCACCGAAAGCAGCACGAGATCGAAACGGACGAAGACGAAGATCGCCGCCCAGGCGACGACGACCCCGATGCCGCCCGCCAGCACCAGACGGCCGGGCTGGAAGCCGATAAGCCTGCCGACGCCGACCAGCAGGAGAACGGCAGCGGATGCCTGCAGGGCCTCGGCGCCGAACAGCGCGGGCGGCAATCCGATCCAGGGCTGTAGGCTGCGCCAGACGAACCTAAGCGTGCCGAGGGCGAAGGCGAGCGACCACCAGCCGAACGCAGAGGGTGCGTCCGGCAGACGGCGAAGCTGTGCCATCACGTAGCAAAGTATGGCGCAGCTGAGGCCAGAACCCAGCAGGACCGTGGTCAGGGAAAGACTGGGCAATACCCTCGTGCCTCCGGATCGTGTCAGGATTTTATGCCGGGTTAGGAAGCGCGAGACAACAGCTGGGGGATCGGCGGATTTCGCCGAACGCGCCCAATCTGGCAAGCGAATGGAAGCGCGCGCTATTCTCGGCGCGGATCCGCCCATCGAATGATCGCCATTGGAGAGCCTCATGGCCGCTGAGAAATCGCATCTCTGGACCGAAGTCGACTACGACGCCGACGGCAAGCAGGTGGGCTACATCCACCTGCCGCATTCGGTGACGCGCTCGGCCTACGGCACGCTGGCGATCCCGCTGACCGTGATCAAGAACGGCAAAGGGCCGACCGCCCTCTTGATGGCCGGCAACCACGGCGACGAGTACGAAGGCCAGGTCACGCTCTGCAAGCTGATCCGCGAGATCGAGCCCAAGGACATCAGGGGCCGCCTCATCATCATGCCCGCGGCGAACATGCCGGCGGCGATGGCCGGTGCGCGCGTGTCGCCGATCGACGACGGCAACCTGAACCGCGCCTTCCCCGGCTCGCCCAGCATGAGCGTCACCTACCAGATCGCGCACTACCTCGACACGGTGGTGGTGCCGAAAGCCGAGGTCTGGTTCGACCTGCATTCGGGCGGCGGCTCGCTCGCCTACGTGCCGTTCGCGTCGGTCTCCACCTCGGGCAACAAGAAGCTCGACCAGCGCTCGCTCGAGCTGCTGCGGGTCTTCGGCTCGCCGGTCAGCCTGGTGTGGACCTACCTGCCGGACTCGCGCCTAGCCCACTCGTCGGCGCACCGCAACAACGTCATCTATCTCGGCGGCGAATTCGGCGGCGGCGCCTCGGTCAATCCCGACGGCTGCAAGCTCACCTATGACGGCACCGTGCGCGCGCTCGCGCACATGGGCATCCTCAAGGACACCAAGAAGTTCAAGATCGGCAAGGCGCCGGAGAAGGTGCGCTGGATGGAGCTGCTCGGCCAGAGCTACTACGTCTATGCGCCGGACCACGGCCTTTTCGAGCCGGCGGTGAAGCTTGGCTCGATGGTGAAGAAGGGCCAGCTCGCCGGCCTCACGCACTTCGTCGACAACCCCGGCCGCGAGCCGGTGCCGGCCTACTTCAAGGACAGCGGCCTGGTGATCTGCCAGCGCCATTACGGGCGCGTCGAGCGCGGCGACTGCGTCGCGCACCTCGCGACCGATCGCTCCGAGCCGTAGTCGTCATGCACCCTCCCCCGCAAAGCGGGAAAGGGTGCATGAAGGTGTTACTTCCTCAACACCGGCGTCTCATAGAGCGACTTGCCGCCGACCTTGATCGAGACGTCGACCAGGAACGGCTTCAGCGCGTCGGCGTCGACTTCCATGCCGAGGCCGGGCGCGTCGGGCGCGCGGACCTGGCCGTTCTTGTCGCGGCCGATCTGGTTCCTCGTGATCGCCTTGGCCACTGTCTTGAGCTCGACCGGGTACTCGCAGATCTCGTGGTCCTTCATCCCGGCATAGGGCTGGAGCGAGGCCGAGAGCTGGAGATGCGAGGTGAAGGTGTGGTTGACGAAGGTCACTCCCTTCTTCTTCGCGTAATCGGCCGCCTGCTTCGCCGGCGTGATGCCGCCGATGCGCCCGGCGTCGATCTGGATGAAGCTGAGTCCCGCGATGTCCATCATCTGCTTGGCCATCAGATAGGTGTAGGCGCCTTCGCCGCCGGCGAGCTTCACCTTCGGCGTCTTCTTCGACAGCGCCTTGAACTCGGTCAGCGCGTCGCGGTCGAGCGGCTCCTCGTACCAGGTGGCTTTCGCCTCCTTCAGCGCCGGGAGACGCTTCGCCGCCCTCTCGACGTCGTCGCCGAAGACGCAGCCCGCATCGACCAGCAGGATCCCGTCCTTGCCGAGGCCCTCGCGCGCCGCCATCAGATGATCGGCGTCGTCCTTCACCGTGGTCATGCCGAAATTGCTCCAGCCGAACTTGCTGGCCCGGTAGCCGTCGGCGACGACCGCCTTCGCCTTGTTCAGCGTCTCCTGCGGCGTGAGGCCGAAGAGCTGCGAGGCGTAAGGCGTCTTCGGCCACGACTTCTTGTATCCCAGGATCTTCCAGACCGGCTCCTGGCGCATGTGCCCGAGCAGGTCCCACAGCGCCTCGTCGATGCCCGAGAGCGTGTGATCGGTCTGCAGGATGTCGAGCGAGCGGCGCTTCACCGTGTCGTTGATGCGCTTGATGTCCTCGGGGCTGTTCAGCTCCTGGCCCATCACCGAGGTCTTGATCGGATGGCAGAAGCCGTGGGACATCGGCGCGATCCAGGAGGCGATCGACGGCAGCGGCGCCGCCTCCGCTTCGCCCCAGCCGACCTTGCCGCCGGCGGACACGCGCACGAGAAGTGCGTCCTGGCTGCCGTCCGAGATGTCCTCGACCACCGGCATGGAGACATAGAAGAGATCGACGGACTCGATCTTCGGCATGGTTTCCTCGGATTCCTTCTTAGGGGTGCAGGTCGGGCCTGGGGGCCAGGCTGTCGCCGGCGGCGTCATCTCCGCCCGGATATCCGGCGGCGTAGGTCGGCTTGGCGACGGGATAGACGGCGCTCCTGAGGTCGCGGCCGGAAATGGCGATGCCGTTCGGCTCGGAGTACGGACCGCGATCGTAATGCGGGGTCACCACCGCAACGGTATGACCTTTCTTCTCGAGCGCCGCCTTGGCCGCGGAGCCGAAGCGACCGTCGAGCATCACGTCGTCGGTCTCGGTGTGGATGCGCGGCGCCTGCAGCGCGTCCTGTAGCGACATGCCGTGCTCGACGTGGTTGACCACCGCCTGGATGATCGCCGACCAGATGCGCCGGCCGCCCGAGGCGCCGAGCGCGGCCTTGAGCTTGCCGCGGCCGGTCAAGATCATCGGGCTCATGTTGTTGCAGCCGAAGGCCCCGCCGCGGACCGAGTTGATCGTGCCGGGAACCTGGCAGAACCAGCTCATCGCGTTGTTCATCATGACGCCGACGCCGGGCGTCACCACGCCCGAGTAGCCGACGTTCGTCTGGGTCAGCGCCACCGCGTTGCGCTTGGAGTCGATGACGGTGAGGTGTGTCGTGCCGTCGTCCTTGCCGCCGCGCGCAGGTCCCGGGAAGTCCTTCGGACGCGGGCGCCCGGCGACCGCCCATGGGTCGCCCGGCAGCGGCTCCGCCCTCTTCTTCCGCGAGATCATCTCGGCTCGGCTCGCGGCGTAGTCCTTGTCGACCAGCATGTCGAGCGGCGCGTCCGGATGGTCGCCCATATAGGTGAAGCGGTCGGCGCCGGCCATGCGGATCGCTTCGGCGACCAGATGCAGCGACTCGGGCTTGCCCCAGCCGATCTTCTTCATGTCGAAATGATCGAGGATATGGAGCGCTTCCATGACCGTTGGCCCGGCGGTCAGGTAGGGCATGCCGATCAGGTCGACGTTCTTGTAGCGGCCGCGGATCGGCTCGAGGACCTGCGCCTTGTAGGCGGCAAGGTCGGCCGCGCGCAGCGTGCCGCCGTTCTTCGCGTTGTCGTCCGAGAGCATCTCGGCGATCTCGCCCTTGTAGAAGCCGGCGGGCCCGTGCTTCGCGATCAGGCGAAGCGTGCGCGCGTGGTCCTTCTGCACGAACTTGCCGCCGACCGGGATCGCATAGCCACCGGGGTAGTAGATCGGCGCGGTGCCCGGGAACATCAGGAAGGTCTCGCGGTCCGCGACCAGCGCCAGCGTGAAGTGATGCCCGACGGCGAAGCCATCTTCGGCCAGGCGGATCGCCGGCTTGAGCGCATCCTTGAGATCGATCGTGCCGAACTTTTCCAGCGCGAGGCAGAGGCCCGCGACCGCACCCGGCACTCCGATCGAGCTGTGGCCTCGGTCGTTGGCACGGTTCTTCACCTTCGGCCAGGCATAGCTCTTGGCGAGGTTCATGCCGCCGCCCCAGATCTCGCTCTGGCCGGCCTCCAGCTCGTACATGTCCGGCCGCGCCAGGCCCGGCGCCTTGGTGCCGTAGTAGACGGTCTTTGCGTCGCCATCAGCGAAGTGCAGGACCATGTTGCCGACGCCGCCGATGCCGTTCATCAGCGGCTGCAGCACCCCCATCGCGAAGGCGGTGGTGACCGCCGCGTCGACGGCGTTGCCGCCCTTCTGCAGCACCTCGACGCCGATGCGGGCACCCAGCGGATGCTGGGCGGTGACCATGCCGTCGCGCGCGACGACCTCCTCGTGCGCAAGCACCGGGCGGCTCAGCTTCATCGGATCCTCGTTCGAAGGCAGGACGACGGAAGGAAGGCGGGGCGAGCCTAGGACGCAAGGGGCGGGGCCGGCAACCTCGGACGCCCACCCGCGAACCGGCCGGCTTAAGGCAGCGCCGCGATCTCGCGGATCAGCTTGTTGATCATCGCCTCGGCGAATGTCTGGAAGCCCTCGACCACCATGGCGAAGGAGCCGACACCGCCGGTGACGTTCTTCCGGTAGTACTCCTCGAGCCCGCCCGGCGGGTGGGTGTGGTCCGGGTTGAACGGGTTCGGCACCGCGCTCAGGATCGCGAGCCCGTTGACGGTGATGTCCGATTCAACCGCCGCGTCGCGGGCGATGGTGACCGGAGGTCCGCTGACGTTGGTCCCGTCGCCGGACACATCTATGACCCGCCGCTCCGACTTGACCGGCGCCCGGCGGAGCTGGCGCATCGAGAAGTCGATCGCCGAGCCGATCGCGGTCGAGCCGTAATACGAGCGCGGCGCGGTGCGTACGATCTTGGCGACCGCCTCGGCCGAGGGGAGGTCATGGATCACCGCCCAGTCGGCGACGACGAGCTGCTGGCCGACGCCGGACCACTCGACGAAGCAGATCGCGATCGCACCGTGCTGTCCGGACCGGATCGCGTTCAGCACCCGCGCGTCGGTGATCGCGGTGGCGATGCCTTCGCGCTGCAGGCGGAACTCTTCCTCATCCACGCTGCGCGAGACGTCGGCGGCGAGCACCAGCGTCACGTCGACCCGGTCGGCCGCGCCTGCGCCGCCGCCGGCCAGAAGAACAAGGAGAACCAGAAGGAACCGGATGCGCGCTGCCATGCCTGCTCCGTTTCTATCTCTAAACGATCATACCCCATTCCCGCCGATTCGCCGCTGGCGCATGCGTCGCCATTCCGAGCCGACGACGATCACGCTGCCGAGCAGGATGAGACCGGCGCCGGCGAAGACGGTCGGTTCCGGGATGTCGGCCCAGATCACCCAGCCCCAGAGGAACGCCCATCCGAGCGATGTGTATGAGGTCGGCGCCACCGCCGAGGCCGGCGCATGCCGGACGCTTTCGTACATCAGGTACTGGCCGATCGCGGCGAAGGCGCCGATTCCCGCCATCAGCGCGAAGGTCAGCGGCGGCGGCGTCACCCATATCCAGGGCAGCGCCGGCGCGCAGGCGACGCAGAAGGCGAGGCCGGTGAACAGCATCTGCACCTCGGTCGACTCGCTGGACGAGATCTGCCGCATCAGGATGTTGGCCCAGGCCCAGAGGCAGGCTGCGATCAGCACGAGGCCCGCCGGCAGCAGGTCCGGCCGTCCGGTCGGATTGGCGGCGACGATGACGCCCGCGAGCCCGACGAAGACCGCGACCCAGCGTGCCGGATTCACCTTCTCGCCGAGGATGTAGATCGACATCACGGTGATGATCAGCGGAGCGGCGTAGTAGAGCGTCACCAGGTCGGCCAGCACCAGCGAGCGCGCCGCGGTATAGTAGCAGAGCCAGGCGATGACCATCGCCGCGGCGCGCAGCAGCAGCGCCGGCTTGTGGCGGCTCTTGATCAGGCCGAGGACGGCCTTCTTGCGATAGACGCCGAGGGCGACCAGCGCGATCGCCATGCTGCGGATGAAGAGGATCTGCAGCACGGCATAGTCGGCAACCAGCCACTTCACCACCGCGTCCTGGAACGAGAAGACTGCGTTGGCTGACAGCGCCAGCCCGATGCCGAGCATCACATTGCCGGCTTCAGGCGCCTTGAAGGCCGGCATGGATGCTCTGTCGCTGGCTTGCGGTCATTCGGGATTGCGGATCACTTGGGGCGGCCATTCTGGCGCAAGATGTCAGCACCGTCAGGTACCGCCGGGAGCCAGACGAAATCGGCTCCAAAAGAATACGGCCGGCAGGATCGCTCCTACCGGCCGCGAATCGACGCTCTTGGGCTTAGTTGAACCAGACGTCCCACATCCGCGGGATGCGGTTCGGCTCGTAGTTCTGGACCTTGGCGACGGTCGCCTGATAGCGGCCGATCGCTCCGGTGTTGATCGCCGGCACCCACTCGTACATGCGCTTCGTCCAGTCGACGACCGCCTTCTTCTGGTCATCGAGCTTGAGCGAGGAGTTGAACAGCTTGTCGGCCGCGGCGAGCTCCGGATCGGCCTTGAACTGCGCGCCGGCGGCGTTGTTCTGCTTGGTCGAGAGGCCGATCACGTTGATCGGACCTTCGTACGGCTCGACGCCGAAGCCGACGGTCCACATGTGCCAGCCGGTCGGCTGCAGGCGTTTCTGCGAGGCCGACGGCCAGTCGACCACCTGCAGCTTGATGTTGAGACCGAGGTTCTTCTTCAGCTGCTCGGTCGCGACGACGGCCGTCTCGTTGTGGTTCTTGATGGTCGAGTCGGTGAGGAAGATGATCTCCTCGCCCTTGTAGCCCGACTCCTGAACCAGCTTCTTCGCCAAGGCGATGTCCTTGACGTTGTACTTGTCCTTGCCGAGATCGCCGGTGTGATAGATCGAGCCCGGGTACTGCCAGGCGGTCTGGAGCTTGTAGTTGCCCTCGCCCGCGATCGCCAGGATCTCTTCCATGTCGAGCGCCGCAAGCACCGCCTGCCGCAGCTTCTGCTGGGCCATCGGGCCGTCGCCGGCATTGAAGACGATCAGGTTGAGCAGCCAGGGCGTGGCTTCGTAGATCTTGATCTTCGCGTCGCCCTTGAGACGCTTCGCCGCCGGGGGCGGCAGGATGTCGACGGCCTGGATCTCGCCGGTCTCGAGCGCGGCCGTGCGGGCGCCGCCCTCGGGAATGAAGCGGATCGTGACCGAGTCGAAGTAGGCGGTCTTCTTGCCGCCGAAGCCGTCACGCTTCTGGTAGTTGTTGTTCGGCGTGTAGTCGTCGTTGCGAACCAGCTTCACGTGGCTGTCGGGCTTGTACTCGCCCCACTTGAAGGGACCGGTGCCGATATACGCGATCTTGTCGCGTTCCTTCTGCCCTTCGGATGCCGGATAGATCGCCATCGGCGCGCCGGGCGCGCTGATGACGCCGATGAAGCCCGGGAAGATGGTGCTGAGCTTGACGGTGACCTTGTACTTGTCGGTCGCCTCGATCGAGCTCACCGCAGACAGCGTCAGCGAGGCGCCGCCGATGCGCTTGTAGCGCTCGAGCGAAGCCTTGACGTCGGCCGAGGTCATCTCCTGGCCGTTGTGGAACTTCACGCCCTGGCGGAGCGTGAAGACATAGGTCAGGCCGTCCGCCGACATCTCGACGCCGGAAGCGAGATCCGGGATCGGGTTCGCTCCCTGGTCGCGGGCGAACAGGGTCTCGATCCAGTGCATCGAGATGTTGCGGGTCGCCTCGGCGGTCGAGGCCTGCGCGTCGGTCAGCGGCGGCGGCGAAGTGACGCCGACGATCATGTCGCCGCCCTTCTTCTGCGCGAAGGCAGGCGAAACGGCCAGCGCGAGCGCAAGTGCGCTCACGCCGGTCAACAGGCTACGGCGATACTCTCCCATGACATGGCTCCTTGAGGTTATTGGCGCATTCTCGTTCTTTTCCGGACCAGCCTAGACTGACCGGCCCCGGCCCGGCAATCGGGTAAGAAACCCCGTTCCCGATCGGAAATTTACTTGCGTCCCTTCTTCGGGAAGATCACCGCGACCTGGTTGTCGTAGGCGACCCCCTTGGGGTTGACGATGAAGTTGCCGGTGATGTGGCCGGTCGCCCCGGCGAACTGGCCGCCGCCCTCGGTGATGCGCCAGACCGCGCAGCCGGCGCTCACGTCCTTGGCGGCGCTGGCGCCGAGGAAGCCTTGCCCGACCGTGTTGAACTTGAGCCAGGTCGAGCCGTCGCCGAACTTGATGGTGCCGGACTCGATGAACACGCCGTCCCCGGTCAGCGTCAGCACGGTCTCGGCCGAGGAACTGCCCCCGGACAGCTTCTTATAGGTCGACTTGACGCTCTTGTTGCCGATCTCGGTGGTGATCGAGCAGCTCGCCGCCTTGAGGCTGACGCCGAGCACGCCGGGCGCATGGGCCATCGGCGAAGGCGAGCCTTCGTAGCGCAGGAACAGGACGATCGGATCCATCGGTGCCTCCTTGGGTTCGTAAATTGGTTAACGGCCGGGTCGGCCGCAGCGGCAGGAAGCCGATCGTAGGCAGGCCGGCGGCACCGAAGGAAGCCGCCGATGCAAATCGTGAAAGACCGCGCGTTGCCGGCCGGCCGGACAAACGGCTATGTTCGGCGGACGCCGCACCGGACGGACCGAAGGGGTCGCTTCACCGCATGTCGCAGGCTCCCGACGGCTGGCTGAAGATTTTCGTCGCCGGTCCCGACCTCCCCAGGCCCACCCAGAAAGATCTGGTCGCCGCCCTCTATCCGCCGTCGTTCCGGATCGGCACCTCGCTCCTCTGCGCCGTCGTCAACGGCATCGTGCTGGCGCTCGCGATGGGCAGCCCGCTGCCGCTCTACTGGGGCGCGGTGGGCGTCGCCATCTGCCTCGGCCGGACCATCGACTGGCGGAAGTACCGCAAGGCGCCAGACGCGCACCCGCCAGCGGTCTGGGCCCGGCGCTTCACGCTCGGCATGCTGCCTTTCGGGATCTGGTGGGGAGTAACGGCCCTCCTTCCCTTCTTCACGGACGATCCGCTGGTGATGGCGATCGCCGCGATGTCGACGGTCGCGCTCGCCGCCGGCGCCGTCACCTCCTACACCAGCCACCCGCCGGCCTCCCTCGCCTTCGCCGCTCCGGCGATGGGCGCTTTCGCCGTTGCTGGCATCGTCGAAGGCGGCGCGCTGGGCTTCGCCGTCACCTTCATCCAGGTCCTGCTGTTCGCCAACTACCTGGTGATCATCCGCGAGTCCTTCACCTCGCAGCTGAGCGCGCTGATGCTTCGCGACGAGAAGGCGGCCCTCGCCGACAACCTGGCCGAAGCGCACACCGCGCTCGAGCGCGAAGGCCGGGCGAAGTCGGAATTCCTCGCCAACATGAGCCATGAAATCCGGACCCCGATGAACGGCATCATCGGGCTGAACGCGATCCTGCTGGACACGCCGCTCTCGGACGAGCAGCGGAAATTCGCCGAAGCGGTACAGACTTCGGCCGACTCGCTGCTGGCGATCATCAACGACGTACTCGACCTCTCCAAGCTGGAGGCCGGCAAGTTCGCGCTCGAGTCGATCGACTTCACGCTTGAGAAGCTGGCGGATGGTGCGGTCGATCTGCTCGCCGCTCGCGCTCACGAGCGCGGCCTCGAGATCGCCGCATATGTTGAGGAGGGCGCGCGCGGCATCGTCCGCGGCGATCCCGCGCGCATCCGCCAGATACTGCTCAACCTGCTTTCCAACGCGATCAAGTTCACCGAGAAGGGCTCGGTCCTGATCGAGGTGAGCGGCCAGGAGGCCGGCCCGGGCCAGCTCAGGTTCCGCATCTCGGTGCGCGATACCGGCATCGGCATGGACGAGGCGACGCGGAGCCGGCTGTTCCAGAAATTCCAGCAGGCGGACGGTTCGATCTCCCGGCGCTTCGGCGGCACCGGCCTCGGGCTGGCGATCTCGAAGCAGCTGGTCGAGCTGATGGGCGGCAAGATCGGCGTCGAGAGCGCGCCGGACAGCGGCAGCACCTTCTGGGTCGAGCTCACTTTGCCGCGCGTCACCCTGGTGGAACCCACGTCCTCGGTCGAGGGCGGAACGCTGCGCGGACGTTGCGTGCTGGTGATCGACGATGCCGAGGTGACGCGACGCTCGCTGGCTCGCCGCCTGACCGCCGAGGGCGTGAGCGTCGTCACCGCCGCGACCGGCGCCGAAGCAGAGGCCGCGACCGAGCTCGCGATCGCCCAGGAGATGCCGTTCGACGTGATCCTGGTCGACCGCGACCTGCCGGATACGTCCGGCCTCGAGCTCGGCAAGCTGCTGCGCGCGGCGACCGAGGAGAGCCCGACCAAGCTTCTGTTGGTGGCGCCGCTCGGTCCGCTCGCGACCTCTCATCGCTTGAACCGCACCGTCTTCGACGGCCAGCTCACCAAGCCGATCGGCCGGCGCGACCTCGTGCTCCGGATCCAGCGGGCGATCGCCGGCCAGGACCTCGACGCGGCGACGACGACCGAGCCGTCAGTCCCCCTCAGGCCGGTCGGCCCCGCGTCCGGCCGGATCCTGGTTGCCGAGGACAACGCGATCAACCGCCTCCTTGCGGTCACGCTGCTCGAAGGCGCCGGGTACCAGGTCGGCGTCGCCGCGGACGGCGCAGAGGCGATCGAAGCCGTGCGGCAGGAGGCCTACGACGTCGTGCTGATGGACGTGCAGATGCCAAACGTCGACGGCGTTCAGGCGACCCAGGCCATCCGCCGCCTGAGCGAGGCGCACCGAAAACTGCCGATCATCGCGATGACCGCGAATGCGATGGCGGGCGACCGCGAGTTCTATTTGGGCGCCGGGATGAACGACTACATCCCGAAGCCGCTCGTGCCGAGCAAGTTCCTGGAAGTCGTCGCCCGCTGGATCGAGACCGAGGCGAAGCCCTCGCCCGCCGCCGTACAGGTCGCGATCGAGGACGCCGACCGCCCGATCATCGACGACAGCCTGCTCGACGAACTCAAGCGCAAGGTTCCGGAAGAGACGTTCCAGGAACTGCTCAACTACTTCCTCGACGGCGCGCTCGCCAGCATGGCCAAGATCGAGTCGATCAGCGAGGCCGGCGACCTCGCCGGGCTCGCGATGGAAGCCCACGCGCTCAAGGGCATGGCCGGCAACTTCGGCGCCGCCCGGCTGGAAGCGCTGGCGGGGCGGCTCGAGAAGGCGTGCAAGGCTGGCGACAAGGCGGCCTCGGCCGAGCTGGTCGCCAAGGGGCGTGCGCTCTTCGCCCAGACCCGGACGCTGATGCGCGAACGCCTGGTGGCGCCGGTCTAGGACTTCTTCGGGAGCGGCCGGGCTGCCTTGCGGAAGCCGGCCCACGGATCGTTCTTCAGGTGGTCGAGCCGGTTCATCAGGTTGTCGACCCGGAACTGGTCGGCACGGACGCCGAGGCCGAGCTCCTCCCACGCGATCGGCACCGCGACCGGCGCCTTGCCGCGCGCGCGGGTCGAGTAGGGCGCGACCGCCGTGGCGCCGCGGCCGTTCCTCAGGTAGTCGACGAAGATCTTTCCGGGCCGCATCTTCTTCGACATGTTGGCGGTGTAGCGGTCGGGAAAGTCGCGGGCGAGGTGCTCTGCCAGCGCCTTCGAGAAGTCCTTGACCCGGGTCCAGTCGGCGTCGGGCTTCAGCGGCACGACGACATGCAGGCCCTTGCCGCCCGAGGTCTTCAGGAACGGCACGAGCTTCACCTTGATGAGGCGCCGGCGGATCTCCTCGGCCGCCTCGACGACGCGGTTCCAGTCGACGCCTTTGTCTGGGTCCAGGTCGAAGATCATCTGGTCGGGCTTCTCGATCGTGTCGGCGCTGGATCCCCAGAGATGGATCTCGACGACGCCGAATTGCACGAGCGCGGCGAGCCCGTCGAAGTCGCGGATCACGATCAGGCCTTCGCCGTCCTTAGGATCCTTAATCTCGCCGATCGCCTGGTGCATGCCGGGCGAACGGTGCTTCTGGAAGAAGAGCTGGCTGCCGCCGATTCCGCCCGGAGCCCTGAGCAGTGCCAGCGGCCGGTCGACCACGTAGGGCTTCATCAGGTCCCAGACCGCGGCGTAGTGGTCGAGCAGACCCTGCTTGCTCAAGCCCGCCTCCGGCCACAGCACGCGGTCGGGATGGCTGAGATTGACCTTGGTCTTCGGCATCCTGGACTTGGCCTTGGCGCCGGCTGCCGCCTCCGTCGCCTTTCCCTCGCGGCCGATCTCGGCCGCCGGCTTGTCCTCGCGCAGGCCTACGAACGCCGCGTGCCGGAGGATGCCTTCGGCCGTCCAGGCGCGGAACTCGACCTCGGCGACCAGCTCGGGCTTCGCCCATTTGACCTGGTTGTCGCCGGGCTGGCGTATCTCGTAGGGCGAGCGGTCCGCCTTGATCGTGTCGAGCCGGCGCTTGAGATCCCGCGCAACCGTCGCGGAATAGCCGGTGCCGACCCGGCCGGCCGGCCTCAGCCTGCCGTTCTCGTGGTAGCCCACGAGCAGCGAGCCGACCGCATTCCGGGTCGCGGTCGACGGCACATAGCCCGTGACGACGAATTCCTGGCGCTGGATGCATTTCGACTTGATCCAGTCGCCGCTGCGGCCGCTGCGGTAGGGCGCGTCGCGGCGCTTCGATACCACTCCTTCGAGGCCGAGCCGGCAGGCCTGATCGAGCATCACATCGCCGTCCTCGACGAAGTGCTGGCTGTAGCGGAGCGCCCCCTCGCCCGCGTTCGCCTTGTCGCCGAGCAGTTCCTCCAGCGCCTCCTTGCGCTCGACCAACCGCCGCTTGCTCAGGTCGGCGCCGTCAAGATGCAACAGGTCGAACGCATAGAAGACGAAGCGGCTCGCCCGCCCTTCCGACAGATCGGCCTGGAGCGCTGAAAAGTCCGAGACGCCGGTGTCGGCGAGAACGACGATCTCGCCGTCGATCACCGCCGAACTGCAGGGCAGTTCCTGGAGCGCTGCCTTGATCGCCGAGCCGAAGCGCTTGGTCCAGTCGAGGCCGGTGCGGGTGATCAAGGCGACCTTGCCGCCCTGGCGTACCGCCTGCATGCGGTAGCCGTCGAACTTGACCTCGTGCAGCCAGTCGGCACCCGCCGGCGTCTTGTCGAGCCGCGCAAGGCAGGGCGGAACGAAGGCAGGGTTCGCCGAGCCGCGCCTCGGCCGCTCCTTGTCGGTCTTCGCGGCTTTCGACTTCTTCGCGGTCTTGCGGGCGGCTGGCGCCCGGGGCTTGGGCTTCGCCTTCCGGCCTTCGGCTATTTCGGCGAGCGTGCGGCCCGTCTTCACCGACCTGGTCGCGATCCTGACGATCTCGCCTTTCGCACCGGGGACCGCGTATTCGTCCTTCGACTTGATCAGCAGCCAGTTGTCGCGCTTTTCCTTCGGCCGCCGGCGCATCCGCACCAGGTGCCAGTCGCCCTTCAGCTTCTCGCCTTCCAGGCGGAAGGTCAGATGGCCCTTCTTCAGCGCCTTGGTCGTGTCGCCTTCGGGAATCCAGCGGCCTCGGTCCCATTGCGAGACGGTACCGGCGCCGTAGTTGCCCTCCGGGATCAGCCCCTCGAAGGAGCCGTAATCGATCGGATGGTCCTCGACCTGAACCGCGAGGCGCTTCTCCTCCGGATCGAGGCTGGGCCCCCGCGTCACCGCCCAGGACAGCAGCACGCCCTCATGCTCGAGCCGCAGGTCGTAGTGGAGCCGCGTCGCATCGTGCTCGTGGATCACATAGAGCCCGCCGCGCGACGGCTTGCCGAGCTTGCCTTCGGGCTCGGTCGTCCGATCGAAATGGCGCTTGGCGCGGTATGTGGTGAGACGGTCCACGAGTGAGAGTCCTCCGACGGCGGCCCCCGCGAACAAAACCGCCGAACCCGGCCTTCGTTCCGGCACCGCGACAGCGCCGACACAGCAGGCTAGGCTCGATCCGATGAAGACCCGGGTGGCCCTACTCCTTACCTTCCTGATCGGCCCCGCCGTCGCCGCGGAACCGGAGTTCCGCAAGGACGGCCTGCACGCGGAAGCCTATGGCATCGAGGCCGGATATCCAATCGGATCGCGCCTGACCCAGGGCCAGCAGAAGTTCCTGGTCGGCTCGCTCAGCCACTACGACGAGATCTTCTCGGCCCGGAAAATCGCCAGGCCGGCGACCGCGTGGCCGTTCAGGCGCGAGAACAGGCTTCCTGACGTCCGTTACAACTATCAAGGCGGCCGCTACGACCTGAACGAATACCTCGACCGAAATCCGGTCACCGGCCTGCTGATCGCGCGCGACAGCATGATCCTGTTCGAGCGCTATCAGTACGCCAGGACGGACGCTCACCGGTTCACGTCCCAGTCGATGGCGAAGACGATCACGGCCATGCTGATCGGCATCGCCGTCGCCGAGGGCAAGATCAAGTCGATCGACGACAAGGCTGCGACCTACGTGCCGGATCTTGCCGGAAGCGCCTATGGCGAGACGCCGATCCGGGCCCTTCTCAACATGTCCTCGGGCGTCGAATTCACCGAACGCTACGACGGCAAGGACGACATCGCCGCGCTGTCGCGCGGCCTATTCGTTCCCGGTACGGCCCTCAGCACCACCAAGGTCCTTGCCCAGTTCAACAACCGGACGAAGCCGCCCGGCACCGTCTTCCACTACGCGGGCAGCGAGACACTGACCCTCGGACTTGTCCTGAGCGCCGCCACCGGCCGCCCCATCGCCGAATATCTCTCGGAGAAGATCTGGCAGCCGATCGGCGCCGAGGCGGATGCCTCGTGGGTCACCGATGTCTTCGGCCACGAGGTGACCTATTGCTGCTTCAACGCGACGCTCCGCGACTATGCGCGGCTCGGCCGGCTATTCGCCCGCGACGGCAACTGGGACGGCCGCCAGGTCATCCCCCGCCAGTGGATCAAGGACGCCACAAGCGTGCGGGCGGAGGACGAGCATCTCCGGCCCGGTCGCGTGAGCCAGGGCTTTGGCTATGGCTATCAGGTCTGGCTGCTCGGCGGCGAGCCGGCCGGAACGTATTCCCTGCGCGGCATACGCGGCCAGGTCCTGTTCGTCGATCCGGTCAGCCGCCTGATCATGGTGCAGACGTCGGCGCGCCCGCAGCCGGTCGATGCCGGCATGGCCGAGAACACCGCGCTCTGGCGGGCGCTGGTCGCACAGCAGCGGCGCGACTAGGGGCCGGTCGCCTTCTCTTCACGCACATGACCAGCCTGCTTCCCGCCCCGCTGCTCGCAGCACTCCTCTGCCTGACCACGGCGGCGACTGGCTCGTTCATGAACTGCTTCATCCGGATCGTCGCCGATGAACTGCATCCGTTCGAGATTGCATTCTTCCGGAACTTCTTCGGCTTCCTGACGATCCTGCCCTTCGCTCTCTGGAACGGCATCGGCACCTTCCGCGCGCGGCGACCCGGGCGGCTGGTGCTCGCCGCCTTCATCAACCTGTTCTCGATGCTGTCGTTCTTCAGCGCCGTGCCGCTGCTGCCGTTGAACGAGCTGACCGCGCTCAGCTTCACGCAGCCGCTGTTCCAGACCATCGGTGCCGTGTTCCTGCTCGGCGAGATCGTCCGGCGCTGGCGCCTGGCCGGCACGATCGTCGGCTTCGTCGGCGTGCTGATCGTCATGCGGCCGGGCACCGAGGCGTTCACGCCGGCATCGCTTCTCGTCCTGTTCGGCGCGGCGACATATGCGGCGGTGGCGCTGATCATCAAGTCGGTCGACGACGAAAACCCGGTCACGGTCGTCCTTTACGTCTCCTTCCTGATCGGCTGCTTCTCGCTTCCGGTCGCGGCAACGGTGTGGACCTGGCCGAGCGCGCAAGCGCTTCTGATGATGGCGGCCATCGGCGCGCTCGGCACCATCGGCTGGTTCGCCTTCGCCTATGCCTTCAAGTTCGCCGACGCCTCGGCGCTGGCGCCGTACGACTTCACGCGCCTGCCGTTCATTGCGGTGCCAGCCTACCTCTTCTTCGGCGAGGTCCCGGACATCTGGACCTGGGTCGGCGCGGCGGTGATCTTCGGCTCGAGCATCATGGTCACCCGCGCCGAGGTAAGGCGCGCCTGATAGCCAGGAACCGCGATTTCCCCGGGGACGTTTAGATGCGGGCAGGGGCGCGGAGGATGTCTTGAGCAGACGCGGGAAGATCTGGCTCGGCGTCGTCGGCGGATTCGCCGCCCTCGTCGCCTCCATCGTCGTCTTTTTCGACTGGAACTGGTTCAGGCCCTACGCGGAGGCCCAGGCCGCGGCCGAGCTCGGCCGGCCCGTGCGCATCGGCCATCTCGACGTGAAGCTCGCGCGCGAGCCGACGATCATCGTCGACCGGTTCGAAATCGGCAATCCGCCGGAGTTTCCCGAAGGCAGCAACCTCGCCGAGTTCGAGCGGATGGTCTTCACCGTCGACCTCAATCGGTATTGGCGGACGGGCGTCCTGTTCTTCCCCGAGATGAGTGTCACCCGCCCGGTGCTGAAGCTGGAGACCGACGCCGCCGGCAAGCCCAACTGGGTGCTCGACCGGTTCAAGCCGTCGACATCGGAAGCCAACGCGGCGACGACGCCCGAGATCGGCCGGCTCAACGTCGAGAACGGTCACGTTTCCCTCAACGACCCGAAGTCGAAGACGAGTGTCGACATGTCGGTGAGCACCGAGCCCGACCCGAAGGGCGGAGACTCCTCCATCGTGATCCGCGGCAAGGGCCGCTATGCGAATGCGCGTACTCAGTTCGAGGCGCGCGCCGGCTCGCTGGCCGCCTTCCGCGACGTCACCGTCCGCTACCCCGTCGACCTTATCTGGGAGGTCGGAAACACCCGCGCCCACATCGTCGGCACGGTGCTCAACCGCACCAACCTCGCCGGCATCGACGGCAAGCTCGAGGTCAGCGGCCCGGACATGGCCCTTCTCTATCCGATGACCGGCATTCCCTGGCCGTCGACGCCGCCCTACAAGCTCGCCGGGCACCTATGGCACTCGGGCACGCTCGTCCATTTCGACAAGTTCGACGGGCGCGTGGGTAGCAGCGACTTCACCGGCAGCCTCGCTGTCGACACCGGCGGGCCGCGCTTGGTGCTGACCGGCGAGTTCGCGTCCAGCAAGACGGTGCTGGCCGATCTCGCTGGCTTCGTCGGAGGCGAGCCTGGCAAGGCCGAGGCGAAGAACGCAACGCCGCAACGCAAAGCGGCAGCGCAGAAAGAGGTGTCCGACCCCAAGGCCCTGCCAGAGAAAAAAGTAGGTCTGGAGCGGCTGAACGAGATCGATGCTCATGTGATCTACCGCGTGCGCCGGCTTGAATCCGACTATCTGCCGCTCGACGATCTCACCGCGAAGCTCGACCTGGTGAACGGGCGTCTCCGGTTGAAGCCGCTCAATTTCGGCATCGGCAAGGGACGGATCGCGGCGACCGTTGACCTCGACGCGCGCCGGATGCCGGCCCGCTGGGACATCGACGCGGACTTCCGCAACATCGACCTCAAGCGGATCCTTCAGAAGAACTCATCGACCTTCGACGGCGCCGGCCTGGTCGGCGGGCGGGCGCAAATTGTCAGCACCGGCCAGTCGGCGGCCGACGTACTCGGCAACGGCGACGGCCACCTGACCCTGGCGATGACGAGCGGCCAGATCAGCGCGCTGCTGACCGAGCTCGCCGGCCTCGATTTCCTGGAGGCGCTGGGTTTCGCGATGTCCGGCAAGGACAAGCAGTTCGGCATCCGCTGCATGGTCCTGGACGCCGGCATCCAGGACGGCGTGCTCAGAACCAACTCGCTGGTGCTCGACACGACCGACACCAACATCGCAGGGACCGGCTGGGTCAGCTTCCGCGACGAGACGCTGGGCATCAAGCTGGAGGCACACCCGAAGGATCCGAGCCTCCTCTCGTTCCGCGCGCCGGTCCATGTGAGCGGCACGCTGAAGAATCCCAAGGTCGGCATCGACGCGGCCGCGACCGGTGCCCGCGTCGGCGCGATGGCGGTGCTGGGCGCGCTGCTGACGCCGCTGGCAGCCTTGATCCCGACGATCGAGCTCGGGCTCGGCAAGGACAGCGACTGCTCGGGATTGATCGACCAGGCGGCGCGTTCGTCGCAGCAGGCCGATCCGTCGAAGAAGGCGACGCCGGCGCCCCAGAACGCGCAAGACCCGACGAAGGGCCAGAAAGCGCGGCGCTAGTCCCTACTCCGCCGCAGGGGCGGTATCGATGTAGTCGCTGGGACCCGGCTCTTTGAAGCCGCCGGACTGCATCCGCCAGAGGCGCGCGTACGCACCGCCCGACGCCAGGAGGTCGGCGTGGGTTCCCTGCTCGACGATGCGGCCATGGTCGAGCACCACCAGCCGGTCCATGCGCGCGATGGTCGAGAGCCGGTGCGCGATCGCGATCACCGTCCGGCCCTTCATCAGGTCGCCCAGCTGCTCCTGGATCGCCGCCTCGACCTCGGAGTCGAGCGCCGAGGTCGCCTCGTCCAGCACCAGGATCGGCGCGTTCTTCAGGATCACGCGGGCGAGCGCGATGCGCTGGCGCTGGCCGCCTGAGAGCTTGACGCCACGCTCACCGACATGGGCGTCGAAGCCGCGGCGGCCGTTCCAGTCCTCGAGCGTCGCGATGAAGTCGGAGGCATGCGCACGCTCGGCCGCCTCGCGAATCTCGGCCTCGGTCGCCTGGGGGCGGCCGTAGCGGATGTTGTCGCGGATCGAGCGGTGCAGCAGCGAGGTGTCCTGCGTCACCATCGAGATGTGCGAGCGCAGGCTCTCCTGCGTCACGATCGAGATATCCTGACCGTCGATCACGATGCGTCCGCCTTCCACGTCGTGGAAGCGGAGCAGCAGATTGACCAAAGTCGACTTCCCGGCGCCCGAATGACCGATCAGCCCGACGCGCTCGCCAGGCGCGATCGAGAGGTCGATCCCGTGCAGCACGCCGCGCTCGGTGCCGTAGCCGAAGCTGACATCCTCGAAGCGGATCTGCCCGTGCGAGACCTTGAGCGTGTCGGCATTGGGCTTGTCGGCCATCTGCCGAGGCACGGAGATCGACTTCATGCCGTCCTGCACCGTGCCGACGTTCTCGAAGATCGCGGTGACGTTCTGCGCCACCCAGCCGGCGATGTTGGCAATCTGCCAGGTAAGCGGCAGCGCCATCGCGACCGTGCCGATCTGCACATGGCCGCCGATCCAGAGCCAGACCGCTGTCCCCGCGGTGCCGACCACCATCATTGCGTTCAGCGACGACAAGGCCAGACCGAATAGCGTGATGACGCGGAGCTGGTTGCGGAAGGCCTGGGTATGATCGTCGACGGCCTCCTTGACGAAGGCATCCTCGTCGCGCGAGCGCGCGAAAAGTTTCACCGTGACGATGTTGGTGTAGCTGTCGACGACGCGCCCGGTCAGCGCCGAACGCACCTCGGATGTCTCGCGCGAGCGGTCACGAAGCCTCGGCACGAAGGTGCGCAGCAGCACCAGGTATCCGACGAACCAGCAGAGGATCGGGCCGGCGAGACGCGGGTCGTTGGATGCCAGCAGCACGATCGCGCTGGTGCCGTAGACCAGGATGTACCAGACGGCATTGGTCGCGGCGACCACGCTCTCGCGGAGCGACGGGCCGGTCTGCATGATCCGGTTGGCGATGCGGCCGGCGAAGTCGTTCTGGAAGAAAGACCAGCTCTGCCGCACCACGTGCCAGTGGTTCTGCCAGCGGATCAGGTTGCTCAGGCCCGGCGCCAGCGCCTGGTTGGTGACCAGGTTCTGCAGGCAGAGAGCCAGCGGCCGGATCACCAGCATCACCAGCGCCATGCCGAGCAGCTGCGGGCCAACCTCGGGCAGCAGGTCCTTGGGCTCGTGGATCGAGATCAAGGTCACCACCCGGCCGATGAAGACCGGGATCAGGCTGTCGAGCACCGCGACCACGAAGCCGGCGCAGAACAGTGCCACCAGCAGTCCGCGGGCCTGGCGCGCGTAGTGCCAATAGAACGCCGCCAGCCCGCCCGGCGGCGGGACTTCCGGAGGCAGCACCGTCGGCTGCAGCAGGCTCTCGAACAGACGGAACAACGGATACCTCGTACGTCTCGCCGGGAGGCGAAGCCGAAACGCGACGGACCGCCGGCACCGGTCCGCGCTGGCGCGGCCCGTTTCCTACGGCGCTGGTTGGGTGTTGGCCCTTGGATAGCCCGAGTCGGGGACAGGCGCAAACCCCCGAGGCCGCTGGCGCTCATCTCGCACCGGGGTGTCGCAAAAAGGTCACGATGCTGGCTGCCGCCGGGACCCTGCGCTAGCCTCCGGTCATGGAAAGCCACCGCGTGTCATGACGGCGGAGCGGAAGGGCGGCGCGGCCCATCTCGGCCTCCTCACCTTCGCGGTGATGACCGCGACGATCATGCATGCGATCGACACGACGATCCCCAACGTGGCCCTGCCGCACATGCAGGGAAGCCTGCTCGCAACGCAGGAGCAGATCGCCTGGGTGCTGACGAGCTACATCGTCGCCGCCGCGATCATGACGCCGCCGACCGGCGCGCTCGCGCTCAAACTGGGCCGCCGTCGGCTGTTCGTGGTCGCGATCCTGGGCTTCACCGCCGCCTCGGCGCTCTGCGGCATCGCCACCAGCCTGACCGAGATGCTGGTCTACCGGGCGCTCCAGGGCGCGTTCGGCGCCGGGCTGATCCCGCTCTCGCAGGCGACGCTGCTCGATGCCTATCCGCGCGAACGGCATGGCGAGGCGATGGCGCTGTGGGGCATGGGCTTCGTCGCAGCCCCCATCTTCGGGCCGACGATCGGCGGCTACCTGACCGAGGCCTACGACTGGCGCTGGATCTTCTACATCAACGTGCCGATCGGCATCGCCGCCGCGCTCGGGATCAGCCTCTACGTTCCCGACACCAAGAAGAACCTCGATGCCAGGTTCGACTGGACCGGCTTCACCTTCATCGCGCTGGCGATCGGCGCGCTTCAGATCATGCTCGACCGCGGCCATCATCTCGATTGGTTCCAGTCGACCGAGATCGTGGTCCTGGCAGTGGTCTCGGCCCTGGCGCTCTATCTCTTCATCGTCCATAGCCTCACCGCGGAGAAGCCGCTGATCGATCTCGCGATCTTCCGGGACGCGAACTTCGTCTCGGGCATGCTGATCGCCTTCCTGATCGCGGTCGTCGTGCTGGCGATGCTGGCCCTCCTCTCCCACCTGCTGCAGGACGTTCTCGAATACCCGGTGATCGACGCCGGCCACATCATGGGGCCGAGAGGCATCGGCACGCTGGTCGCGATGACGATCGCCGGCCGGATCGTCGACCGGGTCAACCCGCGCTACCTCGTCTGCTTCGGCGTGTCGCTGACCGCCTCGGCCTTCTGGCTGATGACCGGCTTCAACCTGAACGTCGACGCCTGGCAGCTGATCTGGACCGGCTTCCTGCAGGGCTTCGGCATGGGCTGCATCTACGTGCCGCTCTCGACGTTCATGTTCTCGACCTTGCCGGCGCAGTACCGGACCGACGGCGCCAGCCTGAACAGCCTGATCCGGAACATCGGCGCCAGCGCGGGGATCGCGATCCTGGAGGCGCTTCTCGCGAGCAACCGGCAGGCCTTCCGCTCGCACATCGTCGAGACAATCACGCCCTATGACCCGCGCTTTCGCGAACCGTCGCTGCCCAGCGCCTGGAGCCTTGAGACGCTGGAGGGAGTGGCGAAGCTGAGCACCGAGATCGATCGCCAGGCGAAGATGCTGGCCTATCTCACCGATTTCCAGTGGATGACGGCGATCACGCTGGTGATCCTGCCGCTCCTGCTGATCGGGCGGCACCGGCGGTACTGAACCGCCGGCACCACCTCACGTCGATCAGCCCTTCTTCTCGATATTCCAAAGAACCAGACGGACCGTGTCGAGCACGCCCGAGAGGTTCTTCCGGTAGGCGACCGGCGAGTAGAACTGGCCGACCGGGATATAGGGAACCACTTCGAAGAAGCGCGTCTGCAGCCGCTCGACGACCTTCTTCTGCTCCTCGGTGGTCGCCGCCATCGGGAACTCGAGGCGGATCTTCTCGAGCGTGTCGTCGCAGGGCCAGCCGAACCAGTTGGAGCCGTCGCAGGGCGTCGGCACCGCGGCGTTGGTCAGCGGGCTGCCCTGGGCCAGGCCGCCGCCCCAGGTGTGGAAGATGTGCCAGCCGCGCGGGTTCTTCTCGGGATCGTCCTTGAGCGCGCGGCGCGCGCTCTGGGTGCCCCAGTCGACCGTGTGCAGGTCGACGTTGATGCCCGCCTCCTTGAGCTTCTGCGAGGTGACGATCGCCTGGGTATGGGCGAGATGCGCCTCGGCAGGATCGAGCAGCACGATGCGCTCGCCTTTGTAGCCGCCTTCCTTGAGGAGCTCCTTCGCCTTGGCGAGGTTCTGCTCCTTCGTGCCCGTGGCCCACGGGCCGACGCCGGCGGTCGTCTCGAACGGCGTGCCGCAGACGAACACCGACCAGCACGGCTTCTCGTACTCGCGGTTGCCGATCATCGAGCCCAGGTAGTCGCGCTGATCCCCGACCAGGTAGAGCAAGGCTTGCCTGATCTTCGGATTGTTCATCGGCGGCGCCAGATGGTTGATCCGGAAGATGCCTTGCGTGCCGATGCGGTCGATGACGCGGACCTCGATGTTGGGATCGCGCTTCATCAGCGGCAGCAAGTCGGTTGTCGGGATCTCGATCGCGTCGACCTCGGCGCGGATCAGCGCCTGGGCGGCGATGTTCGCGTCGGGAATGACGATCCACTCGACCCGGTCGACCTTGGCGACCTTGCCGCCGGCGAAGCCGTCGGCCGGTTCCGGCCTGGGCTTGTAGGCCGGGTTCTTCCTGTAGACGACCTTGGCGCCCTGCACCCACTCGTCCTTGGACATGATATAGGGGCCGGAACCGGTGGGATCGGTGATCTGCTGGTCGGCGGCGAGGCTCGCTTCCTTCTCGCGCGTGATGAACAGCGGGTTCTCGGGATTGCCCAGCATCGCCAGAACCGGGCCGAATGGCTTGGCGAGCCTGAGCTCGAAGGTCGTCGGGCCGGTCGCCACCACATCCTTGGTGAAGCTCATCAGCGTCTTGCCGGTGGGGATGCGGTCTCCCCATCGCTTGATCGTCGCGACCACGTCCTTCGCCGTCACCGGCGAGCCGTCGTGGAAGGCGAGCCCGTCGCGAAGCTTGAAGCTCCAGGTGAGGCCATCGGCGCTCCGCTGGTGGCTCTCGACCATCTGCGGCACGTAGTCGAGTTTGCTGTTGGGCGCATAAAGCACGTCGTAGACCATGTAGCCGTGGTTCGACGTGATGTTGTTGGTGGTCCAGACGGTATCGAGGATCTTCAGATCCGCCTGCGGCACGATGCGGAGCGTGCTCTGGGCGAGCGCGTCGCCCCCAGCCAGGCCGAGCGCGGCGATGCCGGCACCGGCGAGCAGCAGCCGCCAATCGAACTTTCGCATGAAGCCTCCTGTTGTGATGGCTCCCGGCGCGGCATCGCTCAGAAGACGCCCGTCCGGAGCGATTTCTTGGTTGCAAGAGGAAGCCTAGCCCCCGGCACGCGGAGGTGGCAACGGCGTCGGCTTTACGGTGAGCGGGGGTCCGCCGTAACGTCGGTCATCCGAAAGGGAGGCGTCCATGGCCGGCTTCAAGGTCTTCTCCGCCACCGTGATGCACGAGTCGCTCAGCTTCTGCCGGCTGCCAGCGGATCTCGAGCGCTTCAAGACCACCGGCGGCTACGAACGCGACGACGAGATCCCGAAAGCCTATCGCGGCACCAAGAGCGAATGGGGGGCGATCTTTGACCTCGCGGACCGTTTCGGCTGGAGCGTCGTGCATCCGCTCGTCGCCAACACCTCGCCATCGGGGCCGGTGACGCGGGATGCCTACGAGCACTTCAGCGAGGTGATCCTCTTGAGCCTGAAGAAGGCGATGCCGGTCGACGGGCTGCTGCTGCCGCTGCACGGCGCAATGGTCGCCGAGCACCTGGAAGACGCCGAGGGCGAGCTACTGCGCCGTATCCGCGAGGTGATCGGCCGCAAGGTACCGGTCGCGGTCACGCTCGACCTCCACGCCAATATCGGCCCGGACCTGGCGAAACATGCGGACATCGTCTCGACCTACCGGACGACGCCGCATGTCGACATGTACGAGACGGCGATCCGAGCCGGCGAGCTGCTTCAGCGCGCGATGAAGGGCGAGATCAGGCCGCATGTCGCCTATGCGCAGCGACCGATGTTCAACGGCCTCGACCAGGGCCGCACGATCTCCGGCAAGGGCCCGATGGTCGACATCCTGGCCAAGGCCAAGGCGATCCTGGCGAAGGACAAGGACATCCTCGACATCGGCATCAATGCCGGCTTCGACTGGGCCGACAAGAAGCATGTCGGGCCGACCGTGCTGGTGACCGGCAACCAGGGCACCACAAAGGCGCAGAAGGTCGCGGACGAGCTGATCGATTTCGCGTGGGAGACCCGCGCGACCAAGACGATCGAGCTCCGCCCCATCGACGAGGTGATCCGCATCGCCAAGGAGCCACGCTCCGGCAACGGCCCGCTGCTGATCGGCGACTACACCGACTGTCCCGGTGGTGCCGGCATGGGCGACGGGACTGCGCTGCTGAAGGCAATGATCGAGGCCGATCTGCAGGACGTCGCGGTCGGATCGATCGCGGACGCGGAGTCGGCGGAGAAGGCGCGCAAGGCCGGTGTCGGCGCCACCGTCACGCTCGATCTCGGCGGCAAGCACGACCCGCGCTTCGGCGGCACACCGCTTCGCGTGACCGGCAAGGTGATCGCGGTCGGCGATGGCGTGATCACGCGGAAAGGACCGTTCGCAACCGGCACGGTCACCTCGTTCGGACCGAGTGCCGTGGTCCAGGTCGGCGGCATCAAGATCATCGTCGCCAGCCATCGCGTGCAGATCGACGACCGCGAGCAGTTCCGCCACTTCGGCATCGAGCCGGAGACGACGAACATCCTCGCCTGCAAGGCGATGAACCACTTCCGCGCCGACTTCGAGAAGATCGGCCGCCGCCTGGTCTATGTCGACTCCGGCGGCATCACCTCGTTCAACTGGAAGCAATACCCCTACAAGAACATCCGCCGGCCGATCTGGCCGCTGGACCCGCTCTAGGGCTCGATCCTGGTCAAGGTTCTTGGGGGATCTGCTTCCAGCCGGCGCGGCCGCGAACCGCGTCGATCACCTCCTGGTGGCGCCAGCCGTCGGCGATGGTGAGATAGGGCTCGTGCTCCTTGCCCTCTATGTCGCGGACGAACTCGCGGGCGAGCGCGTTCCATGAGCGCTGCACGATGTCCCAACCCTTGGGCCAGTTGGATCGCGTCTGCGGCGGCGGCAGCCAGCTCTCGATCTCGGCGGTCAACGGCACCTCCTTGAAGGCGGTGTCACCCTCGCGCCACAGATGGACCGCGCCCTGGCAATACGCCTCGTCGACATGAACAGTGCCGTTCGAGCCGTAGAAGGCGACGTAGTCCTGGTACTTTCCCTTCCTCAGGCACGAGTGGCGGAAGGTGACGCTGACCGCCTTCGCCGGATCGCCTCCTTTGGCGCCGATGCGATCCAGCACCGTATAGGACCAGTCGCTGTCGACCTCGGCCCAACCGGCAGCTTCGGCCTTTTCGGGCGAGACCTCGCTCTTGTGCCAATCGCGGAAGTCATGGGGCATCGGCACCTTCGGCGCGCGCTTCAGATCGTTCCGCGTCTCGCCGGCGACGCTGAGGCTGACACCGCCCAAGACCGACTCCGCGATCGCCAGCTTGTGGGTGAAGTTGTTGTTGAGCCTTCCGCCGCCGAGCTTCAGCTGATGCGGCCATCCGTAGGGCAACCGTTGCGGCCAGCGATAATGCGAGACGAACTCGGCCTCGAAGACGGTGCCGATGGTGCCGTAGCGGATCAGGTTGCGGGCGAGCAGCGCCGAGGGTTGATAGCAGGAGGTCGCCGCATAAGCCGATTTCACGCCGGCCTTCTTCGTCGCCGCCGCCAGCCGGCGTGCGTCCGCCGAGGTGGGCGCCAGCGGCTTGTCGATCAGGATGTGACAACCCTGCGCCAGCGCGGTCTCTACCATCTCGACATGAGTGTCGCCGGGGGTCGCGACCGCAACGATTTCGGGCTTGAGCTCGGACAACGTCTTCCGCCAGTCGGTGCTGGCAACCTTGATGCCGAGCCCGTCGGCTACCTTGCGCACGACGTCGGCCGTCCGGCTCGCGATCGCCGCGACCTCGACGCCGGCCTCCTGGAGCGCGATCGAGTGCCCCTCGCCCGCCGATCCCGCCCCCAGAACCATCGCCTTCAGCGCCATGAATGCCTCCCCTGGATCGCGACAAGGGAGCGGGCACAGGGCCCGGGGTCAACGCCGAAGCAAATTCCGCGGTTCGCCGGCCGCCGATCCGCGCTAGTCTCCCGGCCGCACGTTGAACCAGGGGAACTCGCCATGGCATTCGACTTCAAGGGCAAGAAGGTCATCGTCTGCGGCGCCAGCCGCGGCATCGGTAGGGCGATCGCGCTCGGCTTCGCCGAGAGCGGCGCCGACGTCTCGATCTGTTCGCGGAACGCCGAGACGCTGGAGAAGACCCGGACGGAGATGGCCCGCTTCGGCCGCAAGGCGCATGCCGCCACCTGCGACCTCGCAAAGGAGTCGGAGATCGCCAGGTACATGCCGGACGCGATCAAGACGCTGGGCGGGCTCGACGTGCTGGTGAACAATGCCACCGGGCTCGGCGTCGGCGACGACGAGAAGAGCTGGGAGGTCAGCGTCGACGTCGACCTCCTGGCGACGGTCCGCGCCTCGCGCGAGGCGATGGCGGCGCTCAAGTCGTCGAAGGGCAACATCATCAACATCGCCTCGGGCTCGGGCCTGCGCCCGTCGGTTCGCACGCCGGCCTACGGCGCGGCGAAGGCGGCAGTCATCCACTACACGCGGACCCTGGCGGCGATCCACGCCAAGGCCGGCGTCCGCGTCAACTGCGTGGCGCCGGGCTCGATCGAGTTCCCGGGCGGCGTCTGGGCCGATCGCAAGGCCAACGACCCCGCTCTCTACAAGGCGACGCTGGCGAACTGCCCGATGGGCCGCATGGGCACGACCGAGGAAGTCACCAACGTCGTGATGTTCCTGGCATCCCCGATGGCGAGCTGGGTCACCGCCCAGATCATCGGCGTCAACGGCGGCCAGGGACTCTAGTCAGTCTGCCAATACCGGCTTCTCGCCCTGCACCTGGGTGCGGTGCAGAAGCCGGCGGCTGCCGTCGTAGTCGTTGACGGCATAGTGCATCGTGCACCGGTTGTCCCAGACCGCGAGCGAGCCCGGCTGCCAGCGGAAGCGGCAGGAGAATTCGGGCCTGAGGCAGTGCTGATAGAGGTAGTCGAGCAGAGGCCGGCTTTCGGCCTCGCTCATGTCCTCGAAGCGTCCCGTGTAGATCGAGTTGACGAACAGCGCCTTGCGCCCGCTCTCGGGATGCAGGCGCACGACCGGGTGCGCAATCTCGCGGTCGGCGTCGGGGTTGTTGCGCTCGATCCCGATCGAGCGACTGGTGCGGAGATCCTTCGGCACCCCGCCCATGCCGTAGGGGCGGCCGTTGTGCATCGCGCGAAGCCCCCGAAGCATCCGCTTCATGCCGTCGGAAAGCGCTTCATAGGCCTCGTACATGTTGATCCAGAGCGTGTCGCCGCCGTGGCCCGGGATCTCGATCCCATAGAGAAGCGAGGCCATCGGCGGCTCGTCGAGGAAGCTGAAGTCGGAATGCCAGGCATTGCCGAAGGTGCTGATCTTCTTCTCGTCGGCTTCCTTCAGCACGGCGATGATGTCGGGATAGCCCTCCATCGGGCGCACATAGGGGACGCGCTGCAGAGGACCGAAAAGAAGGCTGAACTCGAGATGCTGCTCGGGCGTGAGCTTCTGGTCGCGGAAAAAGATGACCAGATGATCGACCAGCGCCTGCCGGATATCGGCCGCCGCCGAGTTGCTGAGCGGCCTCGACAGGTCGACGCCCTTTATCTCGGCGCCGAGGCTGCCGGTCATCTTCTCGACCGAGATCGACTGATATCCCACTGGGCGCACTCCGGACGCGATTGCGTCCGAGCATACACCAGGTTTCAGGCGGCCTCGTGCCGGCGCTTCCGCGCGACGTGGCCCCGACGCGGCGGCGGCAGCTTCCGCCCGAACTGGCGGCGCAGCTCGTCCTTTGCCGCCTTCAATGTCCGGGCCCGCTCGGCACTCAGGTTCTTGCCGGCGCGATTGACGTAGAAGGTCAGCATCGCGATCGCGGAACGATAGGGATCGGCCTTCCGCCGATCGCTTGCCTCGGCCGACTTCTTCAAGGACGCAGCGATGCGCTTCGGGTCCTTCCAGGTGAAGAGACCTTTCTTCAAGTCGAGCGCGTCGCTGTGCTCGGTCACGTCGGCCGACCAGCGGTCGGTGGGGCTGCCGTGGGACGATTCCGTCATGGCATGCCTCCAAATACTTACCGTCTAAACAGGCCCCGCGCGGAGGGCGTTCCCGTGACAAGGAAGCGGCCCCGGAACCGTGCGGTACCGAGGGAGTTTGCCCTTCACCGGAAGAACCGGAGGAGGCCAACATGCGTCCGTTCATTCTCGTCGTCCTCGCGGCGCCCTTGCTGCTTGCCGGCTGCGGCGGGTCATCGGAGCCGCAGCGTGTCTATGTCCAGCCCCAGTCCGCGGCGATGCCGTCCGGCGGCACGACCGTTGTGGTTCCGCCGGGCAGCTCCGCGAAGATCTGTCCGGTCGGCACCGTCTGCTGATCCCGTCAATGCGAGGGGGCGCTCCGGCGCCCCCTTCTATTTCAGCCCGAAAGGAAGTGACCGAAGGGATTGAGGGGCCCGACCCGGTCGCAGACGATCTTCGTCACCGCCATGATGGGAACGGCGAGGATCGCCCCAGGTACGCCCCACATCCAGTACCAGAACACCAGCGCCAGGATCACCAGCACCGGGTTCAGCGTGAAGCGCCGGGCGAGCAGCATCGGCGTGATCCCCTCCCCCTCGGCAAGATGGATCGCGAGGTAGAGGCTGGCCGGCAGCATCGCTTCCCAGAGGCCGTCGAGCGTGAGGAAGCCGACGAAGAAGAAGAGTCCGACGCCGAGCAGCGGGCCTAGGATCGGGACGTAGTTGAGCAGGAAGGCGACGACGCCCCAGAGCACCGGATCGCCGACTCCGCAGAACCACATCACGAAGCCGGTCGCGAGACCCACCAGCAGGTTCATCGCGGTGATGGTGAGGAGGTATCCGGAGATGTCGCTCTCGATCTGCTGGGAGATCTCGACCGCGCGGCGCTTGTCGCCGAAACGCGGCAGCACCTCGACCAGCTTGCGAAGGAAGGTGTCGCCCGAGATCAGCAGGAAGAACAGCAGCAGACCGGTGGTGAACAGCCCGGCGGCGAAGTTCCAGGTGCCGGCGAACAGCTGCTCGGGCAGAGAGCCCTCCGCCGCGGGTATCGTCACCATCGCCGCGTCGATCTGCGTCAGGCTGCGGGCCGCATGCAGGAAGCGGCGGAGGATCTCGACCGGCTCACTCAGGAACTCGAGCCGTTCCTGCATCCTCGGGATCGCCGACGGCAGCTTGGCGAACCAGTCGCCGGCCGGCGCGGTCAGCGCCGCGACCAGGCCGACGATGAAGGCGGTGACGGTCATCAGCAGAAGCAGGGCCGCCACGACCCGCGGTACCGACCAGCGCTCGAGGAACCTGAGCGCCGGGTTCAGCAGCAGCTTCAGGACGACGGCGAGCACCACGGGAAGGATGATCGCCTTGGCGACGTAGAGAACCGCGAGCATGACGACCAGGAACACCCCGGCCTGAAGCAGGAAGCTTCCCTGGATCGGATCGACGGGAACCGCGGATTCCGCGGGCGCAAGGTCAGCGCTGTCGCCTTCGGTGGGCGGCGGATCGATATCACGAAGTTGTCGCAGGTTGGGGACGGTCACGCCGATAAAAGGCGCCGGCCCTCCCGCGGTTCCGTGGTTCCCGGCCTTCGGCGCGGCGCTTGCGGCCTTCGTGCTACCGTTCCGTCGCCTTACGGAGGATCGCATGGCCGTCCAGACCCAGTCGCGCAACCGCCCACTGTCCCGCGCCGAGCTCAGGGCCCGGATCGACCGGCTGCCGCGCACCCGCCTCGCCGCGTTGCCGACGCCGCTCGAGGCCTGCCCGCGTCTGACGGCCGCAATCGGTGGGCCTGAGATCCTGGTCAAACGCGACGATATGACGGGCCTGGCATTCGGTGGCAACAAGGCACGCCAGCTCGAGTTCCTGTTCCCCGGTATCCTCGCCTCCGGATGCGACACCATCGTCGCCGGCGCCTATACCCAGTCGAACTGGTGCCGGCAGATCACCGCGGCTGCCTGCCGCCTCGGCCTCAAGGTCGAGCTGGTGCTGGTGCATGGAATCAAGGGACCGAAGCTCACCGGTAACCTGCTGCTCGACAAGCTGATGGGCGCCAACGTCACCATCGTCGACATCGACGACGTGCAGCGCCTGCCGCCGATCCTGGAAGCCAAGACCCAGGAACTGAAGGCGGCCGGCCGCAAGCCCTACCTGGTCTCGCCGTTCGCGATGTCGACGCTGTCGATCTCGACGGTGGGATATGTCGAGGCAATGGTAGAGATCGACGAGCAGCTCTCGGCGCGCGGGCTCAAGGCCGATTGCGTCTACGTCTCCGGCGCAAACATGACGCCGGCCGGGCTCCTGCTGGGCGCCAAGGCGCTGGGGCTCACGACCCGCGTGGTCGGCATCAGCCCGGTGCGCTGGGACGAGGACCGCGCCACCGACATCGCCCGCATCGCCAATGCGGCGGCGAAGCACCTGGAGCTCGACGTCACTGTCTCGCCCGCCGACGTCGAGAACGACGACGGCTATGTCGGCCCGAAATACGGCTTAGTGACGCCCGAATGCCGCGAGGCGGTCAAGCTTGCGGCCTCGACCGAAGGCCTGATCCTCGATCCGGTCTACACCGGCAAGGCGATGGCCGGTCTCATCGGCCATGTGCGCCAGGGCAAACTCAGGAAGGGCGAGACCGCGGTCTTCCTGCATACCGGCGGCATGCCGGCGGTCTTCGCCTATGCCGAGGACCTGGTCGACGCCTGAGCTACTCGCGCTCGGGGATCGAGAAGTCGCGCCTGGCGGTCGAGATGGTGATGGTGAATCCGGCGATCACGTCGAACAGCGCCATCACCATGATCAGGAGGAATGTGGAAGTGCCGAGTGCCGGCACCAGCAGGAAACCGATCAGGCAGGCGACGAACGAGAACAGCGACAGGATGTGGTCGAGGACCGAGGCCTGCGAAGTCCGCGTCGCCTTCAGGATCTCGAAGTAGAGCGCGATCACCGACAGAAGCAGCAGGAAGTCGCCGATGGCGAAGGTCCAGCTCGCACCGGACGGCAGCGTGAACGAAGCCATGGACGAGGATGGGACGCCCGAGCCGAAGACGGCGAGGAATGCATACACAAGGGCGATGCAGCCGATCAGCGGCACTTGCCGAATCATGTTCATCGCGGACGATCCTCCGGTAGGGCGAGCGGTATCAGGTTAGCACGCGGACCGGAACTCCGCAGGGACGCTTCCCGTTTCTCTCCGTCGACTATTCGAGAGAGAGGGTCCCATGAAAGTCAGCATCGCCGGCGCCGCCGTCATGCTCGCGGTCGCCGCCGTCTTTGCCACTCCGGGCTTCGTCGGCACCGGAAGCGCCGCGGCGGCCTGCGACCCGGGCACCCGGATCGATGCCTCGACCGCCAACGGCGCCAAGCGCCGTTTCGAGGCGGCGGGCTATCGCAATGTCCGTGTGATCAAGAAGGGCTGTGACAACTATTGGCACGGCATGGGTGCCAAGAACGGCACCGAGGGCCGTATCGTGCTGGCGCCGTCCGGCGAGGTTCTGCCGGAAAACGACTGACCGCTCTCGGCCGCGCACCCGGCAATTTCGGCCGGGTGCGGCGGCCGAATGTCAGCGGGTGTTGCCCTGGGTTCGAGGGGTGGGCGCCGGCTGACTTTGCAGCCGGGATTTAAGATCCCGCCTAACCCATTCACCGATAATGACCAGGACCGACAGCACCACGAAGATCGCTCCGATCAGTCCGCTTGCGCTCATAAACCCCTCTCCCTCTCGAGTGTTGAAGCAGTGGGAGTTCTTGCAATGAAGGTGCCGGATTCCGGAGCCGGCCAGGAGGACCGCGATGAACAATCATCCGAAAGCCGTCGTGCGGATCGTTAAGCTAATCGCCCTTCTTTCGCCGCTGCTGCTCGCCGGCTGCGGCGAGAACTGGGTCGCCAAGGTCACGCCCCCGGGTTTCCAGGAGAACCTTTCAGCGACCGCACCGCGCCAGCCCGCAGCCTAGTAGCGAGACGCTCGGCTTCGGAGCCGAGGCCACTGGCACTCGCAACCCGCGCCCGTTAACGTCTCGCCCGCTATCAATGAGGGCGGGGACCTGGGCTCGTGAAAATCTGCATCTTCGGCGCCGGCTCGATCGGCGGGTATCTAGGCGGCTTTCTCGCCAAGTCCGGCGCCCAGGTATCGGTGGTCGCACGCGGGGCGCATCTGAAGGCCATTCAGGAAAAAGGCCTCACCGTCGAGCAGCCGGAGGGCGCGCCGGTGCATGCGGTCGTTAGGGCCAGCGATGATCCGTCCAAGCTCGGTCAGCAGGATGCCGTGCTGGTCACGGTCAAGGCGCCGTCGCTGCCCTCGATCGCCGACGGGCTCGCGCCGCTGCTGGGATCGAAGACACCCGTCGCCTTCCTCACCAACGGCATCCCGTGGTGGTACTTCATCGGCCATGGCGGCCGCGACGATGGCCGCAGCCTGGCTCTTCTCGATCCCGGCGATCGGCTCCGGAAGGTGGTGGGGCCTGCGCGCGTCGTCGGTAGCGTCGTCTGGCCGGCGAGCTCGGTGCCTTCCCCGGGCGTGATCCGGATCCGCGGCCATTCACGCGGTACTTTCTTCGGCCGCCCCGACGGCACGACCACGCCGGAACTCGAGAACCTGGCCGAAGCCTTCCGCAAGGCCGGGCTCCCGGTGACGGTGACGCCGAGGATCCGCGACACGATCTGGGAGAAGCTCGCCTTCAACTTGAGCGCCGGGCCGATGTGCGTGCTGACCCGCTCGCCGGTGCAGGCGACATATGAAGAGCCGGTGCTGGTCGAGACCTCGCGCCGGCTGATGGCCGAAGCCCAGGCCTTGATCAAGGCGATGGGCTGCACGCCGGACTTCGACGTCGAGCGGGTGGTCGGCGTCAACACCAAGCTCGGCCATCGCCCAAGCATCCTGCAGGACCTGATGGCCGGCCGCTCGATGGAGATCGACGCGCTCTATTCGGTGCCGCTCGAGCTCGCGAAGTCTGCCGGCGTGCCGATGCCGACGCTGGCGATGATTGCGGCGATGATCCGCGTGCGTGCCCGCGAGGAAGGGCTCTACCCGCAGCCCGCCTAGTTGGCGGCGGCCGGCTCCGGCTCGACCGGGATCCAGCTCTTCCGGGCCCCGGCGTAGATCGCGCCGGGATTGCCGCTGACGGTCGTCCGCCACATGACGCGCTGGAGCTTCTCCGCGTCGTACCAGGTCGCGGCATGCACCAGGCAGCGGTTGTCCCAGATCAGGACGTCGCCCGCGTCCCATTCGTGCACATAGACGAAGCGCGGCTGGGTGATGTGGCTCATCAACTCGTGCAGCAGCCTGGCGCCATCGCCGTCGGGGCCCGGCTCCATGCCGACGAAGGGCCCGTCCAGCCAGTCCATCTGGCCGTATTCGCAAAGATAGAGAGACCGCCGACCGGTCACCGGATGGATGCGGACCACAGGCTGGCGCTGCGACCGTTCATGCGGGCGGAGTGGCTGCACCGGCTCGTGGTTCCGGACCTGATCGTAGGAACGCCCGGTGCGGCCCTTGCTGTGCAGTCCTTCGAGAGCATCGACCTTCGCCTTCAGCGCCGGCGAAAGGGCGTCGTAGGCGGCCGCGCAATCGGCGAACAGCGTCTGGCCCTGTCCTTTCGGCACCGGCGTCACCGCGAAGAAGAGCGAGACATCCGGCGGCGGCCGGCGATAGCTCTGGTCGGTGTGCCAGCCGCGGCGATGAGGGAACTGGACCGGGAACCTGCCGTCGGCCGTCAGCGGCGGACTGGGCAGCGCCGGCGGCATCCGGTTGACCGGCGGCACGTTCGAGACGATCAGGATTTCCGGAACCTCGGTGTGCACCATGTGCAGCGGCGTCAGGTTGCTGCGGTAGTCCTCGATTTCCGCCCCGAAGAGGCGGCTCAGCCGCAACAGAAGGTCGGGCCTCGCCGCGATCGCGTCCATGCCTCTCAGCAGCAGCAGGCCGTCGGCCTCGGCAAGCGCCTTGGGCAGCCCGGACGGGTCGGCCTCCGCCGCCCCGACGATCGTCTCGGCCCCGCCGGCATGATTGATCCTGCCGCCGAATGCCGCGCCAGGAAGAGGACCCGCGACCTTGAAGCTCATGACCGCTCCGCTGCTTGAGAGCAGCCGCAAGCGTAGACCTCCGTCAATGCCGCTTCAACCGGCGGGTCCGGCGGCGAGGCACTGGTCCACCGCTGCCTGCAGGTCCGCGCGGGCGAAGGGCTTCTGCAGCGTCCCGTTGGCGCCGAGCCGCTGCGCCATGCGCAGCAGGTCCTCGCGCGGGTTGTAGCGGCCGCCGCCCGAGATCGCGAGGATCGGCAAGGTCGCGTTGGCCCGACGGATCTCGAGAATGGTCTCGATCCCGTCCTTCTCCGGCATCAGGAGGTCGGTGATCAGGAGATCGAAATGCCGCTCCTTCATGAAGGCGAGGCCTTCGGCACCGTTCTTCGCGATCACGACCTCGGCCGGCGCCAGCATCGCTGCCGTCAGCTTGGCGAAGAACCGGTCGTCGTCGATGAGAAGGAAGACCTTTCCGGCAATCATCCCGGCTTCGGCCCCTTGCCGCGCGCGCTCGGATCGGGCGCGGCCGGGTCCTTCGCTGACATCGCCGTCATCGTCGACTGTCCTAGATTGGCAAGGCGCATCGCACCGTCTTGAGCCGCCATCATGTCCGACATGATCCGGCCCATGCTGCTGGTCAGCCATTCGCTGTACGCAGCCGCCATCTCGGCGACGTCGCGCGACGCCGAGAGCTTCTGCAGCGTGCGGAAGCCGGATTCCATCGCCTCCTGCCGCCGCCTGGTCCAGGCCGCCATCATCTTCTGGGTCTCGTCCAGGAGCTGTGCCTGGTCGTGAAGCGCCGCTTCCATCTGGACGCGGAAGGCCTCCGGCCAGTCGGCGATCGCCGCTTCCGCGGCGTCGCGGCGATGGCGTTCGGCCTGCTCGCGATGACGCGCCGCCGCGCCCGCGTCGGTCTCCTCGGCGGCGAGACGCTCGTTCAGCCTCGCCATCGCCGACAGCACCGTCGACGGCGGCTTCCTAGCGGTCATCTAACGTCGCCACGGAACACACCCTTCCCTCCCATCCCGAGCCGATTGAAGCACCGCCCAGCGGCATGTCAACCGGCCCCGGGCAGCTTTCCTCGACCGAGGACCTCCCGAAGTTTCGACGCCAGCGTGTCGCGCCGATAGGGCTTGATCAGGAGCTCGTCGGCAGGAGCGAGCGCCGGCCCGCCGTGCGTGGACGAGTCGTTTAAGCCGGAGGCGAAGAGGATCTTCAGATCAGGCCTGAGCTGGCGCGCCCGCGCTGCCAGCGTCGTGCCGCTGCCTCCGGGCATGACGATGTCGGTGAACAGACCAGGCGGAGGCTTCTTCCGACGAAAGGCCCCGGCGCCCACCAGCCAGGGCGCGCCTGTCACGGAGCGAGGGCATCGCGGCTCCGAATGGGCAACGGCGAAGCTGCTATTCTTAGTTGAATTATCTCTACGGAGGTTTTGCGGGGCGCTCAATGGAAAATGCTCCGGACGCCGGCGGCGCGGACAATCTGCCGTATCAGCGCGGCCTGCACTTCAGGCAATCGATCGGATTGTCGGGTGACGACCCCGCAGGCCCAGGAGTGCATCGATTTGGCGTCCCCTAGGGGATTCGAACCCCTGTTACCGCCGTGAGAGGGCGGTGTCCTGGGCCTCTAGACGAAGGGGACGAAGCCTTCGGGCCGAAGGACCCGTGACTTAGCCCAGGAGGCCTGGGCTTTCAAGTGCCGGCAGTTCAGGCGTGCCTCTTGGCGGAGGCCAGCAGCGCGTCGACCTCCTCGTTCGTGGTCTCGAACGAGGCGACCAGGCGGATCATCGGGCGCGGCCCCTCGGTCCAGCGGTAGAAGACGAAGCCGTCGGCCTCGAGGCCGTCGATCATCTTCTTCGGGGCGGTGAGGAAGATCTCGTTGGCATCGACCGGATGCAGCAGCTCGACGCCCGGGATCGCGGCCAGCCCCTCGCCCAGGCGCTTAGCCATGCCGTTCGAGCGCCGCGCGGTCCTGAGCCAGAGGTCGTCCTTGAGATACGCCAGCATCTGGGATGAGAAGAACCGCATCTTCGAGAAAAGATGGCCGCCGCGCATCCGCCGATAAGCCATCTCGTCGGCCCGGGCCTTGTCGAACAGGATCACCGCCTCGAGCGCGAGGCAGCCGTTCTTGGTGCCGCCGAAGGACAGGATGTCGACGCCGGCCTTCCAGCTCATTTCCGCGGGCGAAGCGTTGCGCGATGCCAGAGCATTGCCGAAGCGCGCACCGTCGAGATGGAATCCCAGCTTGTGGCGCTTCGCTACCTCGCCGAGCGATCCCAACTCGTCGACCGAATAGACCGTGCCCGCCTCGGTCACCTGCGTGACGCTGAACGCGGTCGGCGGCGCCCAGTGCGGGTCCTTGCCGATACTCTTGATCGCCGCCTCGAGATCGGCCGGCGCGATCTTGCCGTGCTTGCCGTCGACCGGATGCAGCTTGGCACCGCCGGTATAGAACTCGGGCGCGTTGCACTCGTCGGTCTGCGAATGCGCCGAGGGATGCACGAAGATCCGCCCGACCGGCGGCGAGAGCATCGACAGCGCCAATGCGTTCGTAGCCGAGCCGGTGCCGACCAGGAACACGCCGCAGTCGCGTTCGAACACCTCGGAGACCCGCGCCTCCATGCGCTTGGTCAGGTCATCGTTGCCGTAGGCGCCCAGCGCGCCCTTGCCGGCAGCGACGACGGCATCCATCACTTCGGGCAAAGCGCCCGCAAGGTTGTCGGAAGCGAAATTCATCGGGGTCCTTGGCGTCTCTCAGAAAGTCACTGCGGCCGGGGGGCCACCGTCACCGTGCCCAGAAGCTTGCCGGTGGCGAGATCGATGACGTGGATCACATCTTCGAGCCCGGGCGGTCGTACATGAATGAGCAGCCGGTTGCCGTCCGAGCGGAAATCGACCATGCGCCCGCCACGCGGGATAGAGACCAGCGTGTCGCCGAATGCCATGGCCGGCTTCGGCGCCGGCGCTTCGACCGCGGTCGCGACCTCCGGCCCCTTGCCGGCGGTCATCCGCTTGGCGATGGTGGCGAAGACGACGACCAGCCCCAGCACGATGAGGATTCCCATCCCGACCACGGCGATCTTGAGGGCACGATCCGCAGGCATCGGTCAGGCCCTCTCCGGCACCTTCGAGGCGGCCGAGGACGGCATCCGCGTCGACCGCGCATTGGCGCTTCGCCTGCCCGAATTGTCGCGCAGCCGGATCAAGACGTTGATCGAGGAAGGTCGGGTCACGATCGGGGGAGCACCGGTGAAGGCCTCGGACAAGGTCCGGGCTGGCCTAAGTTTCGCCATCATCCTTCCCGAACCTATCGATGCCACGCCAGCGCCGCAACACATGGCGCTGGCGGTTCTCTACGAGGACGAGCATCTGATCGTGATCGACAAGCCGCCCGGACTGGTCGTCCATCCCGCTCCCGGCAATCCGGAAGGAACGCTGGTGAACGCGCTGATCGCCCATTGCGGGCCGAGCCTTGCCGGCATCGGCGGCGAGCGGCGGCCGGGAATCGTCCATCGTCTCGACAAGGACACGTCCGGGCTGATGGTGGCGGCAAAGACCGAGCTGGCGCTGACCGGGCTCGCGCGGCAATTCGCCGCCCGCACCGTGCTCCGCGCCTACAAGGCGGTGGTCTGGGGCGTTCCGAGCCCGCCGATCGGCGCGATCTCGGGCAACATCGCCCGCTCCGCCAGGAACCGGAAGAAGATGGCCGTGGTTAAATCCGGAGGCAAACCGGCGCGGACGCGCTACCGGCTGGAGGCGAGGATCATGGATACGGTCGCCAGCCTCCTCGACTGCCGCCTCGACACCGGGCGCACCCATCAGATCCGCGTCCATCTTGCCCACGCAGGACATTCCCTGGTCGGCGATCCGACCTATGGCGGCAAGCGGACCTCCGCACCGGCCCCGCTTCGGGACTTTCCACGGCAGGCATTGGATGCCTATCAACTAGGGTTTACCCATCCGACGACGGGACGAGAGCTTCAATTCAACCGTGGTGTATATAGCGATATCAAAGAGTTACTGGATCTGTCCGGAGTTCCCAAATCGAAACAGTAACTTATCACGACACTCGGGTATTCTTGACAAGACGGGAAGGTTGGGCGTAGAAAGACATGCATTGGCACTCGTCTTCGGAGAGTGCCAGGACATCGGCCGGAGCCCATCAAGGGGCCGGCGTCTAGGGTCGGGTGCCAGCCCAGGGGAGGGGGAGGTCATCCGGTCTGTTGGACCTTTTAGCGAACGGAGGCGTAGATGACTGTCAGCGTTCCCTCGATCCCGGTGATGAGCGCGGAGGGCAACCTCTCGCGATATCTCCAGGAGATCCGCAAGTTCCCGATGCTCGAGCCGCAGGAGGAGTACATGCTCGCCAAGGCGTGGCGCGAGCATGGCGACACCGAGTCTGCGCATCGTCTGGTCACAAGCCACCTGCGCCTGGTCGCGAAGATCGCCATGGGCTACCGCGGCTACGGGCTGCCGCTCGGCGAGCTGATCAGCGAAGGCAATGTCGGCATGATGCAGGCGGTGAAGCGCTTCGAGCCGGAGCGCGGCTTCCGTCTGGCGACATATGCCATGTGGTGGATCCGCGCCGCGATCCAGGAATACATCCTGCACTCGTGGTCGCTGGTGAAGATGGGCACGACCGCCGCGCAGAAGAAGCTCTTCTTCAACCTCCGCAAGATCAAGGGCCAGATCCAGGCGATCGAGGAAGGCGATCTCTCGCCCGAGCAGGTGAAGAAGATCGCCGAGCGCCTGTCGGTGCCCGAGGAAGACGTGGTCTCGATGAACCGGCGTCTCGCCGCGCCCGATCATTCGCTGAACGCGCCGTTGCGCGTCGACGGCGAGGGCGAGTGGCAGGACTGGCTGGTCGACGACCGCGAGAACCAGGAGCAGGAGCTCGGAGAGCGCGAGGAGACCAGCCAGCGCATGCGCCTGCTGAAAGACGCGATGAAGGGGCTCAACGAGCGTGAGCGCCACATCCTGACCCGGCGTCGCCTCCAGGACGAGCCGGCGACGCTCGAGGACCTGAGCCAGGAATACGGCATCAGCCGCGAGCGCGTGCGCCAGATCGAGGTACGGGCCTTCGAGAAGCTGCAGAAGGCGATGAAGATCGCCGCCTCCAGGCTGGCGGGATCGGCCCAGCTGCCGAAGACCGCGGCGCAGCCGGCCCGCTGACGCCTTCGATCCGGCGCGTTTGCCTTCAAGGGCGGGCCTCGTGCCCGCCCTTCCCTTCTCTACTTCTCGTCGACCGCCGCTGCCGCCGCCGCTGCGGCCTTGTCCTCGGCGGTCTTGGTGCCTTCGGTCACGCCTTCGCCCCACTCGTCGATCAGCTCGCGCTGATAGCTCTGCATCTTGGTGATGCGGCGCTCGATCTGCATGCGCAGCACGAAGGCGACGATCGCCGGCGTCACCGCATAGAGGCCCCATCCCAGCGACGCCGCGCCATACATCAGGAACCAGTTGAACACGTTGGTCACGTTGCGCATGGCCGAGTCCATGCTGTGATCGCGCGTCCACATGCCGAGCGCCACCGGCAGCACGCCGAGCAGGTTCATCGCGCCGACGCAGAAGGCGGCGTACTTCTCCTTCCGGCGGTCGGTGAAGAAGGCGACGATCGTCGGCGCCATGCCGATCACCAGCACCAGCACGGAAGGCAGGAACCACACGCAGACGCCGACGAGGATGACGCCGCCGATCACCTTGGAGGCGACCGACTGGGCGCTCCGGGGCATGGTCGGAAGGTCGGTCATGCGTCGTTCAGATGAAGTAGACCAGGAACACGATCGAGGCGATCAGGGTCGCGATCGAGCCTGAGGCGATCGCCGCCACCTGCTCGCCCATCTCCTTCGCGTGGTGATGGGCGTTGGATGCATCGACATGCAGCAGCGAGATCTGGGTCGCGGTGCGCTGGTAGTTCCCCTGGGCCGCCTGATAGGCCTTCTCGTCGCGGTCGAGGACCTGGATGTCGTTGAACAGCGCCAGCAGCTCCGAGGACTTGCCGGTCTTCCCCGCGGCCTCCAGGTCCGAGTGCATCTTCTTGCGCTGCTTCAGGTTATGGAAGCTGTCGACCACCGGCGCCAGCATCTCGGCGAGGAGCTTGGTCAGGTCGGGCGCGGTCTCGATCTTGCTCACCTGCTGGATCAGCGCGACGATCTTGAGCACGCCGATCTTGTAGGAGCTCGACTGCTCGTTGTCGCCCAGCGGCCGGAGCCACTGGTCGCTCATCTGCTTGCAGCGCACCGCGCAGAACGCCGCGAGGTGGCGGTCGATCAGCTTCGGCGCGAGCCCCGGATTGCGGGCATAGTCGTTCAGCGCCCAGATCATTTCCGCCATGTTGGTGACGTAGAAGCGCTCGACGATCGGGCTCAGGCACGGCAGATGGGCGTTCAGCTCGTAGAGGCAACGCTCGATGCCGTAGCCGGCGGTGCCCGAGCTGATGTATGGCGGCAGACGCTCGAAGGCCTGCTGCCATCGCGACGTGTCGGACCGTGCCTCCACCTGTCCCGCGAGCCACACCGGGGCCAGCCGCGCCTGGAACAGCTCGGCGAGGATGCCGCGGCGCTCGGCGTTGTCGAGGCTGACCGAGACCAGGTCGCCGATGCCGTCGAGCATCAGCGACAGGCCCTTGAAGCGAAGCGGCGCGGGCGGATCGAGGGCGACCGAGGTCCGCGCCACCAGCCGCTCGCCCTCGCCCACGTCCTTCGACCCGGCGGGATTGGCGATCTTGGTGACACGCTCGCTGATCTGATCGTCGCTGAGGCTGCGCTTCAGCCAAGTGTCGAAGGCGGCACCGCGGATCGCCGGGCTCGACGACCGCCATTCGGTGGAGAACCCGACCGCGAGCGCGCGCGCGTTGAAGTACTCGCGGCCGGCAAGCTCGAACGGCCGCGTCGCGCGCTTCGGCAGCTTCGGCTGCTTCGGCGAGAGGCGCCGGCCGCCCATCCACAGCTCGACCTCGCGTAGCGTCCAGCGCTCCTTGAGGTCGTCGGCGAGCAGCCCCCGCAGAAGCTCGGCGAGCGGCAGCGACACCCGGTGCTGAGCGGCGAGCGCCGCATAGGAGCCGTAGTTGATCTTGTTGAGAAGCAGCGTGTGAGGATCGGACTCCGGCACCGGGGCGCGGCCGATCGCCAGCGCCAGGATGGTGGCGCCGAGTGAATAGATGTCGTCGAACAGTCGTCCCCGCCCACGGGCCGCCGGGTCTGTCGCGTGACTCTCGATCGACTCGACCCAGTGCGGCTGGTGCATGCCCGGCGGCGAGGTGTAGCACTCGCCCAGCACCACCTGCCGGTTTTGGGCGTCGGTGAAGAAGAGGTTGGTCGGCCGGATGTTCCGGTGGGTCTGGCCGCGCGCCTGCAGCTCGCGGATCACGGGCAGCAGCGGCGTCAGCACGCCCTTGATGATCATCGCCTCGTCGAACGGCGTGAAGGTCGACTTCGCCGTCGCCATCACCCGGTCGCCGCCGGGGCGTTCCATGACCACCGCCATCAGCCGGCGGTTCTCCGGCGCCCATGGCACCACGCCCCACTCGATCATCCGCGCCATCGAGGTCGGCGTGAAGTTGCGGAGCGCCGACATCACATCGATCTGCGGCGGCAGGCGCCAGTCGAGGATCATCGCGACGAGCCGGTCGTCGGGGTCCCTCTTGGACTGGGCGAGAAAGGCCTTTGCCGACGGCGCGTCGTATTGCGGGAGCGGGCTGGTCGGGAAGACGTCGAAGCGGCCGTCGATGGTGACGGCGCCGCCGGGTGTGCTCGTGTTGGTAGGCGCGTCCGACATCGGCCTCCTCCCACGCCCCGAATCAGGGCGGGAGGATGGGGAGGCGATCCGAATCGGTCGCCCAAACCCACCCGATCATTTATGCGACCGGGACGCCTCCCGGGTCAATTAGTGAACGGATCCCGGACCAGGATCGTGTCCTCGCGCTCGGGGCTGGTGGACAGCAGCGCCACGGGGCATCCGATCAGCTCCTCGATCCGACGCACATATTTTACCGCGGTCGCGGGAAGGTCGGCCCAGGAGCGGGCGCCCCGGGTCGACTGCTCCCAGCCCTCGAAGGTCTCGTAGACCGGCTTGATCCGCGCCTGCACCGACGCCCCCTGAGGCAGGTGGTCGAGCCGGGCCCCCTCCAGTGTATAGCCGGTGCAGACCTTGAGCTCCTTCAGGCCGTCGAGCACGTCGAGCTTGGTCAGCGCGATGCCGTCGATGCCGCCGACGCGCAGCGACTGGCGGACCAGCACCGCGTCGAACCAGCCGCAACGCCGGGGCCGGCCGGTCACGGTGCCGAACTCGCGCCCGATCTCGCCGATCCGCTTGCCGATCTCGTCATGCAGCTCGGTCGGGAACGGGCCTGAACCGACCCGGGTCGTATACGCCTTGGTGATTCCCAGCACGTAGCCGATGCCGCGCGGTCCCATGCCAGTGCCGGTCGCCGCCTGTGCCGCCACCGTGTTCGACGAGGTCACGTAGGGATACGTGCCGCTGTCTACGTCCAGCATCGTGCCCTGCGCGCCTTCGAACAGGATGCGGCGGCCGTCGCGGCGGAGGTCGTCGAGGCGCAGCCACACCGCCTCGGCGAAAGGCAGCACCTTGGGCGCGATCTCGATCAGGCTCGCGACCAGCTTGTCGCCGTCATAGGGCTCCTTGCCGAGGCCCTTCAGCAGCGCGTTGTGATGCAGCAGCAGTTGTCGGACCTTCTCCGGCAGAGTAGCCGGATCGGCCAGGTCGCAGAGCCGGATGGCGCGGCGGCCGACCTTGTCCTCATACGCAGGGCCGATGCCGCGGCCGGTGGTGCCGATCTTGGCATCCCCGCGGGCTTCTTCGCGCGCGAGGTCGAGGATGCTGTGCACCGGCAGGATCAGGGTGACGTTTTCGGCGATCCGCAGGGTCTGCGGCGTGACCTCCACGCCCTGCTCCTTGAGGATGCCGATCTCCTTGAGCAGGTGCCAGGGATCGAGAACCACGCCAGATCCCAGGATCGACATCTTGCCGCGCACCACGCCGGACGGCAGCAGGCTCAGCTTGTAGGTGGTGTTGCCGATGACCAGCGTGTGGCCGGCGTTATGGCCGCCCTGGAATCGTACCACCACGTCGGCGCGCTCCGACAGCCAGTCGACGATCTTGCCCTTGCCCTCGTCGCCCCATTGGGCGCCGACCACCACCACGTTGGTCATGCCGCGCGCTCGATGCTCTTGGTGTTGCCGTCGGCTCCGGCGATGTGACTGCAGCCGAGACGTCTTGCTTCGGCCATTGCGTCGGCAGCGGCCGCGAGGCCGGCGACGGTGACCCAGCCCTGCTCTCGCAGGCGCTTGCCGACGTCAGGCGAAAGCCCGTGCGGCACGAAGACCTTCCGCCCGGCGACCGCCGCCGGCAGCGAACGGATCATGGTGTCCATATAGAAGGTGAGGCCGGTCGCTCCCTCGCCCACCTCGCCCGCGCGGTAGCGGCCGCCGCGGCCAAGCTCTCCGCGCACCCCCCGCACGAACAGCGAGAAGCTGACGCCGGTGTGATAGGCGAAGCCGCGGTTCTCGACCGCATCCACGGTCAGCGTCACCTGCGGGTCGGCGGCCTGAACCAGGCGCGAGACCGCCTTCAGGGAGTCGACATGGGCGCGGGCGTCGATCGGGAGGTCGATCCGCTCGAGCGCAGCCAGGCTCGGGGCGATCGGTCCGGACGCGGCCAGGAGCTGGGCGACGAGCTTCGCCGGCCCGCCGAGCTTGGCCACCGCGTCGACATCCTTGCCGTCGAGCGCTGCCCGGAAGGCCTTGGCCTCATCGCCCTCGACGCCGTGGGCCGACAGCAGCGCCGGCACCAGGTTCGGCGCCATCAGATCGACCGAGAGTCCCTTCACGCCGACCCGGCGCGCGGCCTCGGCGGCGATCAGGATCACCTCGGCGTCGGCCTCCGGCGTCTCGGCGCCGATCAGCTCGAACCCGACCTGGGTGAACTCGCGCTCAGGGCTCAGCTGCGAGCCCATCACCCGCATGACTTCACCAGCATACGAAAGGCGTACCGGCCGCGGCGCCTTCTTGAGCCGCGTGGTCGCGATCCGCGCCACCTGCAGCGTCATGTCCGGACGCAGAGCCATCATCCGCTGCGAGACCGGGTCCATCATCCGGAAGGTGCGGTTGGCGACCGACGGGCTCACCTGGCCCAGAAGGCTCTGCTCGAACTCGACCAGCGGCGGCTTGACCCGCTCGTAACCGTGCGCTGCGAAGCACGCCATCAGGCTCTCGACGACCCGGGTCTCGTGGTCGCCGTCCGGCGGCAGCACGTCGCGCAGCCCCTGAGGCAGGAGCGCGCGGGAGGTCAGATCCGATCCGCTGGCGGACTGGGACACGAGACAGGCT